>CALBSZ010000699.1 GCA_937967665.1 uncultured Planctomycetaceae bacterium
TGCCGCCCGTCCAATCGAAGGTGAACGTGCCGCCGTTGTTCTGCAGCGTCTCGAATCGCAGCGTGCCATCGGCCAGGTTGTAGTCGGCCGTTCCGCCTTCGCTGGTGATCGGACCCGAAACGATCAGTTCGCCGCCGTTCTGGTTGATCGTGCCGGCCGGATTCCCTCCACCGTTTGCTAACTCGAGGGAACTGGCTGTTACGAGTCCGTTTCCGAACGTGAACGTTCCGGTGCCGCTGCCTCCGCCCACATTATGGCGTCCCAACCGCAAAGTGCCGAACGTGGCGTTCAGCGTGCCGCCGGTCATGTCGAGCGTGCCGACGGACTGGGTACCGGTGTTGCCGGTAACATTGAACCCCAGGTCGGCATCCACGGCCGCGCCGTTGTTGCCGCTCAGCGTTAAGGTGCCGCCGGCGTCGATCGTTATCGTCGCCTGGCTCTTCTGGCCTCCCAGCGTCAGCGAATCCACGTCCATCGTGTTGGCTGCTCCGCCAAACTGAATCGTGCTGACAACCCCGTTCCCGCGATGGGAAGAATCGCCGGCAATGACAGAATCGGCAGTGAGTGCATTCGTTCCCGCATCGGAGAAAATCAAGTCTCCGCGCGCCGTGCCCTCACCGGACAGATTGCCGTTAATGATGCCGATCCGCACATTGCTGACGTCAACGGTCACTCCGCTCGCATTGCTCAAGTCCAGCGAGCCGACGGTTTGCGGAGTGCCGGAAAGCGAAGCCGTCTCGCGGAAGCCGATATCCAGATTTCCGTTTCCGTTGCCGATCGTCACCGCGCCGGTGTTGACCGCCAACGAGGCATCCGCGCCGTCGGTATCGCCGCTGAGCGAAACGCCCACCCGGGCCGTATCGGCGTCGAGATCGCCGTTGACCACGACGTCGCCCTCTTCGATGACAGCTTGATCGGCTATGTCGAGATTGCCGTTGATCGTGGTCGCGGTTGTTACCGTCTCTTGTTCGAAGTCGTTGTCGAGCGTCACGTTGCCGTCAATCGTCACGCTGTTGGCGTCGACGATCGTGAGCGTATCGATCGGCGTTGTGTCGCCGATGTTGTCGGTCGTCACGTCGCCAGTGGCGTTGAATTGCAGATCGCCCGCCGGGCTGCCGATGCCGTCGTCGTTGACGTCGCCGTTGATCGAAATGTTATCGCCGGACATGAGCACATCGCCCAACAGCGTGACCGGCGCGTTGTAGATTTGGTCGCCCGCCGAAGTCATGTCGGCGGATAACTCGATGGCGGACGTGGTGATGTCAATATCCCCCGTGTCGGTCGTGACCGTCGAATTGAATTGGCTGGTGTCCTGACCGTCGACTTGCGTTACCGAACCGGCATTGATGAGACCGTTGGCCGTTACGTTGTTGGCGTTCTGGATTGAAATCGCACCCGTCGGGTCGGTGACGAACGTGGTGGAGAACGTGGATTCAGCCGGTCCGTTTCCGCTCGGTGCAGACCCCGTTGTCAGCACCCAGGCATCGACGGCGGAACCGTCTTCGCGCACCGTGAACCGCATGTTGTAGACGCCGGGCGTGAGATCCCACACGCCGGGATCATTCGATGCGGCGGCTGAATTCTGTTCAAAACCAGCGCCCCCGTCCCAAGCCGGCGACGCAAAATTGCCGTTCACACTTTGTGTGAATTCGTACCAGTCGGCGATAGTATTGCCGGCGCCGCTGGTACCGTCTTTCAATTCGACAATGTCCGCAAATATGGAATCACTTCGGCCCGCGGAACCACCGCTTGTACTGTTTCCATCCCAACGGATATAGAGCTGATAGGTGCCGGCCGTAGTGATCTCGAATTGGTATCGTGCTTCCGGAAGATCGAGCGGCCCTCCGCCTCCGGTCGCGTCTTCGTCGGGCAGCGATTGGATGTATTCGCCGCCGCGCGCATTGGAGATGATTGGCCCACCGTCTTGCGCCGAGCTGCTTGAATTCTCTGTCGGTTTCACGACCCATGCGATTTCGCCCGGATTGGCGTCGCGGAACGTGAAGTTCTCGGCCTCGACCGCCACCAACCCGCCGCTTTCCTGGAAAGCGGAAGTTATCATGGGTACGCCGGCCACGATATCGTCGAACAGGATGTCACCCGATGTGCCGGCGTCGAACATGATGTCATCATCGCCCGCCGAGGTGCCGAACAACGGGCCGTTGAAAGTGATATCGCCGCCGGCCGCCGTGTTGCCGCCGTCGGTTGTATCGACCGTGATCGACGTGGTGTAGTTGGCCGTGCCGTTGAGCGTCATTGCGCCGCCGCCGGTGGTGGTGACGTCGCCGCCCAGGCTGATCGTTTCGGACGTGGCGGTCAGGCTGCCGACGCTAATCGCGCCGCTGTTGCCGACCGTGTCGTTGTCGCCGTCGCCGTTGAGGATCAGATCGCCGGCGTAGGTCAGCGCCGAGGCCGTGATCGCATCGCCGCCCGCGCCGCCGTTGATCGTGATCGAACCGCTGGGCGGCGCGAAGTCGGTCGACTCGAACGTCGGCGTGACGTCGGTGCTGGCCAAACGCAAGTTGCCGCCGCCGATGGCGCTCAGTTCGGCGTTATCGTCTCCAGCCGGCAGATTGAAGACGAAATCCGTCGCCGTGCTGCCGGTCATGTCCACCGGTTCCAGCCCGGTGTAGGTCAACAGGTCGACGTTGCCGTCGATATCCAGGTTGCCGTTGTCCGGTCCCAGCATGTCGTGCACGACCGTTAGTGCCGCGCCGCGATCGACGTACAACGCATCGCCCGGCGTTGTGGGTAGCGTTGGATCGCCGCCGTTGAAGGTGACCGGTAAATCGAAGAAGCCGCCGGTGTGTCCGTAGTCGATGGTGACGGTGTCGTTGCCTGCGGGTCCATTGATGGTGAGGCCGGTGATGTTCGGCCGCGGGGTGTCGATCAGGTTCATGCCGATTGTCGCGTTGAAGCCGGGACCGGTTGTCGAGACGACTTCGTTGTCGGTGCCGTCTTGCCGCACGAGGAAGTGGTCCGCTGCGCCTGTGCCGTTGATGACCGGTGTCGTGTCATACTGCAGGATGGCGTCGTTGGCGGTGTAGATAATTTCTACCGGCTGCGCATTGAAGGAGAACGTTTCGCCGTTGGGAAATCCAGCGAACTCGCCAGCCAATACACCGGTGGCGGTCAGAATCGTGGCCATATCGCCAGGCACGGCCACGAGCGAACCGGTCAAGTTGAGCGTCGAGTCCGAGATGCCGGCAGTACCGGTCACGGAAAGTTGATCGTGCCCGCTGCCCGCTGTTGTGGTGTTCACTTCGACATCGAAGTTGCCACCCACGGCGATCGTCAACGCTCCCGTATCAAGAATACCCGTACCACCGACACCCGGATCAACCGTTCCACCGCTGTCCACGGAAACGGCTCCGGTGAAGTTGCTATCACCTTGTAGTAACCCACCACCGGCTACCCGCATTGTTGAACTGTCATTCGCCGTCACGGTGTCATTGACCGTGGTCACGCCTCCGTTTCCGGTGATCAGTTCCCCGCCGCCGCTGAGTGTTTTTGCCGTGCCAGAAACGACCGTCAGAATACCGATATTCGTCAGATTGCCGCTGGTGGAATCGATATCTTGTTCAACCCACCGCAGGCCATTGCCACTTATGTCGAACGTGACACCACCCGCGCCAACGGCGAAGTCGCTTTCCACTAAGCCGTTACTGCTGTCCGTAATCAGTATGTGGTTTGTACCCGCCGCAGATCCGGTTACCGTTCCCGTCCACGTACTGGCGACTTCGATGTCGCCGCCATTGGCTGTCCAGGTGCCGGCGGGATCGGAGGTAACGTTGCCGGCTGCGATTCGTAGACGTCCCGCATTCGATTCGACGGTACCGGTTGCCGATTGGGCGAACGTGCCCGAATCAAAATCGAATGAGAAGACAAACGAGGGATCGGTCCCAGCGACGCTTTTTAGAAACAACCCATTGTTTTCGAACGTTACCGTACTGCCGTTGTTCGACTGCAAGTCACCACGGTCTTGGATATCAAACGTGCCGTTGTTTTCAAACGTCACGCTATTGCTCAAGACGAGGTTGTCGTTGTCTCCGCCGTAGGCATGGTTGAACGTACCGTTGTTGACAAACGTACCGGCTCCCGCGATTCCTTTGTTGCCGTCGTTGCCGGCAGGCCAGGTGACCGTTCCATCGTTTGTGAAGGCGGCCGTTGCGCCGTCGAGCGTCATGGTGAAGGCGCCACCGATCAGATCGACATTGCCGCCAGCATCGTTGGTGAATGTCGTGCCCCCGGCAATGGTCAGGTCGGTGTCCACGTTGATCTGGCCGCCGGTTTCGTTCATGACCGCGGCTCCTTGATCGACGGTCACCGTACCCGCGTTGAAGTTCACGACGCCCCCCGATTCGTTGACCAGGCCACCGGTTCCTGTGCCAGCTTCATGGAACTGATGGTTGTCCGCGCCGGACACGATGATCGTCCCTTGATTACGAATCAACCCGCCGGGACCAACGCTGCTGGTCGCTTTGAATTCGATCTCGTTTGTCGTGCCCGCGGGATTGTCGAAGATCATGATGCCTGTGGGCGAATTCACGATTTCCTGATACAGCCTCAGTTGGTTCCCGTTATGCGTCAACGTACCGTTGTTGGTGATTTTGTTATTCAGGTTCGTCTGCTGGAACGAGAAGATGGGGCTGGCGCCGTTTTCTCCCGTCTCAAAGTTGCCGTCGTTAATGAACTCGGTGCCGCCAATCAATTGGAACCGACCGCCGTTCATATCAAACAAGCTTCCGGCGGAGTTCGTCGCACCGCCGCTGGCGTTCAAAACGAAGGCATTGCTTCCGCCGCCGGGGTCCAGCGTGGTGGTCCCGTTGAATTGGATCGTGGACGCCGCCAGTGTGACCTGGAGGCTGCCTTGATTGACATCGGCGTTAAACACCATGCCGCTGCCGGTGGCTGCGAGGTCGCTGTTGAGTTGGACGAGATCCGTGGTGAGTGTCGCATCGCCCGTGAATGTCAGGTCGGTGCCGACAGTCACCAGGTCGCCGCCGCCCGCATCGCCCATCGTATCCACCACCAATCCGCCACCCGTGACATCCGCCTTGGGCACTCGAATCGTGTGTTCGTCTACTCGGGTGGCCGTCGGAATCGACGTGGTCAGCGTCAGTCCAGGATCGGTGACAATGTAGTCAGTGGCATTGTCGGTAATGGTGATGTCGTCGTCCGAAATGCCGCCGTTAATGTCCAGGATTTCCAGATGACCGTTACCGTCGATTTCGACACTCGTTTCGGCCACCCCGTTCGAAGTGAGCACGACGTCGTTGCCATCGCCCCCGCCATAGTCGACCGTGAAGACATAGTCCTGACCGCCGAAGCCGACATCAAAGGCGCTACCGTCAGGCAGTCCGGCGAACGTCCCGACGACCGCGTCGCCAGGGCCTCCGGTGTCATTATCGATGATCGTGAACGCGTCGTTCACGCCGGGGGCGGATCCAAGAATGACATTCAGCACGGCGCCGGTCACGTCGATGCTGCCTGTAACGGCCAATTGATCGTGTCCGCCCACCGCGCCGGCGCCCGCCGTGCCGTCGATCTCGACATCAAGATTCGCCCCTGCGCTGAGCGTCGTATCGCCGACACTCAAGATCCCCGGACTCAGTCCCGGCGCGACCGTACCGCCGCTGTCCGCCGTTACCGCTCCGGTGAAGGTCCCCGTTCCTTCCAGCAAGCCGCCACTGGCAACTCGCAATGTTGAACCGCCGGTCGCTGTGAGGGTCGAGTTGATTGTGGTCACGCCGCCACCGCCCGTCACGAACTCGCCGCCGCCTTTCAACTCTTTGGCCTGGCCCGACACGACCGTGAGCACACCGAGGTTCGTGACCGTATTGCCGTTGGTGTCGATATCATCGTCACTCCATCGCAGTCCATTGCCAGTGATGCTGAACGTGACACCAGCCGCGCCGACTTCAAAATCGTCGGCGACCGTTCCATTGCCGTTGTCTTCAATGGTGACGAAGTTCGACCCCGATGCCGTACCAACGAAGTCGCCTTCCCAACTGTTGAATCCGCTGAGTTGGATATTGCCGCCGTCGGCGGTCCAGGTGGCGGCCGGATCACTGGTTCCGCCGGTGGCGATGTTCAGTGTGCCGGCGTTGCTGCGCACTTCGCCACCGGCTTGATTGTGGAACAGGCCTCCGTCCGAACCACCCCCAAAATGAAACGTCGGTTCGCCGCTGCCGGTCACGCTCTTCACTACCAGGCCAGCGTTATTAAACACGGACGTTCCTTGCAGTCGGACGTCGCCTCCACCTGCGAAGTCGAAGATGCCGGTAGACGAGTTGGTGAAGGTTACGGTTCCATTGGTCTGAACGTTGTCGCTACCGCCGCTGGCTGTGTGGTTGAACGTGCCATTGTTAAGAAACTCGCCAGCACCACTGATCTCGGTATTCGTGCTGGTGTTCGTATAATTCAAAGTGCCGTCATTCTGGAAGGTGTTATTGGTGGTCGACAGATCGATATTCGCTCCGCCACTCCAGTTGAAATCGCCGTCGTTGTCGAATATGGCCGACGCGTCGAGGTCCAACGTGCCCGAGCCGGACAGGTGCGCCGTCGCGCCGGAATCATTCACGACGCTGCCCGTGCCGTTGTAGCCCATCGTGCCGCCACCGGAATAGGTCAGCATGCCTTGGTTGCGAATCAGCGAACTTGCCGCGAAGGTCACGGTGCCGCTGGTGTGGGTGAGCGTTCCGGTGGACGAATTCACCAATTCGCCGCCGCCAGCCAGCGTCTTGACGTCACCCGCCACGATCTCCATCGTATCGATGGTCGTCAGGTTGGCGGCGGTGGTGTCGATTGTGGCGGCGCTCCAGCGCAAGCCGTTCCCGCTGATGTCAAACGTCGCCCCTGCAGTTCCGACGATAAAGTTATTGGCAACCGCTAAGTTCGCGTTGTTGGTGATGGTGACGAAACCACCGTTGGCGGAACTGCCGGCAAACGTCCCCGTCCAGGGCCCGTAACCACTGAGTTGCACGTTGCCGCCGTCGGCCGTCCACGTCGCCGCCGGATCGCTGGTACTTGTTCCCAGATTCCCGTGCGTAACGTTGAGCGTGCCGGCATTGCCGCGCACCTCGCCGCCCGCCAGATTGTGGAACGACCCGCCATCCCCGCCGAAGCCGAAGATGAACGACTCGTCACTCCCCGCCGCGCTCTTCACCACCAGGCCTGCGTTGTTGAACAGCGAACTGCCATTCAGCCGCACATCGCCGCGATTCTGGAAATCGAACGTGCCGTCGTTCTGGAAGGTGATGGTGTCGAACAGTTCGAGATTATCGCTCCCTCCCGCGGCCGTGTGGCTGAACGTCCCTTGGTTGGTAAACGTGCCGCTGCCGCGGAATTCCATGTTCCCGGTCCCATCCTGGAACTGCGCCATGCCGGCACTGACGAAGCTGCTGCCATTGGCGAGCACCAGATCGCCGTCATGAAAGTCCAGGAGGTTGGTGGCTTCGCTGGTAGCGATGCCCGTAACATCGATGGTGGTGTTGGTGCCGTCGAAGGTTGTCGTGCCGTTGCGGAAGTTCACGTTTGCTCCCGTTAACGTGCGATTCCCCGTGAAGTCGACACTGCCGTCGTACACCTGATTCGCCCCGGTCGTCGTGACGTCGGCGTCGATGGAAATCGATTCGGCGGTCAGCGACACGCTGTTGGTCAAGGCGAGGACGCTGCTATTGGTGATCGAGTCCGAGTCGCCTTGGCCGTCGATCGTCAGCGTCGCGTCGAACTGCATCGCGCCGGGACCGTTATCGAAGTCGCTCGCGATTTCCAGCCCATCCACTCCGGCGCCCAGGTTGATCGTCAAGGAAGCCGACGGATTGGCAAACGTAAACGTTTCGGCGGTGCCGCTGGTCGTGCGCAATTGCGACACGTTGTCGTTGAGCGTACCGTTGTCCTCCAGGATCGCCACGTCATCGAAACCACCGACCAGATTGATCGTCAGATTGGCCGACCCGGAAGGCATGATGACCGGTTCCAGGCCGGTGTATTGGATGGTCGTCGAACCGTCGAAGTCCAAATCGCCCGAGCTGCCGCTGGACATATTGTGGATCACATCCGTGAATCCCCCCCCCGTGATGGTCAGCGTGTCGCCGGGCGCGACTGTCGGATCGCCGCCGTCGTAGTCGATGGCCAAACCGAAATCGCCGCCGCCGAAGTCGACGGTCAGATTGTCATTGCCTCCGAACAGATCTACCTGAATGCTGCCGGTAATGTTGGCGATCGGCACCAGGACTTCACCGCCATCCTGGATCGTCAAATTGCCGGCCGTTAATGTGTGACTCGGATCGAAGACACGGATATTCGGTGTGTCGACCACGATGGTGATGGCGTCCGCTGTGTCGTCGCCACCCGTATCCTGGACGATCAGGTTTCCAGACGTATCGACAAACACCGTACTCGTCCCCACGACGGTCACAGTCGACGAGGCCGTCGCCACGTTGCCGTGAACGTCGGTCGCCGTCAGGGTGACCGTGTTGTCACCCAAGTCGGCGCCCGTGAAGCTGCTGGGACTCACAGACAAACTGGCAATGCCGCACGCATCGTTGCTGCCATTGTCAATTTGAGACGCCGTGATGGTCGCGCTGTTGGCATTGTCGAGCTGCACGGTGACATCCTGAGCGACCGCTACAGGTGGAACGCTGTCTTGGACATTGGCCGTGGCGTTAGCCGTATCGCTGTTGCCGCTGACGTCGGTGACAGTCAGTGTGACGAGGTTCGGACCAACGTCGCCACACGTGAACGAACTCGGCGCGACCGACAGCGTCACCGCACTGACAGAATCGCTGCTGCCGGCGTCGACGTCTCCGGCGGTGATGGTCGCGTTTCCGAAAGCGTCCAGTGGTACCGTCACGTCGTGCGCAAGTGCGACCGGGGGCGTCGTATCGACGACCTCAATGGTTTGCACGCCCAAGGCCGTGTTACCTGACGCATCGGTGGCGGTCCAGGTACGCGTGATTGTGTAGTTGTCGTCGTCGAAGTTACCAACGATGCCGTCCTGGTTCTGGGTGCTTGCGTCGGACTCGGTGATCGTGGGATTCGGGTCGCCATTGTCGGTCGCCGTTGCGGTCCCTGTATTCACCGAACTCGAATCGTCATCGGCCTCGATCGTGACGGCCACCGGAAGGTTGAGTATGGGCACCGTCGTATCCACAACGTGAATCGTCTGCAGGCACGAGGCGGTGTTGCCCGCCGCATCGGTGGCGGTCCAAGTGCGCGTGATGGTGTAGTTGAAATCGTCGAAGTTGCCGGCGACGCCGTCCTGGTTCCGAGTGCTTGCGTCGGATTCTGTGAAAGTTGGAACCGGGTCGACATTATCGACTACGGCAGGCAATCCGGTATTCGCCGAACTTGAATCTTCGTCCACTTCGATCGTCACGTCCGCCGAGCAGGCGATCGACGGCGGCGTATTGTCGAAGACGGTAATCGTGAACGTGTGGTCGGTGGAGAGATCGACGCCGCCATTCAGCGTACCGCCATCATCCCGTACCTTCACCGCAACGGTAGCGGAGCCGATGGCGTTGAAGGCCGGAGTAAACGTCAGCGTGCCGGCGTTATCGATCGCGGGGTCCGAGGCGAAGATCGACCCGTTGTCGTTAGTAACCACAAACTCCTGGATATCCTGCCCCGCTTCATCCGTGCCGCCGCCCGGCGCGAAACCGGTCGCAAAACCCGTCACCGATTGGGCGCCGTCTTCGGTTCCCACCGTCTGATCGGCGCCGATGGAGATGGACGGCGCGTCGTTGACCGCGTTGACGGTCACCGTGACTTTGGCCGTGTCGGTCAGTCCGCCGCCGTCCTGAATGGTGTAGAAGAGCGTATCGGTACCGTTGAAATCGCTTGGCGGAATGTACTGGATGACATCATCCTCGGGAGTACCGGGCGTCCCCTGATTGTCGATCGAAACAACACCCCCCTGCGACGACATGTTGTCCGCACCGCCCATCGTGCTCCCGACCGCCACAATCGTGATTGTATCACCGGCGTCCGGATCGCTGTCCGGCGTCCCCAGGTCCAGCACATCGACATTGACGGAGATGTCTTCGTTGGTCGATTCCGCATCGTCGACGGCTACTGGAAATTGATTGGCGAGTTCGACGGTGATGATCTGAACTCCGGACGCGGTATTCCCGGCTGGATCCACAGCGGTCCAGGTTCGCGCGATCGTCTGCAGCAGCGGCGGAGCTTCCGCCGTGACCACATCCGACAGAGTTATCGACGGTGGGATGGGATTGTCGTCCGTTGCCGTCGCGAATCCCGTGGCGCCCGGATCGGTGGGATCGCCTTCCGTGACCACCACATCCCCGGGAACCGTGATCTCGGGCGCGGTCGTGTCCAGAGTACCGATCGCGACCCCACCAATACACACGTCGTTGTACGTGGCCGGATCCCCGTCGTTGGCAGCTGTTCCGTCAGGACGCGGCTCGAGCACAGGTCCGACCCCCGGCAGGTAAACACCAACATTACATTGATCGTCGAGATAGCTCACGTCAGGAGCAACGATGGAGACCAGATAGTCTTCCACCTCGCCGTCCGCCGTACCATCCGTATAACTCAAGCCCGTCGAAGTGCTCAACCGGAAACGCGCCGCGGCGACCCCAATGTGCGCTGCCGGAACGCTGATGTTGATATTCTGCACTCCGGCAACCGTTCCCAAATCCAGGTCCGTAATCACCTGTTCGTCCGTTCCGCCGAAATCGCCGTCCAAATCGTAATCAATCCAGGCACTCAGAATGTTCTGAACACCGTCAGGGTTCTGCAGGTCAACCATGACGGTCGTTGCCTGGGTGGCGACGATGGAGGACGCGATGGTGACGCCATCCTCGTCGTCGGGAGTCCCCGATGTGTCATCGGCGTCTGCGTTGACTGAGTGAACACCGTCAAAGTCGATATCACGCTGGGGCCCCAACGTCGGTCCCGTGGCGACGTGCCACGGACCGTTCTGTGCCAACGTGACGGCGTAACCTGAAGGAGCGTCACCGAAATCGGCGGTGGCAATGTTCACGACACCGCTGACAGCATCGCAATAGTCGATCGTCGTTGGATTCCCGTCATCGGCAAAAGAGTCGTTGGGTTGATGAATGACTCCCACGCCATCAACATACGAGTCAATCGTGCAGGGAATTCCGTCGTCAATGATTGGAGAGTCAATCGTGACGACATAGTCTTCCACCTCGCCGTCACCGGCACCTCCCGTAGAACTTACACCCGTGGAAGTGCTCAAACGGAACCGTGCGGCGGCCGTCCCGAGAAACGCGGCCGGTATGCTAACGTTAAAGTCTTGTGGACCGGCCGCCGTGCCCAAGTCTTGATCGGCGATGATTTGCTCGTCAGGCCCGGTGAAAGAGCCGTCCAGGTTGTAGTCGATCCAGGCATTCAAAATGTTTTGAGTTGGATCTGGATTCTGCAAGTTGACAGTGATCGTCGTCGTATCGAGTGCGACGATGTTCGCCGCTATTGTCACGCCGTCTTCGTCGTCGGGAGAACCCGTGTTGTCGTCGAAGTCGGCCGCGGGCGAGTGTTGGACGGAGGTGCTCGACTCGACGTCCCGTTCGGGACCCAAGGTCGGACCGACGGCGGTATGCCAGGCACCCGATTCGCTCAACAACACGGGATAACCGGACGGTGCATCGCCGAAGTCCGCGGTCGGCACATGGATGATCGTTCCCGCGACACACTGCGTGATTTCGGTAGCCGTGACCGCGACAGGTACGTAGTCTTCGTCGGCGGTGCCGTCCAAGTCATCATCGATGCCATTGCACGTGGTGTCATTGGCTTCACCTGTTTGAATGACAACCTCGCTGCGTGAGTAGAAGATCTGCGCGTTCAGGCCTGTGCCGAGCAAATTGCCGATGATGGATCCATCCGGCAAACCATCGAACGTGCCAGTTCCGCCGTTTCGATCAACGATGGTAAAGCTCTCGCCACCAGACAACGTTGGCGAACCGACAAGATCCAGCGTCACGCTACCAACGATATCGACACTTCCCGTCGCGTTCAATTGATCGTGACCGCCGACGACTCCCGGTCCGGCCGCTCCATCGACTTGCACGGTAAATGTATCGCCAGAGCTGAGGGTGACGTTTCCATCCACATTCAAGACGCCTGGTGAAGTTGCCTGGCGGACATGTCCCGATAGAACCAGTTCCCCCACGATGACGTCCAGACCCGTCGTGATCGCATCTTTGATCGTTGAGGTGGTTCCGTTGCTGTTGATCTCTAATCGAGGCGAATTGCCGAGCAAGTCGAGTTCCGCTGTCAGCGTCACATTACCCGTACTCGCGTCCCCCACCACGATTTTGTTGGCAGTCGTAACGTTATCCAATTCGGCGTTGCTTAGACTGAACTGCCCTGCCAGTTTGGCCACGAACAGGTCGTCGTGTCCGAAGCCGCCAAGTGAGTTGCCTGCGAAATCTCTTGTCGGATTAAGTAACGTTCCCGCTACGACCACGTTGCCGCTTGCATCTACGTCAATTCGGATTCCCTCATCATCGTTGGAACCTGTGGCAAGGCCAAAGAACTCCTGTTCTCCAG
>CALBSZ010000700.1 GCA_937967665.1 uncultured Planctomycetaceae bacterium
GATTGCTATCCCGATCGGAGCCAATACTGAGAGGTGATATGCCGCGATTGCGGCTTTTTCCGGTATCACCAACGTGTTTAAATCGTCGTAGCCGCTACGCGAAACACTTAGCCGCATGGTCGAATCCAACGTGACAACGTCCGATGGGATTTCGTCGGGCTCAACAATTGTTGCGGTGTCAAGTTTTCTGAGTAGTGATTGCAGGTTCGGCTTCTCACTTGAAGCCGTCACGTCGTTAGCAAGGAAGTTCTCTAACCGCTTGAGATCTTCTTGGCCAACAATGATTGGTCGATTGTTGTACATTTTGACGTCTTGTACATGTTGAAGCTCTTCCCTAATTCGGAGCGACCGGAATCAAAAGGAATTCCGGATAGAAGAAGTTGAAAGTGTGGAACAGGATCAGTGGTGTGACGGCAAGGATGACTATCCAAATCACA
Organism: uncultured Planctomycetaceae bacterium; assembly: GCA_937967665.1. Taxonomy (GTDB): domain Bacteria; phylum Planctomycetota; class Planctomycetia; order Pirellulales; family Pirellulaceae; genus CALBSZ01. Next base: position 438 of record CALBSZ010000700.1, read on the forward strand.
GACCTCATGACCAACTTCATTTCCTCATCGTCTGTCATTGGCGGAATCGAGTACCGCCGGAGTGGTTTCTGCCGCTCGTCTTGATTGACGGCTGGACACGAAACATGGAATCGTTTTGGTGTGGGTAGGCGCCAATCTTCGTACAGGTTTAAGAGCATAATTTCACCTCGCTGTTGGATTTCATGTCGTATGTCCAAAGCAAGAAGCGGGCCAATGGATCGCTGTTCCGCTGAATTTGTTGGACTGCGTCAAAAACAGGCGGAATTCACAAAAAACATCCAATTTGCGGGCGATGATTGCACGGTGTGTCGGCGAAGGACTAGCTGAAGTCGTCAACTTTGGGAGACGGCTGGCGTCGTAGGTTGACACCATTGTGCGAGCTTGGTCGACCTACGAATGCACCATCGAGACCTTCAAACAATGCTCACCAACGCACAGCAACAATTGAGTTGGGGCAAAGGCCGTTTGATTCCCGGCAAGCTGTATTGCCGAAGGACTCGCCAATTGATCACTGTAGTAGCCAGGAGACGCTCAACAAACGACAAAGAAGTCGGGATTCGACAGCTCGCACGGCAGATGACCAATCCGTCCACGTGTGTCTTGCCCAATAGCGGCACAACGAGTCTTGAGCAACTCGTTACGTTTGCCCCAATGGTGGAGAGGGATGGAAGCCATCCTCGCAGGGCAAGAGACGCATGAGTTTCATTTCGTCGCACATCGCAACGATGGTGCAATTACGGCTTAACGACGAAAATTAGCGGCATCTAGTCCATGTCGAGTAAGCAGTTTATGCATGCCCTGACGTGATAGTCCGGCTTGTTGAGCAGCTTGCGAGACGTTTCCACCATGCTTTTCAAGGAGCGCCGTCAAGTAGTTAAGGTCAGCATTATCGAGGGCCTCTTCCCGCGAAATTTCGGCAAGCGCGGAAAGGGGTTGAGATGTTGATGCACTTGTTTCCCGCATTGGTTTGGGCAGATCGGATAAGTGAACGATTTCCTCACGAGACAAGGCAATTGCGCGTTCGATTACGTTTCGCAATTCCCGTATGTTGCCGGGCCATGCGTATCGGCGAAAACAGTCGATGACTTCGTCCGAAAAACCGTTTAAACGGACCTCGCCGTGCTGCAATTCCCTCAGAAAAGTATCGGCAAGTAGCATGACATCGTCACCGCGATCGCGCAGCGGTGGCAATTCCATGTGAATCACACCGAGCCGGTAGAACAGGTCTTGCCGGAATCGTCCGGCATCGACGTCCGCCTGCAAGTCGCGGTTCGTCGCACAGATGTATCGCGTATCGACCCGAACAAGCTGACTCTTTCCAACTGGTGTAAATGCCTGCTCCTGAACCGCGCGTAACAGCTTTGCCTGTGACGCCATCGGTAGTTCACCAAGCTCATCAAAGAATGCCGTGCCGCGATGACTATGGCTCAGCAGTCCGTCCTGATCTTTGACGGCTCCCGTGAAAGAGCCTTTGACATGGCCGAACAGGACGGACTCGAACAGTGACTCAGGAATCGCCGTGCAGTCGATGACTTGAAAATTGTAGTCGCGGCGGCGACTGTGCGTGTGAATGGCCCGCGCGACGACCTCTTTGCCGGTCCCGCTTTCGCCGGTAATCAAAACGTTAGTATCGGTCCGAGCAACTCGATCGACGATCTCCAGCACCTCGATCATCAATTCACTGCGTCCGATGATCTCAGGAAATGTCGTTACAAGTGCTTCGACGTCTGGCTGATCCGACGATGTTTCAGAATCCGAGGTCGGCGGTAGAGCCAGTACACGTCCCACACTGGCCAGCAGGTCTTCGTACTTGACCGGTTTCAGCAAGTAGTCCGCAATACCCAGCCGCACACTTTCGATGGCGGTCGGCAACGACGGTACGCCCGTGATCACAATGAGCGGGATATGCGGCCATCGTTTGCGGCCCTGACGCAATAGCTCCAGCTTCAAGTTGCCCGGCATGTTCAAGTCGGAAAGGATAAGATCAAATGGCTCACTACCGAGTTTCTCCAGTGCAGCAACACCATCCGGAACACACTCGCAATCGTAGCCTGCCTTACGCAGTAATTGCCCGGTCGTCCGAAGATAGAGCGGTTCGTCGTCGGCAATCAGGATTCGCTTCTTCATATGTGGTTTATTCATCGCTGGAAATACGGCGTGGTACCGTGATGGTCACGCACGCACCATTCTTTGCATTGTTGTGGATGGTGATTCTTCCTCCCATTGCCTCGGCCAGACTACGCGATACCGACAGGCCCAGTCCCATTCCTTCGCGAGTCCCCGTCTTCGTGCTAAAGAACGGTTCGAACAATCGGGCGGCGACTTCCTCGGAAATCCCCTCACCTTCATCCTGCACGTCAATAATCGCTTCGGTGCGCGTGGTCATAATATAGATCCGGACGTTGCCGCCTCGCGGCGTTGCTTGAATCGCATTACGAACGACATTTAATAGGATTTGCTTCAACTCGCCTTCCCGCACGATAACTTCTGTTGGACCGAGTTGCTGATCCCCTACACCGTCTTCGACTTCCGACACAACCTGTACGTTTTTCCTTGCAGCTAACGGCTGCATAAGCATCAAAACATCGGCTACCGGCAGTCGTAAGTCAAAATGCCTTGCCGTCCGCTGGCTCGGACGGTAGAGCTGATACATTTGGTGGGTGATGGAACTAATTCGCTCAATTTCCCTATCAATCAGCTCCAGTAACTCGTAGTCCTCATCATCTGGAAGCAGATTGCTCTTGAACAGCGCAAACGCGTTACGGATACCAGCCAGCGGATTGTTGACTTCGTGAGCGACACCAGCAGCCATTTGGCCGAGTGCTGCGAGCTTTTCCATCTCCAGCCGCTGTTCCTCCAGTTGAGCGATCTTGGCCGTCCGCTCTTGCACTAGCTGTTCCAAATGTTGATTGTGGAGCCGCAATTCCTCGCGTAGGCGATTGCGTTCGGTAACGTCCCGAATGCTGGCTCGATACCCAAGGTGTCGTTGCGATTCGTCATACATTGGTTGCCATGAGACAGCCGCCCAGCGTGTCGAGCCATCGCGATGCTCAAGCCGAAACTCGACATCGTTTCCGCTTCCGCCGGCAATAGCATCGCGCCTCATTGCGATGATTTTGTCCTGGTCATCCGCCACGACCAAAGGAAGCGGGTAATCCTGCATGTTGAGGCACTCTGCAGGTGTAAATCCTGTCATCCGCTCGACAGCGGCATTGACCCATAACAGCTTGCCTTGCGGCGAACTCCAACTCTCCCAATCGTAGGTACAGTCCGCGATCGCTCGAAACACACGGTTGTCGATTTGCTCGTCATTGACGGATTTGTGTCGTTGGTTCTGCGACATTCCAACCATTCTATCGCATTCGTGTCCCGTTTTCCTCACAGAGATCGCAAGACGATGGCAAGCACGAGCAGGAGCATCACGACGAGCATACCCATCAGTTGCTCACAAGGACGTAGGAATTCGTTTCGGTCAACTCGGTCACGTTTTTCAGGAATCGTCGACATGATCGCGTACTCCAGATCAAGGTATCGGAAATGTCCGTGTCGTCATGTCGGAGCAATAATGCAATCTCCATGCCGTTTACATTTCCTGCATTTCTGTACCGATTTGCCCTGTAGACCGTCACGCAGAGGCGACAGTGTCTACTTGCGACGACAATCGTATCGCAACAGAGCTACCGCATTCAGTGCTGCCTTTCGGCTTGATCTCGGTCCGGATCGATTACGGCCTTCACGTACGGCGACTCATCGATGACCGTGCCGGTCCATTTGGGAACCTGTTGTCGGTGGGCGGCGTGACCGATCATGTGAGCGGCGACTGGGGCGGTCAGGAACATAAACCCGATTACCAAAATGGCCACCGTCGTGGTTTCCATGTCGGCGAACCGAATGGCTGTCGCGAGGATCGTGCAACCGACCCCCAGCGTCGCACTTTTGGTGGCACCGTGCATCCGAGTGTAGAGATCAGGCATGCGGACGACGGCAATCGAGGCGAGCGATGCGAAGGAAGTGCCTATGATCAACAGAGCGATGGTCACAGCGTCGTTCATTGGTGGGAGCCTCGATGCAGGTACCAGCAGAAGCCAATTGTCCCGATAAAATTGAACAGGGCCACGACCATGGCCACACGTAAAAAAATCACGTCGCCGGTTTCGATGGCACTCACAGCAATCAATCCCACGAGGAGCGTTGCGACGAGATCGAGCGCGACGACGCGATCTGGGGTTGAGGGCCCCAGCACCAGTCGCAGGAACGCGAAGCCGAGGGCAATCACCAGCACCGTTAGGGAAATCTGAGCAGTCAGGTTCACCCAAGCTGTCATTGCAAAAATTGCTGTCGGCGCGGCCACGGTGGCCGCCAGTAAACTCGAAATCATCGTATCAACTCCAAAAGACGCCGCTCAAAGCCGTTCTTGATGCTGTCGCGAACACGATCGGGGCTGTCGACAAACATCGCATGCACATAAAGCGTACGCCGGTCTTCAGACACGCCCAGGCTCAGTGTGCCCGGTGTCAACGTGATCAGATTTGCCAGTAAAGTGATTTCCTCATCGGTCTGGGCATCCAGAGGGACGGCGACAATTCCCGGACGCATGTACAGCCGAGGCGTGATGACGTCATAGGCAACGCGCAGATTTGACAAAATGAGTTGCCAGAAGAAGAATCCGGCAAACCGAATCGCCACGGGCAACCGTCGAAAGTAGCGCGTGGGGGCCATTAACGGCTGTGCAAACCACAGTACGCCGTATCCCAGCACAAATCCGATGAGAAGGTTTGGCAAGGAAATCCGCCCACTCGCGAATGCCCAAACCAGTGCCAGGATGATGTTGAATAGAAAGTGGGTCATTGGTGCGGGGGTCCGTAGATTGAAGGTGGAGCGCTGTCCAGTTTAGAGTCTCTGACATCGACGAACTCACCATCGCTCAATATCGACTCAGCATTCGGCACCTCGAACGCCGCGTCGCTCTCCGTAAGGCGATGTCGTGGCATCACGGCCTCGATATATACATTCGCATCGAGCAGTTGCTCAGCAGTCGCGATGGACGCATTCATCAAGGGCCCCGCCATTACTCCAATTCCCACAGTAATCGATGCTAGCAGGGCAGTGGGGCCAAACAGGCACAGGCGATTGTTTCGAATACGATCGCTCGCCGCATCATCCACGATCGCTTGCTCTGGGGTTGGTTTCCAAAATGCCTCAGCCCAGATTTTCGTCATCGAGTAGAGTGTCAACAAACTCACGAGTAACGCAGCAAAAACAATGGTGTAGCTTTCCGCCTCTAGCCCCCCTCGGATCAACATCAATTTGGCAAAGAATCCGGACAGCGGCGGAATTCCGGCCAGCGACATCGCCGACAGGAAAAACAACGTCGCCAGCACAGGTGTCGAACGATACAGTCCCCCGATCTCCGGCAGGCGGCCGTTGCCAAAGCGCCGTTCCGCGATTCCCCCAATCAGAAACAAGTTCGTTTTCACCACGATGTGATGAATGATGTAAAAAATGGAACCAGCCAGCGCCAGCGTGGTGAACAAAGCCAAGCCCATCAACATGTAGCCAATCTGGCTCACGATATGGAACGACAAAATGCGACGGATTTCGCTCTGGGCCATTGCCCCCAAAACACCGGTCACCATGGTCAGTCCTGCGATGAGCAATAATAGATTGTGGGTGAATACCAGATCAGTCGCGAACAGCAACGTGAAGGCCCGGATGAGCGAATACACCCCCACCTTCGTCAGCAACCCGGCGAAGATCGCGGATACGGCGGCGGGCGGGGTATGGTATGACGCGGGTAGCCAGAAAAAGAGGGGGAACACGGCCGCTTTGGTTCCGAACGCGATCAGAAACAGCATCGCCAGGACTGACACAACGTCCTCGTCCGGAAAGCTCCGCAGTTTCAAAGCAAGGTCGGCCATGTTCAGCGTGCCAGTCGCCGCATAAATCACTCCGATCGCTGCTAAAAACACGGCCGACGAAATCAAGTTCAATGTGACGTATTTGATAGCACCTTCCAGCTGCCCCCGTTCGCTGCCGAGCGTCAGCAGTACGAACGACGCAATCAACATAACTTCAAACCAGACATACAGATTGAACAGATCGCCCGTGAGAAAGGCGCCGCAAACTCCCATTAGCAACAACTGCACGAGCGGATGAAAACCGAACTGCACTCGGCGATCATCGACGGTCGCGAGCGAATAAACCGTCACTGCACATACCATGAGCCCCGCCAACATCACCATGATTGAACTTAGCCGATCCGCCACGAGCGTGATGCCGAACGGGGCGGGCCAACTGCCCATCTGCAACACGAGAATGTCTTCACGATCAACCAGCCAAATCAGCAATGCGGCTGACAGCAGGAGCAGGATCGAACCGATCACGCCGATGAACTTCTGAGCGGCCATCGATTTCCATACCAGCAACAGTATGGCCATCGTGGCCAGCGGCAAAACGATTGGCAGAATGACGGCAACTTGTTGGATCATGTGTCAGTCGCCCTGAGTTGGTCCAGATCATCGGTCCCGAGTGTTTGGTAGGTGCGATAAATCAAAACGAGCGCAAATGCCAGCACCGCAAAGCTGATCACGATGGCCGTGAGAATGAGCGCTTGCGGCAGCGGATCAGCGACGACCGTCAGCGGACGCGTTTCCCCCATTGGCACAACCGGCACGCGGCCTCGCACGATTCCGCCTGCCGTGAAAATTAAAAGGTTGGCGGCGTGGCTCAACAGGCCCAGTCCGATCAGCAGTTTCACGACGCTGCGGCGGAGCATCATATAAATGCCTGCCGCATACAACCCGCCAACGATGATGGCTAAGACGATGTCCATATGAACTACTCTTCAAGAAGTGAAATAACAAAGACGAGTGTGACGCCGGTGACCACGCAGTAAACGCCGAGGTCAAATAGTAGTGGCGTACCCAAATGCAGTTCTCCGAGACCGCTGATATGAGTCGTGGTCCATGTTCCCGTAAGGAAGGGGTGTCCGAACGCCATAGGCACCACGCCGCTGCCCAGCGACATCAGCAAGCCTGCGCCGATCATTGCCCGGGGCGGTATGCGAATGACCTTTCGTGCGGCAGAGGCGCTGTGAGTCATCGCATACAGGGCAATTGCACCGCTGGCCGCCAAACCGCCCACGAAACCGCCTCCCGGTTCGTTGTGTCCTCGCAAAAATAGAAAGACCGATGACAGCATCAATAACGGCAGCAGAAACCGGATGGCGGTCTTGAGAATTACCGAATTCATTTTAAGAACTCGCTCCAGTTTGCGAGTGTGCCCGGCGCCAATGGCCAGTGACTCCCGGTGAAAATTATTCCATCGAATCGTCTGCTGCGACATCCCCATCGGTTGTTTGAATGACTTGTTTGGAGGGTCTCAGCATCAACAGCGAGTACACACCGATCGCCGCGATCGACAGCACGGTGATTTCTCCCAATGTATCCAAGGCGCGAAAATCTACCAAAATCACGTTGACGATGTTTCGACCGTGCGCTTCGGTCACACTGTGGGCAGCGTAGTAATCAGAAATCGGATGGTCCGAACGAACAGTCATCGCAAATAGGAGCAAGACTGTAATCGTGCCGCCGGCGACAACAGCGATGATGGCGTCTCGAACCCGCGGGTGAAGGGCCGACAAACAGCGGAAAGCAGTCAGCAGCGC
>CALBSZ010000701.1 GCA_937967665.1 uncultured Planctomycetaceae bacterium
GATTGTTTGCCCCATGACACGCTATCGCGTTGCCATGTCGAGGTATCTTTCGACGTTGTCGCGACCGCCGCGCGGAACGACACGTTCGGCGTCGGTCGGATTCGTGACCAACTCGAAGGCGATGCCCAGCGGATGCCAGCCTGGCCGCACGCCGCGCGGCGTATTGAGCACCTCACCCAAAGCGAGCATCTTCAAGTCGCTGATGGTCTCTTTTTGCAGGTCATAAGTAACGTATCCCAACATCGCGGGCTTGTATTCGGTCGGCCCTAACCGGCCGCCATCACGGCGCAGGTTCGCGTGACCTTCCAGCCGCAAGCGCACTTCCTGGGGCGAAACGGACTCGACGACCCAGTTCAACTCGCCATCATTCCCCGTGGCGCGGGTAAACCATTGCGCCTCGCCCAATCCACGTTCTGGATCGAGGTGATGACGCAACACGCGCAACTTGAGCGTGAGCGGAACGGGGCCGCCGTCGCCTTTTTTTGGGTTTTTCGGGATCAACGCCTGCCACTCGGACTGCGGTATCCACATGAAGTCATGGCCCGCTTCGCGAAATCGCGCCGCCTGTCGACGCGGCGAACCGGACCGCGTGCCCTCGGGTTCCGGCTCCGGATAGTCTTCAGGTTCGGTATAACGCAGCATACCGCCGTCGTTGCGTTCGAGCTGCCGCGTGTAGGTCCGCAATACTAACGCCCCCTTGGGCGGCTCGACAGCGCGGTCGATCGGCCGCCGGTCGCCGACCTTCACCGCTCCTGGCTTTCGCTCGGATTCCGGCAGAGCCTGCCAGGCTTTCCAGACGTTGTCTAACGACTTCAGATTGTGGACGTTTCCCAATGACTTGCCGCTGGCTGTGATCACCGATTTCTGGCCCGCAGCTGTAAACGTCACGCATCGGGTCTTGCGAACGATATCTCCCGCCCAGTCTTCCCGGCGGCGCTCATGGCGGGCATCGACGACAGCCAGTACAAAATGTTCTTCCAAAAAATCGACCATTTCATCGGTCCAAAAAGCAGGCGCACGGCCCGCAGATCCGGCCGCTCAGCAAACTCCCACGGGTGCTCCCCCAGCACCACACCAGACGAAGATCGGTTTTCCTTCTGCAGCACCCTTCGCAATGGCTTCGTCCAATTGAATCATCCACGGCAATTCCCAGAACTGGGATTCCCCAGGTTGTGTTTTGAACATCCCGTGAAGCTTATCGAATTGTTCCTTTGGAATCGGCTCGTTCGCTTGAGCCGCGACCGGAACGGCAAGAAGCGCGAACGCGAAAAAGAAAGAGGTAGAAAGTTTGCGTTTCATCAGGGTTCTCCTTCGTTACCGTGGTTGCGGCGAAACTGCATCCCCAAAGAGACAGTTGACCAATTGCGCTTTTGTAGCTGTTCCCATGACCCAGAAACCACTATCATAAACAACCGCTGATATGTCCCGATAGGAGTGGATTCATGTTTCGGTTCACGCCGCTGCTGGTTGCCGTCCTGCTGGCAACTGTTGCCGAGGTTGCCAGGGGCGAACACTCTTTGCCAGCGGAGCCGCTATTCAGTCGCCACATCGTACCTGTGTTCAGTAAATTAGGCTGCAACGCAGGAGGAAACTGTCACGGCGCTGTGAAAGGGCAGAATGGCTTTCGGCTTTCACTGTGGGGAACCAAGCCGGAAGAAGATTATTCCGCGTTGCTTCGTGCCGATGGCGGCCGACGGATCAACTTGAGCCGACCCGAGTCGAGTCTGTTCTTGCTCAAGCCAACGCAGCAACTGGCGCATCAAGGCGGGCTGCGACTCCCGAAGGACAGCCCCGAGTATGAGATGCTACTGAGCTGGGTGCGGGCGGGGGCGCGACTGGATGATATTGCCGAGTCTCGCCCGGTCTCGTTTGTCGTGACGCCTGAGCAAAAAGTCGCGGCGGTTGGCGATTCCTACCAACTGCAGATCGAAGCCACCTTCGCCGACGGAACGACCGAAGACGTCACGTCGCTTTGTTCTTACGAAGCGTTCGGAAAGGACGTCGCCACGGCAGATGAGAATGGCAAGGTTACCGTTCATCGTCCTGGTGAAACCCATGTCATCATCCGCTACCGCAGCGAACCGCTCATCGCGCAAGTCTTAGTGCCCGTCAAAGCTGCCGGTGTGTATCCCGATGTCAAGCCAGCAAACTTCATTGACGAGCACGTACTGGGCAAGCTCAAGCAACTCAATATCCAACCGGCGGAAGTCTGCGACGACGTCACGTTCCTGCGCCGGGCTTCATTGCAGATCGCAGCCGCACCACCAACTCCCGATGAAGTCCGCAAATTCCTGGCGGACCAGGATCCGAAGAAACGGGAAAAGAAAGTCGAGGAGTTGCTCCAGCGTCCAGGGCACGCGGCGCTGTGGGCCACGATCTGGTGTGACATCCTCCGGCCCAATTCGTTCAACGGCAATCACGGCTTCAACACCTATGCCGAACCGCGTCGGTTCTACGTGTGGCTGCGCGACCGCATCGCAGAAAACACACCCTACGATGAATTCGTCGAGCGCATCTTGACGGCCACCAGCCTGGAGGGCCGCACGTACGACGAGTGGATCGAACAGGAAGTGATGAAGCTGGGTGAAGAGAACGCCGCCGAATCGCATGAACAATTCGATACCTATTCCAACCGCCGCACATTGGACCTCTATTGGCAGCGTAACAGCGGGGAAGTGCTGGGCGTGCGTGGCGCGCTGAAAGTCGGTTATGCATTCCTGGGTCTGCGACTGGAATGCGCCCAATGTCACCGGCATCCTGAAGACATTTGGCAGCAGGAAGACGTGCTTGACTTTGCGAACTTCTTCATGCAGGTCCGAGGATCCAGCTACACTTCGGGCGATAAGCTGCTTCCGGAGCACCTCAAGAACCGCGTCAAAGAACTCGAGAAAGAATCGAAGGCAGCATACGAGCAGGCCAAGAAACTGAACGAACAGGCAAAGAAGGAAGACAAGGCGGGCAACAAAGAAGCAGCCGCCCGGCTTCGCGAGCAGTCCAACGCACTGCGAATGAAACATAGCGGAATCCGCAACGGCACGCGGCGCTACGGCACGGCCATCTATCACCTCGAAGGCAACAACCGCTGGGCCAGCGTCACGAGCCCGTTAGGAACGCAAAAGTCGAGTCGCTTCCGTTACCTCGGTGAGCCGGACACGGTCGATATGCCGCCGGACGTCGATCCACGCACGCTGGCGGTCCAGTGGATGCGCGATCACCAGCGGAATCCCTATCTGGCCCGCGCGATGGTCAACCGCGTCTGGGCGCACTACTTCGGCCGTGGCATCGTCGATCCACCGGACAATCTTTCCAAACTCAGCCCGCCCACGCATCCTGAGTTGCTGAAGCAACTCGCAGATGGGTTTGTCACTCATGACTACGACTTGCGCTGGTTGCATCGCACGATCACGTCGAGCCGCACCTATCAACAAAGCAGTTTCGCACACGAGACCGCGAAGGACGACTCGCTGAATTACGCTTACTTCTATCGCCGGCGGATGATGGCCGAAGTGTTGATCGACACGGTCAATCACGCCACGGGCGGGCAAGTGACATTTCCCCAGCGGCTGTTCATGCCGCCAGTCGCGAAAGCGATTGAACTTCCGGAGATGACCCAGGGACCGCCACCACAACGGGGTGTCGTATCGGCCGAGTTCGCGATGGAGATTTTTGGGCGTCCAAAACGCGACATTATGATGATGTGCGACTGCGAACGTTCCAACGACGACACGGTGATGCACGCTCTCTATCTGGCCAACAATCCAAGAGTGCGAGAGAAGATTTCGTCCTCCGAAGGCCGCGTTGCGAACGTCCTCGCGGAGATCAACGACTCAAGCCGGCAGATTGAAGAGGTCTACTTGTGGGCCGTGAGCCGCTTGCCAACTGACGACGAATTGAAGACGTGTGCAGCATACATCGCCGAATCCTCGTCGTCTAAGGAGGGTCTGGAAGACATCATGTGGAGCCTGTTGAACACAAGAGAGTTTCTGCTAATTCACTGAGTAGCGATTAGCGATTAGCGATTAGCAGTTAGCAGTTAGCAGTTAGCAGTTAGCAGTTAGCGATTGGCGGGATGCGATCGGGTTTGAGCTAATTGCTAACCGCTCGAAAGGACAAGCCATGCAGAATCCCAGTTGCCAACAATTTCGCCGTAAGGGCGTTGGTCGGCGTGACTTTTTCCGTATCGGCGGCGCAAGTCTGTTCGGCCTGACGATGGCCGATATGCTGGCGGGCCGCGCACACGCAGCGGCGCCCAAACCCAAGGCCGATCACATGATCCTCGTCTGGCTCGGCGGCGGGCCGCCTCATCAAGATACATTCGACATGAAGCCCGACGCGCCTGCCGAGATTCGCGGCGAATTTAAGCCGATCAAGACCAACGTCTCGGGGATCGAGATCTGCGAACTGCTGCCGCGGCTGGCGAAACTGGCCGACAAGTACACGTTGCTGCGATCCTGCGGCATCGGCAGCGAGCGCTGGGAACACGGCGGAGGTCAATACTGGTTAACTGGTAACCCACGTAAGACCGGTTCGACGCCCGCGTACCCGATGTACGGCAACGTGATCGCTAAGGAGCGCGCAGCTGGAGGCGGTCTGCCAAGCTTCGTTGTCTTTGGCGGCATCCCAGGCGGCACGCGGATGAAGTCACAGTACCTGGGACCAGCTTATGATCCGCTCGACATCTCTGTGGGCGGTGGTGGTGAAACGATGGGCACTCTGATTCCGCCTGCGGAAATGACCGTCGAGAAGTTTAATCGCCGCGAGAGCCTGCGCACAAAACTTGACCAGAAACTGCGGCAACAAGACCAGGCCGACAAGGTCATCGCTTCGCTCGATCAATATCAACAAACGGCATTCGAGTTGTTGCGCAGCCCGAAGCTACGCGACGCCCTTGATTTGGGCAAGGAGAAGCCCGCGGTTGTCGCACGCTATGGAAAGAGCAACCAATGCCAGAAGCTGCTGGCCGCTCGGCGGTTGGTGGAAGCCGGCGTGCCGTTCGTGTCATTCCAGTTCGAAGGAAGCTGGGACCACCATGGCAACAATTTTGGCAGTTGCCGCAGCAAACTTCCCAATCTTGACAGCGCTGTCGCCAGTTTGATTGAAGATCTCGACGAGCGAGGGCTGCTGCAGCGCACCATCGTCGCCGTGCTTGGTGAAATGGGACGCACGCCGCGGATCAATAAAGGCGGCGGCCGCGACCACTGGGGAAAGATGCAGTCGATCCTGGTGGCTGGAGGTGGCTTCGCTGGCGGCGTAGCGGTTGGCGCAACCGACGAGCACGCCGGTTACGCGACTGAGAACTACTACAAAGTCGAGAGTTTCGGCACGACGCTGTATCACCTTTTGGGCATTGATCCGGGCACCTACTTTACGCGTCTCACCGGTCAACCCATCCGACTCATCGAAGAGCCTGCACCGCTGATCAAAGAGGCCTTGGCATGAGAACTAGCGATTAGCGATCAGCGATTAGCAATTAGCTCAAACCCGATCGCATCCTGCTAACTGCTAACTGCTAACTGCTAACTGCTAACCGCTAACCGCCAACCGCTCCCCTAACCCCCAAATCCTGCCTCCGTCCAAGGTCCGAAAAGGAAACTCACCATGAATACGATCACGTTAGCCTTACTGTTCGCTGTCACTGCACAGCCGAAAGAGCTTGGTGAGACCGAATTCACCACGCTCCACTCGCAGCTCCGTCCGCCGACCGAAGAGGGCTGGTCAAGCATCCCTTGGAAAACATCGCTCGTGCAAGCCTGCGTGCAGGCGGCCCGCGAGAAGAAGCCGCTCTTCATGGTCTGCCGCGCAGGCCATCCGCTAGGTTGTGTCTGAAACAACGGCATCACAGACCGCGTGTCGGTCTTCGGAGACGCCGAGTTCGTCAAGAAAGTCAAAGAGAGCTTTGTTTGTGTGGCCGTCAATCAGCATTACCATCGACGCCGAAAGGACCTGGAGTACGACCTGTTCGAGAAGCTTGTCGAGCAAACGGGCGAGAAGGTGAGCGGGTACAACCAAGGGCTCTATTTTTTCACGCCATCGGCTGAGCTACTGTCTTTCTCTAACACCGTTAGCGGCGATCGCGCCTGGAAACTGTTGCGTCGAGCGGAAGAAGAATTCACACCGCCTGCCTCGCTGCCTGAAATCCTTAAAGGCCATGAGGACGCCGGTCCGCTCTGGACGCTGCCTGACGGCAGCCAGTTGGTGCTGGTCACGTCCAAAGTGCTCGGAGGCTATGAGGAGTCGGTTAGCAAGCGTCGCCAGATTCATCAGGAGTCATTGGGGCGCGACCACCTCTATCTAACCCAAGAAGAGGTTTCGGCGCTGGCCGCCGGCAAATTTCCCGACAGTCTGAAGACACGCCTGCCCGCGCTGCTTAACGACAACACCCGCGGCGAACCCGGCCGCTGGCGTAGGAGCGAAATCAAGCTGCTGGAGATAGAACTTGCCGACGGCTGCATCTCGGGGCGTGTCCATATGGAAACCGAGGCCGGCGACCGAGGCTATCAGGCCGACCTACTCGGGTTTGTCGACGCCAAAGACGGTGTGCTGACTCGCTTCGATGTCGTCGTCCGTGGTAATTACTGGGGCGAAGGGCGTTTTGCCAGGAACGGACCGGAGGGCATGTTTCCCTTTGCGGTGGCCTTCCGACTTTCCGACGGTACGGAACCCTACGATATGCCGCCACCCGGAGTAAGATGACGACGGCAGGGCGGCCAATCAACACCACCGGACGATCAAAGAAATCAGCGACCGCTTCGTCGTCGAATGCCACGTGCGCCCACGAGCAAACTTGCTTGACGAGTTGAATGTCTTCGACGAACAGCAAGTCGTGGCCCGTCGCGATGCCGACGCCGCCGACCTCGGTATCGCCGTAGTCACGCAGGAACAGCAACTTGGCCCACGCGGTTGGGCTGAATCGGAGCGTCGGCGTCGTCGCGTCTGTGACCGCTTCCGTCACTTTCCGTTTCTTCTTCGAGTTCTTGGTCATGGCAATCAGAACACCTTTCGTTGTCATCGAGGCAGCCCTGGCAAAGCTCAGCATCGCAACGCGAGCACTGCTTCATGCAGCCGCTGCAATGGTTCTCATCGCAGCCTTCGCAGCGTGTCGTGCATTCGTTGCAGAAGATGCCGTCGCAGCCAGGGCAGTTGTAGTAACATTCGCCGCACACCGTCGTCTCACACTTTTCGCACGTCCACCGCTGGTCGTCGCAGACGGTACTGCCGCAGTCGGCACATTCCACGCCGTGCCAATCCGATAGTGAAACGAAGGGGCTACCGGAGTTGTACGTCCGTAGCAAGTTGGCGACGATCATAAAGAAATCGAGCAAGCGGCCTTGTTCCAGCGCTTTGCGGATCGACTGATGCCCATCGCCTTCACAAACCCCTTCGTCTTGCACGTGGGGATGCGTAACGCTCTCATTCGCTGCAGCGGGATTGGGATCAACCGCGATCACGCGATAGTTATACGGATGGCCTTCCAGCAAGTCCGTCCAATCCAGACGAATCTCAAATGGACCCAAGTAAACGCCATCTAGCTCAATGGCCTCCGTCGTGACCGACAACGTGTGCTCTCTTCGATGGAAGGCGACATCTTCGAACTCATCGTGCAGAGCGACCAGGTCAGCAAAGATGTCGCCCACCGAGGCTTTGCGGTCTTCGTCGCCTGATGGTCGAAGCTTGTGGTCAAGTTCCGCTACCTCATTGCGAAGTCGCTCGACTGCCAAACGCAGGTCGTGGTTCAGCCGATCGGCCGCCAGGTTCCAGCCGCGCTGGGAAGCTTTCCGCAGCTTGCGATTTATCGTTTCGCATTGTTGCCACGCTGCCGCTGGCAGCGAGAAGCATTTGTCATTTGTAATTTCCGAGTGAAGCCGCTCGTGGATCGTGATCGCCATCCGCATGAACAGCCGTTGTTGGCGCGTCATGGTTCGTCACTCCAAAGTGAACACCGCCCGCCACGCCACCGAGCGCTTAGACCCGGTGGCGTGCGGAAGGTATGTGGTTACGAGTTCGCGCCCTCGATTTTCGTTGGCGTGATGGAGATGCGGTCCCCTTCACGCAACACCTGATCCGCCGGGCAGGGCTGACGATTGACACGGATCAGGTAGTGACTCGGCTTGGTAGCGCCGATTTGTCGCTCGAACAGTTGAGCGACCGTCGTGCCATCGGCGACGTCCACGTAATCGGCGAAGCCGCCGCCGTCGTTGTTGATCACCAGAATCTTCATATTGGTCCTTTCGCGAGTTGTGTAGATGTGAGATCGATATCGTTGGCATCAAGTCGGTTGCCGCACCGGACGTCGTCGCATTCGACGGCGCGATGCGTTCTTGACTTCGCGCCGCCCTCGCCGTTGGCCACCACGCAACTGGTTTTGCTTGCTCGAATCACCGTTGCGCAGTGCGGAGTCATCAGTCATGGCGGCAACGCGAAGTTGACGCTTTTGCTCAAGCGACGGCCGGTTCATAGCGCGGCCTCCGCGTTCCTGCTTCGTGACGCTGCGCCTCCAATTCGTCCCAATCGATGACGTAGGGGCCGTGTTCGTCGGCCTCGGGATCGAGACCGTCGCTCGGTTCGGCGAGCAGAAACCCGAGACGTTTGATGGTGGAAACGGTTTCGCCCGTGGCGCGGGCGACGGCGCGGTCAAGGTCGGCCTGTTTCATGGAAAGCACTCCTGTTGGGATGGGGAAACGAAAAAAGCCCCGGCCACACAGGTACAGTTGCCTGCGTGGCCGGGGCAAAAAGGTATACGTGTTGTCGTTGACGGCGGTCAGTCGAGCGGTGGCAGCAGCCAGTGCTTGTGCAACCACTCGGATTCCGCGTTGAGGGCGTCGCTTCGACGAGCAAACGGGCCAAGCCGTGGCCCGCCTACGGGTGCCAGATCCGCGAACCAATGACCGTCTTCATCGGGCTCAACGTGTGAACCACGAGAAATGGAAATTTGCCCGATTGGGGTGAGGTCGATGGTTTCGGCGTAGACGCAGCGGATCGTGCCGCCGGGGGAGATCAGAAGTTGCATAGCCGCGTCCTCACTTGGGCGAACGGATGATCCGTCGCCGTGGTCGGTCAACAAGAAGTCCGTCCAGCACCGATTGGACGCCGGAAAGCTGCGTGGCAACCTGCTGGCGCAGGCCCCCGTTGTCGCGCAGTTCCTGTGGCTGGACACCATCGACGACCTGACGGCACTGAGAAACAAGCGAGTCGAGCTGATCGTTGGATCGCACATTCAGTACGCGGAAACGATCGAAAAACTCACGCAAGTTTCCCACGGCCGTGTCGCGGAAGAT
>CALBSZ010000702.1 GCA_937967665.1 uncultured Planctomycetaceae bacterium
GACTCCACGATCATCGAGCATGACGATGCGAGCGACAACGGTGCAAGCGTCTCGCTCAATGGAGATGGCAGCTTTACGTACGATCCGAGCGGTCTGCTGGAGTTTCAGTTGCTGCAAGATGGCGACATGGTGACCGACACGTTCAGCTATACGATCACCGACAACACACTGAATGTCACGAATGGCCTGGCCTTGTGGCTGGATGCCAGCGATGCCAGGACCTTGTTCGAAGACGAGGCGGCAACCGATCCGGCCGAACCTGGCGATGGTGTCGCGGCCTGGCGCGACAAGAGCGGGAACAATCATCTGTTCACACAAACGAATACAGCAGACCGCTCGACCACCGGAACCGCTACATCGCCCAGCGGCAGTAATGTGCTCAATCTGGACGGCTCCGATTTCCTCAGTGGTCCCGCAGTCTTGACCGCAGGCGACGATTCGTACACGTACATCACCGTCTGGAATTCCGCCATTGACGGCAACGTGCAAACGGTCTTCGAACAGGCGGGGAGCGGCGGCAGTGCTCGAGGTTCCCAGTTGCTGGTCAACGGGAGATACGGCTTCAACGGGGAAGGCAACGACCGCCATGACCTGGTCGATTACGGCGCCAGCGTCTGGAATGTGACGAATCTGACCGTGGACAATGCGCTGTCGCTGGATCCCACCAACAACATCTTGATCAACCACAATGGCGTCGATTTTGCAGGGCGTTCGGGTAACCCCGGCGCTTTGAATCTGGGAACCAACCTGGGATCTCGAGTTGGTGCGAAAGCGGCCAACAATGGCGAACGGTTCAACGGTCAGATTGCCGAAATCCTGGTCTACGACCGTATCCTGGACTCGACCGAATTGGCGGCGATCAACGACTACCTGAACGCCAAATACATCACTGGCGTTAGCGAGATCGCCAACCTGGCGGAGGACTATTTGCCGGGGGCAACGGGACAGACCAGCGATGATGTGGGGATTAACGCTTCGAGCGCGGTCGGATCGTGGCACTATTTGAGCGATAACGATACGGATCCCAGCGCCGGATTGACGTTGCTGACGTTTGGCTCGGCGGGCCTGGAAGGGGGCAACGGCTATACGGGTACCGGAACGTTGTTTGGGGATCCCGGTTGCTGCGGGAGTGCTCCGATCATTTCCGCGGACGGGCTGTTTGACGGCGTTACCACTCCGCCCGCCGGCACGCTCGCCTTGCACCCGGGACAGACTGCCTTCGGCCCGGAATACAGCGTCATTGAGTTCCGGGCCAGCCAGGCGCTGAGCGGGCTTCTTCTGGAGTATGAAATCGAGAACCCGGCAGCGGGCGGTGACGGCGTCGATTTCACCATTTTAACGAGCAGCGGGTCGGTCGTCGCGACCGGGGCCGTCGACGGAAATGCAACCGGCTTGACTACCGTTACCCTTCCCGATTTGGCGACGGGCGAGTCCATCTTTCTCTATATCGGCAACGGCAGTGGCGACGACCCAGCCGCTGACCAGACCTTTGTCCACGTGTCGATCGGGTTACCTACCACCGATACCGCCACGGTTTCCGTGAAGGTCACGGGTGCCGACGAAGTCGTGATCGACGCCGTCGACGATGATTACACGGCCAGCAATCCGATCACCGAAGACCAGACGCTTACTATTAACGACGGCCCCTCGGATGTGCTGGGGAACGACTCCCCAACGAACTCCCGCCTCGTCAACTCGGACAGTTCCAGCGCCAGCGGAGCCCTCGTGGCGGTCAATCCCGATGGCGGCTTTTCCTACGATCCAACCGGTTCATCAACGCTGCAGGCGCTCAGCAGCGGCGCGATGGTGACGGACACCTTTACCTACACGATTACCGATGAACTCAGTGTCACGAGCGGATTGGCGTTGTGGCTGGATGCCAGTGACGCACAAACCCTGTTCGAAGATGTCGCAGCTACGGACCCGGCCGAGCCTGGCGATGGCGTGGCGGCCTGGCGCGACAAGAGCGGCAATAACCACTTGTTCACGCAATCCAGCGGTGGAAATCGTCCCGTCACCGGCACGGTCACATCCCCCAGCGGCGCGAACGTCCTCGATCTGGAAGGCGACTTCCTGGTCGGTCCCAATGCGGTCCTGTCGGCGGGCGACGACGACTACACCTACGTTACCGTCTGGAACGCCGACGTCACTCAAAACGGCGCCGTCTACGAACAGGGACAGGGTGCGAACCAGCGGGCGTCCGTATTGCTGATCGGTTCAAGTTATGGATTCAACGGCCAGAGCAACGACGCCCACGACCTGGTCCCGTATGCCACGGCCACCTGGAACACGTCGCTGCTGAACATGGACAACAACGCCGCGCCGAACCTGAATATCGTCCACAACGCGTCCGTGTCTTCGCGCGACATGGCCGGCAAAGCGAACCTGAACATCGGTGCCAACGGCACGCGTGTGGGCGCTAAGGTGTCTAACGACGCCGAGCGATTCAATGGCAAGATTGCCGAGATTCTGGTGTACGACCGCGTCCTGTCACCGGAAGAACTCGCGGCAGTGAACGATTACCTCAATGCCAAGTACCTTACCGGTATTCGGACCGACACCGGCACGGTTCAGATTTCCGTCACGGGCGCGAACGACCCGCCGACAATCACGCAAACAAGTCCGCAAAGCGTCACGATGGATGAAGATGGGGCTCCGCTGGCCTTTTCCGCGCCAACCATCAGTGCCAGCGATCCCGACGCGAACGACACGCTGACCTGGTCGTTGGCCGCTGGCGGAGACGCCAGTCACGGCACGGCCAATGTCTCCGGGACCGGGGCTTCGCCGACCATCACTTATTCGCCCGACGCGAACTATCACGGCGCCGACAGCTTTACGCTGGAAGTAAACGACGGCAACGGCGGGTCGGCCACCATGCAAGTCGATGTCACGATCAACCCCGTAAATGATCCGGCTATGTTCAGTGGGGACACGAGCGGTAGCGGTACGGAAAACGGTCCGGACATCACCGGTACTCTGATTGCCAATGATCCGGCCGACGGCATGAGCACGCCGAACTTCACAGTCACCGTGAACGGCACGCAGGGTGTTGCGGCGATCGACGCGGGAACCGGCGACTGGACGTATACTCCAAATCCGAATACCAGCGGCGGAGACAGTTTCGAAGTCCGGGTCACCGACGATGACGGCAACAACGAATCATTCGTCATCAGCATTACCGTGACCCCAACCGGTGGCAGCACCGCACCGGTCTTTATCGACGGGGCTGGGAACCTGGTGGCCAACGGGACGACAGGCGCTGACGAGATCATCGTCACGGCGGGTAATCAGGGGACGGTTCTGGTCCGCTTCAATGACGTGACGTATGGCCCGTTTTTCGTGGCGAGTAACGTCATGTTGATCAACGGCAGCGATAGCGACGACAAGATCACGATCGCCGGAAACCTTCCCGGCAATCCGCGTGCCATCATCGACGCCGGGTTGGGCAACAACTATGTGGCCGGCGGTTCCGGAGATGACCAGATCAGTTCTCTCACCGGCAACGACGTGCTGCTCGGCGGCAGCGGCGACGATACGATCAGCGCCGGCGGCGGGCAGGATAAGGTCGATGGCGGCGAGGGCAACGACGTACTCAACGGTGAAGACGGCAACGACTCGCTCGTTGGCGTTGCCGGCAACGATGTGATCAACGGTGGCGCGGGAATCGATCTGATCGCCGGTGGAACGGGCGATGATATTCTGGACGGCGGAGATGACGACGACATCGTTAGCGGAGGAAGTGGCAATGACATCGTTCGCGGCGGCGCGGGCTCAGATCATTTATTCGGCCGCCAGGGCATGGACATTCTGGTCGGCGATGCCGGAGCCGACGCTTTACAGGGCAACGGTGGCGACGATTTGCTGGTCGGCGGAAGCGCTGCAGCCGACTTGATCCCGGTCCGAAGCATCTGGTTGGCCCAGGATTTCGACACCGCGGCGAGCCTGGTCATGACACCGCTCACTGCCGCCGGCGACGGTGCCGCGGACGGGCTCAATGGTCACACCGGACGGGATCTGTTCTTGACCGACGCCCGCGATGCACTCACCATTCGCGGCAACGACGTCTTCGTGGCCGTTTGACCGTCGTCGGTTCGCATCCGGGAGGGCCATTCCCCCGTTTGGAGTTCTTGGCACGGCGTCAACAACCACTTCGCGTTTTGACGGAACGGCGCGAGTCGCACGTACCTGCCGCGTCGCCGTCAATCCTCACGCCAAGTAACAAAAAAGCCGCTACACATGCCCGACGTGCGCACTAGAATGGCGGTCGCGGAACGCATGCTGGCGATGTGATTCGCTAACGTGCTAGCATGCGGAAGACTATCACTTTTATCGGACTTGCCATCTCGCTAACATGGCGGAGGTCGTTGGCAACGAGTTCGGTTGGAAAGTGCATGCGCGGTTTGATCGCTCTGGTTCTGGGATGTTTCGGGGCGGAAGTGTTGCATGCGCAATCCCCGATCGCATTTGAAGCACACGCGTCTTCGCCCATTTACGAACCCACTCGGCTGAAACGGCTCCCCACAACCGCGGCCCACACCGAAGATCCAATTGCGGTGCCAGCAAAAGCGGCTCCCGACTTCGCTGCCTTGATGCGGCCGTCGATCAGTCTTGCCGCCGAATGGCAACCCGAGTCGGGAGGCGTCGATCTGGCATCCTACGATACCCGCATTAGTCTGCCCACGTATCCGGTATTCGGCCCCCCGCCACCGTCTATCAATTTTGCCTTCTCGTACTTCGATGTAAACGCCCCAGAGGCACTCGACTTGCCAGCCGACCTGTACGACTACTCCTTGGGATTCGGATGGATGCGGCGGATTAATGACCGTTGGATGTTGAGATTGATGTTCAGTACCGCACTTGCTCATGATGGAAAAAACAACAGCCGGGACGTCTGGCAGTATCGTGGCGGCATGTTCGCTCTGTATCGGCCCAACGACCAGTGGACCTGGATCCTTGGGGCTCTTGCGTTGGGCCGCAACGACATTCCGGTCGTTCCGGCGGTCGGAGCGATCTGGCAACCGACCTCAGCGGTGCGGTTTGACTTGACGCTGCCGAAACCCAAAGCCGCGTTCTTGCTCGCCGACAACGGCCGGCGTCAGCAATGGTGGTACTTGGGTGGTGGGTTTGACGGAGGCACGTGGGCGTATGAAACGTCGACCGGCAGCGACGACCAGATCACGTACCGCGACTGGCGGTTTGTCTGGGGATGGGAATCGGTTCCCACGCCCACCCCGGGCATGCCGTTTACCCGCGGACGCAAGCTGGGCATGGAGATTGGCTATTCGTTTGCACGCGAATTCGAATTCGATAGCGGCAGGCCAGATATCGAATTGCGCAACGCGCTGCTGCTGCAGGCGTCAGCCAGTTTCTAAGGAACAGGCCAGAAATAAATTCCGCATTTGTGGTTTCGCATGTTTGAGGAATGGATGTGTGCCAGCCGTCCATGAAGATCGCGTATCTCCGGTGGTTTGGAAGCGCCGCGGTAAAACCACGAACGAAACTCTCCCTCCGGGAGAGTCGCGAGGAACGAGCGGAGAGGGGGATCCGGCTTGGGCCAGAAGGCAGGGTCCACGGTGCGGAAAAGTCCCTCCCCGGCCGCTACCGCGTCCGACCCTCCCGCGCGCGGGAGGGTTGCTCAGCGCAGCTCACGATCGACACGCACGTTGAAGATGCGGAGGCTATTCTTGACTCATTCCTGAGTGCAGAACGGTCCGGTCAGCCGGCGAAACGACTTTCGAGTAGATTGACAACCCTATCCACGGCCTCCTGTGCGGTGACTTCAGCGGTCGAAATGACCACGTCTGCGGCAGTGGGTTCTTCGTAAGGGAACGTGACGCCGGGAAAAAGTGTTCACATCGATCGCGTAGCGGATTGCTTCAATTTCACCCGAGGTGCGACGCGTCGTGTGTTTGATCCAATACTGGCGGCCGGCTACCAGCGGCTGTTCGGACATCCAGACGAGCATCGCTTCCGCCGTCCGGCTGACTTCCGGTTAGTTGCCCGGGCGGACCAGCATGTCGCCGCGAGCGACGTCGATCTCATTCGCCAGCGTGACGGTGACGGATTGCGCCGCCGTAGCTTCTTGCAAGTCGCCGTCGCGTGTAACAATACGGCGAATGCGAGTTGTCTTCTTCGACGGCAAGACCATGACTTCGTCCCCTGCACGCAGCGAACCGGAAGCGATCGTTCCGCTGAAGCCGCGGAATCCAGCATGGGGTCGAGATGCCTGCGGAAGTGGTCGGCACCATGAAAGCAGTCATGGCGAAGGCCGAAGCGATTTTGTGCCCCACGAAGCGATCTTTGCAAAATCAGCCCAGGCGTCTGCGATTTATCGTGCGCGGGCTCAGTCGTCGCTGTCCGCAGGAAGTGTCCAAATCGACAGGACATTGACACGCGGTTCTCTTAGTCGTCGAGTGATTGCCATGGCCTCGACATTCGCGACGACAACCACGGCCATGGCAAGTTGAAAGACCCAGGTCTGCCATTCCGCTACCAGGCATGCGATTCCTGGGCCGACAACCAACCAGGCACCTTTCGCCAACAGCGTGTGATAGCTGGGGAGACGGCGGAATTTGATCCAACTGTACAGCCAACTGCACAGATAGCTGGCAATTGCCGCTCCGATCCAAACAGAATTCTCGATGATTTGGCCTGGCACAAGAAATGCGACCGCGCCCAGTATCGATGAATAGAAGAAGGCATCTGCAATGGAGTCGAGTCGTGCGCCAGTGGATGTGGCCTCGTGCAGCTTGCGAGCCAGAAATCCGTCGAACCATTCGGTGAACACCAGAAACGCCAGCAGCAATCCCAGCCAAAACGTAGATTGCCAGTAAGCCAGGAGGACCAAAGCGGGCGAGCCAACGATCCGTAGCGCGGTCACGAAATTCGGAAGCGAAAGCCGATGCTTGCGCGGGCTGTCGACAGGGTGCTGGGAAATCAATGGTCTACCCTCGTGCATCATCGTTGTTTGACTGCCATGAGCAACCTGCGAATTCGTGCTGAAAGCCGATGGCACGGTTCGCAAGTCCAGGTCCCGCGAAAAATCTTGGTGATGGCAGTGTTCGACCGTGCGATCATGACTGCAATTAACTTGGTCCCGAAACAAGCGAAGTTGGACCCCGAATCGGAAAAATTCGAAATCCGAATTACGTAATACGAAACAAATTCAAAATCGGAAATTCAAAACAGTTTTACCTGAATTCAACGGCGAGGCGAAATGCCTAAGCCGTTGGAGTTTCGGATTTTCGTATTGTGACATTTGAATTTGTTTCGGTTTTGGACATTCGTGCTTCGAAATTTAAATTCATAGTACCCAAATGCATGGCGATCGCCCGCGTCGTAGCTCAGCGGGCAGCGAGCCGGTTTGCAAGCCGCAGAGTCGAATGCGGTCCCATCTGGGGGGCGAATACGATTTAGACTATCGAGTCCTTGCGGCGTCGGTCATGGCGGGATTGGACGTCGCTCGGACGAACCTGCACGTGCACATCGTCGGCACCGAGCGTCTCGGTCTGCACGTCGACATCAAGGAACTTGCGCAGGAGGTGAACCAAGAGGTCATTCACCGCCTCCCAATTTCGGTGTTCCGGCAGCGTCAACTCGCCGCTCGCTCGCTCGATCCCGGTTTCCAATGTGTCGAAATCGTACGCAACTTCAGGACATCGTGTATAGTTGTTTGATTCAACATTCTAACTTCATGCACATGCGCTGACGACGCATTTTTCCAGGTTCACTCGATTGCCCGTGCCTGACCATCGCAAACATCGCGGCCCTCATCCGGAGGACATTGAGCTTTTCGCCACGGCGAATGTTCCGCGTCTGCGCGCAGCGTCGAGTGATCTGGCGTGGCTCCTCAGTCGAGGCTATGCGTCGGCCTCGGCGCTGAAGGTCGTTGGCGCTCGGGATGCGTTAGTCGACAGACAACGCCCCGCGGGTGCGCGGTGGTCGTGCACCGCGTTGCAGCGGCGACTCGACGGCAAGGTCAGCAGATGTGGGCGACAGACCTCGCCGGCCGCGAGTTATGGATCGACGGCTATAACGTGCTCACAAGCCTGGAGGCGGCTCTGTCGGGAGGCGTTATCCTGCACGCACGCGACGGCTGCTATCGTGACATGGCGAGCATGCATGGCAGCTACCGCAAAGTCGAAGAAACGATTCCCGCCCTGACAATACTTGGCGAGTTACTGGCCGAATGGAAGATCGCCCGTTGCCAATGGCTGTTCGATCAGCCGGTCTCGAACAGCGGTCGGCTAAGAACGATCCTCCAGGAACTCGCCGAACGGCGGGGCTGGTCCTGGGAAGTGTTCTTGGTGCCCGATCCTGACCGCGATCTTATGGCGACCGATCACGTCGTGGCATCGTCGGACAGCCAGGTTCTTGACCATGCCAGGAGGTGGTTCAATCTTGCTCGAATGGCGATCGAGTTGCGAGCCACCAATGCGTGGGTGATAGATCTATCGACCTGACACTCATTCAAGTGTTGCGGAGAGATTCGCTCACGCCGATTGTCCCCTTTGCGCGCCGAGCCACTGCGCCAGCGTCTTCAAATCAGCGTCGTCCATATCAAACACGACCTCTTGCCGGTGGCTCCCGGTGTCGACCCGGATGGAGTCTATGATCCCAGGTACTACAACGATCGATTTCTGATTCGCGTTGAACGATTTGCATTCATCATCGCGATTGATGAGAATGGGGAATCACGTAGATGTTCTCTGCGTCTATTAGCGTCAACGTCGGGTCGTCATGCTGTTGCTGAGGGCTCGGTGACGATCTGTTTCCGAACACGGCATCCGAACTCTTCAGACGATTGAAGGGGGTTACGATGACGAAGCGAGCCTTGTTGAATCAGCGGCGGCGTTTAACGAGTGTCCGCGACAAGCGGGCTCCACTTAGACATCGGCGATTGCACGTGGAGCCGCTTGAGACACGTCGGCTGCTCGCGGCCGCCGGCGACCTCGACCCGACCTTCGGTATCAACGGGTTGCAATCGACGCGATTTTCCACCGTGTCCCTGGCGGACGACTTGCGCGAGGCGGTAGTGCAGGACGACGGCAAGCTGGTAGTGGTTGGTGCTGGGTTGAAGTTCAACGAACGGCATCGGTTTCCTGACCTCGGCGTGGCGAGGTTCAACGCGGACGGCAGTCCCGATTTGACGTTTGGCGACGCCGGGCAGGTGACGTCGGATTTCGGTGGAGCCGATTTCGCACTTGAAGAGGCACACGACGTAGCCATACAAAGCAACGACAAAATCGTCGTAGTCGGGCAAGTTCAGATCGATTCGACTCTCGACTTTCTTCTCGTACGGTACAACGTGGATGGATCGTTGGATGCTACGTTCGGCGGCGGCGCTGGCTTTGTTGCGACGGACATCGACGGCAATGATGTCGGCCATCAAGTCGTCGTGCAAACCGACGGCAAGATTGTCGTCGCCGGTCTCTCAGAAAACAACTTGGCGCTAGTCCGCTACAATGTCGATGGAACGCTTGACTCGAGTTTTGACGGCGACGGCATCGTCACGACAAACCTGAACGGTATTCGAGCCACCCCCAGAGAAATGATTCTCATGATGGATGGCTCGCTGTTGATCGGTGCCAGCAGCTTTGACTTTGTGCTGGCGAAGTACGACGCCAACGGGTCTTTGGATGTCACCTTTGGCAACGGCGGGATTGTGCAAACCGATTTCGCGCGGTCGTACGATGGCGTAGCCGACATTCTCTTGCGGCCAGACGATAGCATCGTGGCGATCGGGACCAGTGGTGTTTCGACGTTTCCGGTGGCTGTTGCGCAGTATGACGCTGACGGAACACTCGACACGACGTTCAGTTCAGATGGGCTCGCCACGGTGGACTTCGGCGGGCGGTTTTCGCCCCGGAGCGCCGTTCTACAAGCCGACGGCAAAGTTGTGGTCGCCGGGAATGAAATCGGCGGCGGAGCGGTTCTTCTTCGCATCAATGCCGACGGCACACCGGACACAACCTTCGGGAGCCATGGAGTGGCCGCCCCCGACCCGTCCAGCAGCGTAGACCTGTTCAAGACGCTCGTACAAACCGGAGGTGATTTCGTTGCCGTCGGCACGGGCCTCGTCAACGATCGTCGAGAGTTACCGAATTTCGACAACAGCAGTCTGCGGGATGGGATGCTGGTGCGCTTTGATACAAACGGCGTGCAAGATCAAACGTTTGGCAGCAGCGGCGTGGCGTCAGTTGATTTCGTGGCGGGAAGCACGGCCTCTGCGCGAATTCTCTTGCAACAACCGGACGGCAAACTCGTCGCCGTGGGGCCGGCTCCTCAAGGCGGTCGGTTCGCTCACTTCGCCCTGGCCCGCTACAACACCGACGGTTCGATGGACACCACGCTCGGGCTCAATGGCAAGACTGCGAACCAGTTTAATAATGGTTCACAGTCGACGCCGTTTGCTGCCGCGCTGCAGAGCGACGGAAGGATTCTCGTCGCCGGCCGGGTTTCTATCGGCGGTAGATTGGCCGCTGTGGTGGCGCGGTACAATGTCGATGGAACACTCGACACGTCCTTTGGTTCTGGGGGGCTGGTCGAACTGAGCCTGCCCACGACGACGTCTGATCATGCACTTGCTGTGCTTGTCCGCGTCGATGAACGAATTGTGGTAGTAAGCAGCGTGAAGGAGAATCCTTTAGAGACTGCGTCCCGCTTGCTCATCACGCAGCTCAACTCCGACGGCAGCCTCGACAATACGTTCGGCAGCGGCGGCAACGTCCTACACAACATTTTTGCCAATCCGTTTGCTACGGCAAAGCTTAGTCCAGAGGGTAAGATCCTGGTTGCCGGAACGTTGGATTTCAATGCCCATTTGATACGACTGAATGCTGACGGGTCGCTCGACAACACGTTCGGCAACGGCGGAACGGTGCTGGCCAACCTGGTTGGTCCGTTCTACGAAAACAGAGACTTGCTCATTCAGCCCGATGGTAAGTTAGTCGTCATGGGACGCCGCGGCCGGACAGGGCGCGGGATCGATATCGCGGTCGTCCGCTACCTGGACGACGGGTCGCTGGATTCAACATTCGGCACGGGCGGAATCAAGATTGTGGAGGACGGGGGGGGCCGCGCCGAGGCTGGACGAGGCGTCGTGCAAAGCGACGGCAAAATACTCTTTGCCGCCCAGCTCACGCGCGACGACCGGAGAAGCATGGCCGTGCTGCGGCTGAATGCCGATGGCAGCGAGGACACGACGTTCGGCACGGGCGGCTTGGCGGAGATTGACTTTGGTATCGATCACGGCAGCGGAGGTTCCGACATACTCATTACGCCGGACGACAAGATAGTCGTCGCCGGCAATGTCATGGGTGAGGGCCCTGACTCGGAAATGGCCCTCGCCCGCTTGTTCAGCGAATCGGACCCGCCTCCGGCCGAAGGCGCATTCCGCCTGTCGCAGTTTCTCTACAGCGTGACCGAAGATGATCAGATAGTCAGCATCACGGTAGAACGCACCGGCGGTACAGCCGGAGCCGTAAGCGTCCAACTGGCCAGTAGCGACATCACAGCACTCGCGGGCGAGGATTACGCTGCGATCGACACAACGATCGATTTCGTTGACGGGCAAACCGAAGCGACCGTCGATATCGACATCGTCGATGACAACGACTTTGAACCGATCGAGGAATTCCTGCTGACGCTGTCGGATCCCACGGGCGGCGCAGAAGTGCAGAACCCGCGCAAGGCGGTGGTCAGGATCGAACAAGATCAATTCTCGCCCCTGGTGATCGATACCGGCTTTGGTGACAACGGCATGGTGTGGACGGACTTCGGCAACGAAGCCCTTTCAGGAATTCGGGGAGAGTTGATCGCCGACATGGTCCAACAAACCGATGGGAAGATCCTTGCGGTGGGCCGCGGGACTGCTGCCGAAGATTGGTATCTGGCCCGCTACCATGAGGACGGTTCACCCGACCTGGAGTTCGGTTCTCTTGGCAGGGTCACAACTGACTTTGATGGACTCAATGACCATTCCAACAACCTGACCCTCCAGAACGACGGTAAGTTCATCGTGACAGGGCAGGCCACATTCCATACGCAACTTGGCCAGATCGCCAACGCCAGCAACGTCCGAATGACAGCCGTTGTCCGCTACAACTCTGACGGCACGCTGGACCGCAACTTCGGCCCCGACGGCGACGGCCGCGTTTTGCTGCCGGAGAGCTTTGAGGGTCTACGTACCGTTATTCAAGACGACGGCCGCATTGTTGTCTTCGGTTCCGATCAAATCCTGAGCGCGTTGCTTGTTCGGCTCGAGCCGGACGGAAGCCGGGACGAGAGTTTCGGCAATGGAGGCATCGTAAGCCTACCGGAACTGGACAACAGTTTTGATTTTCTCGGCGCCGGTTCGGGAGACTTGGTCCAGCTCGATAACGGGCAGTTGCTGATCCTTAGCCAATCGGAAGGGAGCAGTGTTGTCGTCAAACTAAACGCCGATGGCACACTCGACACGTCATTTGGTACCGGCGGCATCGCTGCGGGATTCGGTGTTGATGACCCGCGCGTCCTCGTCGTGCAAGAGGATGGCAAGATCATCGTGCTAGGCGAAACCGACTCGCCCCCTGGCGAGTCGAATGAAGACATGCTGCTGGCACGGCTGAATCAAGACGGCAGCGTCGATACGACCTACGGAGACACTGGACTGTCGATATTCGATTTCGGCACGAAATTGGATCGGCCAATCGACGCGACCTTTCTGCCGGATGGACGGCTCGTCGTGTTCTTTCGGTGGTCCGATGAGTTATCTGTTGAGTTTATGGCGACGGCGTTCGTTCGCACTGACGGCACGCTGGATCCGGTACTGGGCTTCAGCCGGTTTCTCAGCGGAGTGGGCCAGTTTAATGTCGAAAGGGATCACGGGGCGGTCCTTTTGCTGACCGACGGATCGATCCTGTTGGGCCATACGGGTCGGCGACCGGGTGCCGCGTCGTTCGACTACGATTTCAAGCTGCTCAAACTGCTGCCGCCACAAGGTCCGGGACAATTGCAATTCCGCCACGACTTGTTCGAGGTGGACGAGAACGCGGGCGTCGCCAACGTCTTCATTCAGCGCAGCGAAGGTGCCATGGGCGAAGTGATGGTCGATCTAGTGACGGCCGATGGCACAGCGGAAGAAGGGATCGACTACACGGATGCCAGCACGACCGTGACGTTTCTTACTGGCGAGACGCTGGCAGTGGTCGACGTGCCGATCGCCGACGACATGACGAACGAAGGCCCGGAGACCATAAGCCTCAGCCTCAGCAATCCCACCGGCGGCGCATCGCTGGGCGATATCGATACGGCCACGCTAACCATCTTCGACGGGCCAGGCGAGATCCAATTCACGAGTCAGATCGTTCGTGTGAATGAGACATCCGGCACGGCCACGATCGCCCTGGAGCGCAGCCGCGGCAGCGACGGATCGGCGGCGGTGCGGGTAGTCAGCAGCGACGTGGAAGCGACGGCGGGAGACGATTTCTTGGCCGTCGACGAGACCGTTTTGTTTTTCGACGGCGAAAGCACAGCCACCTTTGAAGTACGGCTGCTGGAGGACCAACTTCTGGAAGGCCGCGAATCCCTGCAACTTACACTCAGCGATCCGACAAACGGTGCAATCCTGGCCGATCGGAATACCACCGAACTGGTCATCTACGACCTGGAACCGACGCGCGGTACCACCGGCGGCACGATTGATCCGAGTTTCGGCGATAATGGGTTAGTCGAATTGGGCGAAGCCGATGCGCTGGGTCTGCACGAACTTGCTGACGGCAAACTGTTGATTCCGTTGGCCGGTGACAGCTTCGACGTCATGCGCGTCCATGCGGACGGCACCATGGATTTCACCTATGGCAACAATGGAACCGCATCGATTTCCCTGCCCAATGAGCTACGACAGGCGTATGGCTTCCACGTGGCGGACGACGGCTCGACACTGGTCGTCGGCTCGCTGGTACAGAACTTCAGCAGCGACTTCGTGATCGTCAAATACACGCCACAGGGACAACCCGACACTGGTTTTGGTGTTGATGGCGTGCAGGTCATCGATTTCGATGGCTTCGACGATCGGGCATTCGGCGTGACGGTCGCTGATGACGATACCGTGGTGGTGGTCGGTTCCAGCGGCGGTTTCTTCGGACGCGACTTTGCCATTGCCCGATTGCTGGCCGACGGTGCGCCAGACAGTTTGTTCAGTACGGACGGCCGACAAACCGTCGATTTTGATGGCCGTTTCGATGAAGCCCGCCAAGTCGCCGTGCTCGGCGATGGGGCGGTGCTCGTCGCCGGTGACTCGACAAAGACACCGCCAAACGCCATCACCACGTTTGTCTCCAGCGATATCGCCCTGACCCGACTGACGAGCGCCGGCGAGATCGATGGTCTGTTTGGCGACGCCGGCAAGGTTCAATACGATTTCGGTTCCGGGGCCGGCGGAGGCAACGATCGTAACGACGATCGGGTCAGCCGTATGGTCGTAGAAGCGGACGGAAGCTTTCTAATTGCTGGTCGAAGCGACGGTAACTTCTTGTTGGCGCGTTTCCTTAGGAATGGTCTGCCAGATAATAGTTTTGGAGGTCCCGGCTACGTCGGCAGCGGAACTCTCGACAATGTCGTGCTGGCCAACTTCCTGGACACCAGTTCAGAGTTCATCGGCGTGGACGAAGTCGCCGACATCGCCATCGGTCCCGAAGGCAGCATCTTGATGGTCGGTCGAAGTGACGGTCAGTTGGCCATGGCCCGCATGACGGCTGACGGTGTCGCGGACGTCGAGTTTGGCAGTTTCGGTGCCGCCGTGGAGACGGAACTGCAAAACGGACGGGG
>CALBSZ010000703.1 GCA_937967665.1 uncultured Planctomycetaceae bacterium
TGTGTTCGTACAGTTGCACTTCCTGCGTGACGCGCGGGTTCAACACCGCGATGCCCGTGCAGCCGTCGTTCATCAGCAGGTCTTCGTAGTCGTAGAGGATGCTCTTCAGAACAGGCAAGTCGATATGTTCGCGGTACAGGTCGGTATGGTTGCCGTTGTCGCGGTTGTGGCTGGTTTCCAGGACCACGTCTACTTCGCTGCCCAGCGGTTCCAGGGCGTCCATGAACACTTCAAAAATAGCCTCGGCGGTGGCCGCGGCCATCAATACTGGTACGTCCGAACCGGCTTCGTCATCGCGGTACACATCGTGGCGAAAGCCCTGTTTCGGCGTGACTTTCAGGTCGTAGGATGGCCGCACCGCATCGGTTAACGAGAAGTTCCCGTACCGGGCGACGTTGAGGTGCGTTTCCAGTTCCTCTTCACTCAAATGTTCGAAGCTGCTGGTCGGCGCGTTCGCAGGTGCTTCGTGGAATACGTTCGTGAAAAATTTCTTCAAGAAGCCCATCTTCGTCCTCTGTCTCTCATCGCTGCGAACTTCATGGGGGGACGGCATGGGCCGTAGCTGGAAGTTCTCAAAAACGTAGGTCACCGTTTTGCTCGTAATCATGTCGCCAGGCGGTTTCGATAACCAATGTCTCGTAACATCTGGGGCGAGACGGTATGACCGCTACAATCTGCGGAGGTCATACTCCGGTCGCCGTTCACTCCACGAACACAGCGATGGTCGTCCCAACTACGCTCGCGGAGGGAACGGCAACCGCGAAGTCAAACGGCTGTGGGTCAGTGTTTGCCTTCAACGGTTATCCATTTGCCTGCATGCTTACTCGTCCCGATCGATATAGAAGAGTAGCTCTCGAAGAATGGGGCGGTCGTTGTCGAAATCAAATTATGGAAAGATTCTTGAAAGGTGATTCGCGGCAACATCGATGGCCGCGAACAACACAGGTCGCCAAGAACTTACAACGTCTGTTATAGTAAGGCCTTCCAGAATGCCGGCTCGTTTTCTTACCGCCCAGGGGTGCTCATGAATTCGCGATTGTTTCGAAACTTCACGTGGTTGATTCTGGGCATCATTGGGTGCTCGTCGCCCGATCCGGAATCAACTGAACACAGTGGTGGACCCTCCGCGGAACCAGCGGCCGTCACCGCGCGGCAGGAAACGCCTTTGACCGACAGCGGCGCGCCGTTCACGCTGCCGCTCGAAACATGGGACGTTCATTACATCCAGCAGTCGAAGGTCGGCCATGCCCATACGACCATCAACCGTGTTACCGAAGACGGTGTCGAGTTGTTGCGGGCCGAAAATGTCTCGGAAATGAAACTGCAGCGATTCGGGCAGACGACAACCCAGGAAGTCCATGTCGTTGAATTCGATTCGCTCGACGGACAACTGCGACGATTTGACACAAGCGTGTCGTCTTCGCTACAGAGCCTGCAGTGCACCGGTGTGGTGGAAGGCAATTCGTTGAAGATGGAAATGACATCGCTGGGCAAGACCGTTCCCGTCTCGATTCCGTGGGATGATTCCTTCGGCGGATTTTTCGCCGCGGACCAGCGACTTCTGGAACGACCAATGAAACCTGGGGAGGAGCGGTCGTTTGACGCGCTGGTCGTCGGCTTCAATCAGGTGGCCCGGCATCGGCTGATCGCCAAGGAGGTGGAAACCACCAGGTTGCTGGATAGCGAGCAGTCGCTGCTCATGATCGAGGTCAGCGTCAACCTGGGCGGCCAGTCGATCGATTCCACCATCTGGACCAACGAAGCGGGGGAAACGCTGAAGTCGTACCTGCCCGGCCTGGGTTTGACAAGTTACCGCTGTACCAAGGAGCAGGCGCTGGCGGACAGCGACGCCGCCGAGTTCGACTTGGGCACGTTTACCACGGTGAAGGTGCCACCGATTCCGAATGCGCATGCGACGAAACGAATCGTTTACGAGGCGATCTTGAGAGATTCCGACCCGCAGTCGATGTTTACCAGCGGGTTGTCGCAGGCAGTCGAAGCCGTGGATGACCGGACGGTCAGGATTACGGTGGTGGCCGTCCGTCCCGATATGCCGCCGGAGTCCGGTTCCGCAGTGCCGCCCCAAGACGGCGACTTGTCCGCCAACAGCATGATCCAAAGCGACGACGCGCGGGTTATCGAGTTGGCCAGATCGATCTTGCCGGAGGAAACGGACCCCTGGAAGCTCGCTTGCGGGTTGGAGTCGCTGGTGCACAATCGCATTCGCCAGAAGAATTTTTCGCAGGCCTTCGCCACGGCGGCAGAAGTGGCGGTGACCCTGGAAGGTGACTGTACCGAGCACGCCGTCTTGCTCGCCGCCCTCTGCCGCGCTCGAAAGATTCCCGCACGCGTCGCGATCGGACTCGTCTACGCCCCGTCGATCAAAGGTTTCGGCTACCACATGTGGAACGAGGTCTGGGTGAAAGATCGCTGGATCCCCATGGACGCGACTCTGGGACGCGGCGGAATCGGTGCCGCGCACATTAAACTGGTCGACGCCGACCTGGAAGGCGCCAGTGCGTATACTCCCTTCCTGCCCGTGTTCAAAGTGCTCGGACAACTGCAGCTGAAAGTCGTTGAAGTGAAGTGAACCTTCCCGTCGTTCCCGAAATTCAGTCGGGGCACGGTTAGAATGATGCGTTAAGGGGCTCGGTATGCTGCGGTTCCTTGTGGGGCAAGGGCATTCTTACCGAATTGTGAATTTTTTGAGATTCTTGGATTCAAGGATCTTTTTCGGTAAGATTGGGTTTGTTTCAGCGAATAGCCTTTCGAAATGCGTCGACGAATTCGCCTTGCTTCGTTTACCTGACGAACGGCAAGTTTTTTCGTCGTGACGCAGGGTATTCGAATAAAATCCAGATGCTTCTCGCGGCAACTGTCCTGACGTCGCGGTCTGGATTGAGTTCGCTGGCTGCAAACCACCGTATTAGATGGAGTAGGTCGAATGTCGGATGGTGAAAGAAAAGGCACTCGCGTTACGTTTTTGGATCAAACCGGAGCCAAATCGGTGGACGCAGTCATCGCGGACACGGTGTCGGTGCAGCGCATCCTGCCCAACATCATCACCAAGATGAACCTGCCCGTCATGGGGCCGGACGGCCAGCCGATGAGCTACAGCTTGGACCACAAGGAGGGTGGCAAACGCCTTCGCGAGGACCAGACGCTTGTCCAGGCCGCGGTCCGTGACGGCGACCATTTGATCGTATATCCGGAAATCGTCGCAGGATGAGGGAGTGATTCATGCGTGAGTCGCCGCGTACACGCCGACTCCGAAGCGACTACAAAGCCTTGCAGCAGTTGCGTTCGGAGAGTTCGATTCTCGATTTCACCGTCCCGGGTGCTGCCTTCGGCGGTGCCCCGGAAGTCTACCTGGTGAAGTTTCACGGGAAAGGCGTGTGGCGCACCGACGACAAGAAGGAAGTGCGGGTCAGCGATTATCATGAAGTGCAGATCAAGTTGGGCGCGTCGTACCCTCGGATGATTCCCGAATTGTCCTGGAAGACTCCCATCTTTCATCCGAACATCTCGGCCAGCGGCGTCGTCTGCCTCGGCGGCTACGGCACACATTGGGTACCCAGCCTGCAGTTGGACGAATTGTGCACGATGCTGTGGGACATGATCCGCTACCGGAATTTCGACGTCGACAGTCCTTACAATCGCGAGGCGGCAAATTGGGTCAAAAGCAATTCCAAGATAGGTCTGCCGCTGGATTCACGTTCCATTCGTGACCGCCTGAGCTCGGAAATCCCCGCTCTGCGGCCCGAGGACGACGTGGCGGCGCGACGAGTGGATCCACCGCACACCGGCAACGTGGTTGCTCTGGCCGAGGTGGTTCCTGTCGAGGAGCCGCAGCCGGAAGTCCTCTTCTTATCGGACGTGGAGATTGTGGAGGCAGAGATTGTCGAGCGCGCCGATTCGGACATTCTGTATATCGAGTGAGAACGCCGCGAACAGGATCGCTCCAGCCGGTTCCTGGCGACGCATATCAGACGGTGGATACCGCCCGGACTGCAACAACGATGCCCAAGTATTCACCACCAAGCCGTCTGCGAGGCAAGAGAATTGGGCAGCTTCATGAGAACTGCTACCAGATCTACCTGCACGAACCGGCCCTGGACGAGATACTCACATTCTCGGCGGGGGAGCTGCGACGCGAAATCGGCGGCTTCCTGATCGGCGCGGCGGGCCATGGTTCGCTTTCTCATGTGGAAATTCGTCGCTTCGTTGCCGCCACGGCGGTGGAGTCGAATGCGGCATCACTCACCTTTACCCACGAGACGTGGGCCGCCATGCGGCGCTTGGTGGATCGCGAGTATCCGGGCGAAGTCGTCGTCGGCTGGCACCACACCCATCCGGGCTACGGTGTTTTTTTGAGCGCCTACGATCTGTTCATTCACCGCCATTTCTTTAGCGAGCCGTGGCAGGTCGCCCTGGTCGTGGATCCGCGACAAGAGGAATTCGGCTTCTTTCAATGGCGTGACGGGCAGGTCGTAGATTGCGGTTTCGTGTGCGTCAAAGAAGGCCTTCAAGGCAGGAAGTAAAGGATGGCTCAAGACAACTTTGTCATCGACGACGACGACCGCTATTCGCGGTTCCGGCTGATCGCCTGGTGGGATCAGCAGAAGCTGGCCGAAGCGCGGGTCCTGGTCGTCGGGGCCGGGGCCTTGGGCAACGAAGTCTTAAAGAACCTGGCACTGCTGGGCGTCGGGACGATCTACGTGGTCGATTTTGATCATGTCGAACCGTCCAACCTGACTCGATCCGTGTTGTTCCGCAGTGCGGACCGCGGACGTCCGAAGGCGGAAGTCGCGGCGGCGGCAATTCGCGACATGAACCCCGATATCAAGATCAAATCGTTTCACGCCAACATCATTACCGATATCGGTTTGGGATTGTTTCGTGATGTCGACGTCGTCATTGGATGCCTGGACAACCGGGAAGCACGCTTGTGGGTCAACAGGTGTTGCTGGCGCGTGAAGACCCCGTGGATCGACGCCGGCATCCAGGAGATCAGCGGCGTGGTGAAAGTCTTTGTGCCGCCGGACAGCGCGTGCTACGAATGCGCCATGACCGAAAACGACTACCGCTTGATCAATCTTCGCTACAGTTGCCCCCTGCTGCGGCAAGAAGACCTGTTGGCTGGCAAGGTTCCGACCGCGCCCACCATCTCGTCGATGATGGCCGGGTTGCAAACGCAGGAAGCGTTGAAGCTGATTCACGGCATGCCGGTCGACGCAGGGCAGGCGATGATCTACAACGGAATTACGAACCAGTTTTACAAGACGGCGTTTCAGTTCCGCGAGGATTGCCTCAGTCACGAGACCTATGCGGAACCGGTCTGTCTGGATTTGAGCGTGCGAATCCATACGGCGGAGGCTTTGTTCCAGGCGGCTGCCGGGCATTTCGCCGGCGATACGAACTTGCGTCTGCGGTTGATTCGAGACCTGGTGGTCGCGGTCGAGTGCACGGTGTGTGGTTCTCGCCGCCGCATCATGCGGGCGCGCGAGTCGGTCAGCATGGACGCGGCGAAATGCCCCTGCGGAGAACTCGCCAAACCGCAATTGGAAAACGCCATCGAAGCAGGCTCGGAACTGTCAGCGGAACGATTGGGGGACCTGGGCGTTCCTCCCTATGCCATCGTGCGTATCGAGGCAACAGAAACGGAGCAGGTGTTCCTGCTCACGGGGGACAAATCGGAAGTGATGGACGCTTGATCGGAGTGCGTTGATAACTGTACTCGCATATTGAAGAACGAATCTGTGGACGAATCGGACATTCAATTTGGCGACGTCGAAGAGACGATGCCCGAGGAACTGCGGCGACCGGATCGCAACAAGCACTATGCGGTTGCCGCGCTGGGGACCCCCCGCGACGCGGACTTGCCGATTTTCGTCGATATGGACGCCATGCGCGATATGGAAATCCACGCCCAATCCGACACGAGCGTGGAACTTGGCGGTGTGCTCCTGGGCGGGCAGTATGTCGATGAAGACGGGCAGGCCTTTGTGCTGGTCACCGATAGCCTGCGTGCCAAGCACTACGAAAGCACCAAAGGTAGTTTCAAGTTTACGCATGATACGTGGAGCGAGATTACTCGCGAACGTGACGAGTTTCCGGCGGAACTGCAGATGGTCGGCTGGTACCACACGCATCCGGATTGGGGTGTGTTCCTGTCCGGAATGGACATGTTTATTTGCCAGAACTTTTTCAACAAGCCGCTCGACGTCGCCCTCGTGATCGATCCTTGTCGAGGGGATCGAGGCATGTTCGAATGGCTGGACAACGGTCGCGAAACGCGGCGAACGGGCGGGTTCTATTTGATCGGTTCGCGTTTTCGGGAACGGGAACTGGACGAATACGTACAACGGCTGGAAGGAGAATTTCCCATGGCTCATGATCCTCGCTATGCCGGATCGGGCGTTCCGATCATTAACGTGGGCGGCGGCAATAACTATTGGCAAAGCCTGGCGACGATGGGCATGCTGACGCTGCAATTCTGCCTGCTGGCCCTGATCAGTTGGAGACTGCTGGGTGGAGCCGCGGCCTCGACAGAATCATCACCGAATTCCAGCAAGCAGCTGGCCGCCATTGAAGGGCGGCTCGCGGAGCTGGTCGAGGCACGCCAGACCGCCGAGCGGACGCAAATTCAAATGGACGTTCTCGAAGATGTGGTGGCCGGCCTGGGGCAAGGCGGCACGGATCACCTGGTTCAGTCGCTGCATCGCACGGCAGAAGAGAATACGCTGT
This sequence comes from uncultured Planctomycetaceae bacterium, assembly GCA_937967665.1. GTDB lineage: Bacteria > Planctomycetota > Planctomycetia > Pirellulales > Pirellulaceae > CALBSZ01. Next base: position 6,748 of record CALBSZ010000703.1, read on the forward strand.
TGCAAGAATCCCTCTTAGGTCAAAAGGCGCGCCTGGCACAACTTGCCGGCGATGTCGAAACCTTGACCGACATCAGCGCGGTGCAGGCGCAGACGATCGAAGAACAAAAAGCCTGGCTGAAACAGCTCCGCGCCGACGCGGAAGCGGAACGGGCGACCATCGTCCGGCTCAAGTCGGAATTGAAAGACGCCACGCAGGCGAACAAAAAAGAAGCCGACGCGGAACCAAATACCACCCCGTGGAACTGGGCCGGCTGGGCCTTCGGAGCCGTCTGTCTGATTTTCGCCGGGCTGACTGCGTTCTTTCGAGGACGTTCCGAAGACACGGTCGACGCGGATGTCGGCGAACAAGCGGGAGCGCAACCAACCGGGCCGGAACCCGCACAAGAAACAGAAGGGCAAGCGGACATCGACGGCGCGTGAGGGCCCTCGCCTACGCGCCAGCGGCGTGCGCGGTTTTCTAGAATCGAGCGAAACAGGCAGTAAACCATGACTCAACCCAATCGCGATCAGCGGCTGAATGAGGACCTGCAGCTCCTGCGGGAACTCGAAGATGCCAGCAGTATCTTCTCAGTAGCCGCCGACGGCCAGCCCCCTTCACGATTTCGGATCACCTTTCGTGGACCCGGACTGCGCCCCGACCCGTCGCTCGAAACAGACTGCGAGATGACCGACAAGCATGAACTGGAGATCCGGATTCCGTACGCCTATCCTGAACGGCCGCCGGAAGTACGCTGGACCTCCCCCGTCTTTCATCCCAATGTTTCGCCGGCAGGTTACGTCGATTTGACCGAGATCGGTTTGCATTGGAACGCCGACATGCCACTGGCCGCGGTGTGCGAACGACTCTGGGATGTCGCGCGCCTGGCTTTCGTCCACCTGGAAGACGCCACCAACTACTCAGCGGCCACCTGGATGAAGGAAGACTGCCAGCGTGAATTCCCGCTCGATGAACGGCCCCTGCGCAATCAACCCGCCGCCGCCAATCCGAATGTCGTCAAATACCGTCGCCGCGGCAAAACCGCCGAACTGACTGCCACCGAACCCGTTGTCGAAGAAGACGTCCTGTTTATCGGCGAAGATACTCCGGTCCCCGATGAAGCCCGTCCGCGCCGCAATCCGAACCAAAACGACGACGTGTTCTACATTGGCGAGTGATGAGTGATGAGTGATGAGTGATGAGTGATGAGTGATGAGTGATGAG
>CALBSZ010000704.1 GCA_937967665.1 uncultured Planctomycetaceae bacterium
GGGGTCGCTTCGCTCCACCACAGCCACCCTTCTCCGGTTTTAAAACAGAACCTAATGGGCGTACTCGGTAATCAGGTCGGGCGTCCCATCCTGGATACTGACGGCATAGGCCATCGATTCCGCGTCGACTTCGTTGGCCAGAAAGGCGACATGCCCATCCATGAACGCCACGTTCACGCCTCCGGGATGCCGGCTGCGCGGCGCGGCCGACAACCAGACGCCGGACGAACCGACCGGCGGCGTCGAGCTGCACGGGATCCGTTCCAGGACCGCCCGCGCGGGATCGGGACAATTCCACACGCGATCCGCGACCGTGTCCTGCCGATTCGGCAACTGCGCCACACTGGTATAGTAGGTCGACGGATCGTGAAAATAGGGCGTGCCGCGGCAAGAGGGATCCGCATGCAAATCGAACGACAGTAATGAACTGGCTGGCCAGGGCAGCGCCCACGCGCCCCGCTGGTCCAAAACATGTTCGCGGACGCGGATTTCCGCCAGACCGATCGTCGTCGCCGTGCCGTCCGAATCCAGGTCGGCTGGAGTGATCCGGCGATGGACGCCAAACACGCCCGGATAAAGCGGAGCGTTCTCGATGTGGAAAGGCCCGCAATACGCCGCGTAGTTACCTTTGGCAAACTTCTTGTTCGAACTGTAATTGGGATCCTGGTAGTACTGAAAACGCGCGATATCGCTGGGGCACAGGAACGTTTCCGGCTGCGACTCCTGCGGTTCGCTCGGTTGACTGAAAATGTCGACGTTGAAATCAAAGCGATCATGCAACGCCTGCTCTTCAATCTGAGGCAGGATCAACACCTGCCAGCCGAACTGTTTTCCTGACTGCGGATTGTACGAGTTGGAACCGCGAACGTAATTGTGAATCCCGGACGGCGGATAGACGCGCAGCGTGTCTTCATAGGTGAGCACGCCCAGCATCAGCTGTTTCATGTTGTTGTTGCATTCCACTCGGCGCGCCGCTTCGCGCGCTGCCTGCACCGCGGGTAGCAGCAGGGAAACGAGGATTCCAATGATCGCGATCACAACGAGTAATTCGACAAGTGTAAAACCGCGTCGCTGTGACATGATCGAGTCCCTGCATCGGTAGGCGGTGAATTTGGAAATAGTGCCAGCGGCAGCCTCAACCCCCGGATTTCCGCCACCTTGTTTCTTGGCAGCGAGGTTGTCCGCCATGCTTAATCGTTGCTGCGTGAAATCGCGAAGACAACAACGCCTACCATTGTAATTGCCATTCCTACGTAGCGCAAGATCAACGCTGTGCGTTCACCCACGTGCTGCGCCGCTTCGAACTTCACCAGCTCCACGTCCAATCGCTTCTGGGCATTGTCCAACTGCTCTTGTTCGGCCGGCGTCAGTTCCGCTTTGGTACGCAGCTGTTTCACCTCGTTAAAGGAAAACTCGTACCGCGCGAAGTCTTCGTCCGTAAAACTGCTCTGCGAGGATTGGGCGATGCCGACCCAGAACCAGGAAAGCACCATGAGGCTGACGCCGATGAGACAACAGATCAGTGTTCGATGCGCGGCGGTCATGGGCCTCAGTTGATATCGCCTGGCGATATGGGCTGGAAATCCGTGATGCTGATGAGATACGCGAAGGTAACCTGGTTGACATTGTCCGGGACAAAGTCCACGTGTCCATCCATAAAGGCTACCATGACGCCGCCGGGGTGGCGACTGCGCGGCGCGGCGGAGAGAAAACAATTGCCGCCCGACGAGGCCCACGCGCGGCAGGGCATCTTCAACAGGGCTGCCCGCGCGGGGTCGGGACAATTGTAAAGCTTGGCCAAATTTGGCCCCTCGTTGTTCGGCGGCTGCGCGTTCCCGATGCTGCCCGGGTTTTGGATATAGGCCCCGCCGTAAATCGGCGGATTTTTGCAGTCTCCAGGATCGCCGCTGTGGTGCATGTCAAAACCCAGTAACGATGCTCCGTTCCAGCCGATCGCCCACGCGCCGCGCTGGTCCAATTCGTTGTCGCGCTTGCGAATCTCTGAGAGCACGATCGTATTCGATAAACCGTCGAAACTGAAATCCGCCGGGGTTTGATTCCTCCAGCTGACTAGCGCGCCAGGGAACCAATGATCGAAATCGGTATGATAAGGACTCGTGTAGGCGGCGTAGTTGCCTTTCGAAAACCGCTTGCCATTCGTGTAAGCAGGGTCCTGGTAATAGGCAATCCTCACGTCGTCGCTCGGGCACTGCAACTCCTCGAAGATCGTCTCCTGCGGATCCTTCGGCTGATCGAAGATTGTGCGATTGAAGTCCATTTCATCCCACGCCGCTTGCTGCTCGAAGTGCCGCATGATCAACACAACCCAGCTGAACTGCTTGCCGGTGCGCAGCTTGGTGAAGTTCTGAGACGGTTCGTAAATGCCCGAGGCCGGGAACATGCGGTACGTGTCCTGGTACGAAACCACCGCCAGGCTCAGCTGCTTAATATTATTCATGCACTGCACCCGCCGCGCCGCCTCGCGCGCCGCCTGCACGGCTGGCAGCAACAGGGACACCAAGATGCCAATGATAGCAATCACAACCAGCAATTCGACCAGCGTAAAGCCGCGCCGCTGTGAAAGTCGCCTGCCGCACCGAGACAATTTCGGGATTTGCATGTTGCTGACCTGTCGACGGACAAGGAGAAGAGCCGAGATCTCTCTGAACTTGATACCCTGGGATCGCGCAAATTGCAACCTGCAAGGTTGTCAACCGACGGATTTCAGCGGACGGCATCGATGTGTTGAGGGTGGGCGCATTGGCTGCGCGGCCTACGCAAGGACTGATCGGAGAATCCGTCCGGATCCAGGCGTCTTGCCAGAGAACAGGCGCTTTGCCGGAGAAAGCGTAGGCCAGGACCTGTCCTGGCACAGACGAATCGTCGGTCATGCCCGCCAGCCGCTCCTACGACCGAACCTGAATCCCAGAAAACCCTTTTGAGCGTCTTAACTCCCGATTTGTGCAAAACGAACCTCAAGGGGATGGTCGCCCTCAACCGAAGTTTATTCCGATTAGTGGAAGTTTGACGACTGGGCCCAACTGAACGATTTACAATCCTTCGTTGCAACATCTACGAATCGCAGTCAAGCAGAGAGAATCGTCCGGATCCCAAACACATCGCTAAACTCTTATCAGTTAAACGCTTACGTAGCGAAGCAATAAAAAATTCGGCGCCCGGGAGCGATCTGGCACGCGGACTGCCTAATGCATCCGCATCCCTGTCCTCCCTGGTAACCGGATGAAGAACAAGCCACCGCAGGGTTCTTAGCAAGGAGTGCTAACAAAATGTCGAAGTTTCTCACTATTTCTGCCAGCGTTGCATGCATGGCGTTGATCGGAACCGCTTTCACCCGTCCATGTATCGCTCAAAACACCGGCAACGGCGGGATTTACGTGGCCGTCGTTGATATCGGCTACATCTTCAAGAACAACGCCGCGTTCAAGCAGCAACTGGACGCGGTTGGAGCCGAAATCAAGGCTTTCGAAGAACAAATGAACGCGCAACGCAGCGCAATCATGGCCGAACGGAAACAACTGGAAGATTACGACCCAGCCAGCGCCCAATACCGCCAGTTGGAAGAAAGCATTGCCCGAAAAATGTCGGATCTGAATGTCAGCGCCCAACTCAAGAAAAAGGACGTGCTGCAGAAAGAAGCCAAAATCTACTTCGATTCGTACAATCAGATTTCGGCCGTCGTGACTCAGGTTGCCAACCAGTACAACATCAGCCTGGTTCTGCGTTATGACAGCGAGCAAATCGATCCGGCCAACCGCCAGTCCGTTCTCAAGGGCCTCAACCGCTATGTCGTCTATCAGAATCAACTGGACATTACCAGCGTCGTGCTCAAGCAACTTCCCGGTGCCGTGGCGACCAACCAAGGCACCACCAATTTGAAATAACTTCGTGCTTCTCCAAACGAGGTCTGGTGACGAAACCCGGTCGCGTGCGACCGGGTTTCTTTTTTTGCGCTAGTAGCCGTGGCAACGTCTAACCCCGTTCGTCGCAGGTCTCGTTTCAAATCAAGACGCCCGTCAATCTCAATCCAAGACAAAATTCCCGTTTTGAGACACCATACCGTTCCCCACGGAACGGGCCATTTTCCACAAACTGCTTTCATTGTTGACTTTACGAATTTCCCACAATTTTGAAATGCCAGCTGGCACGCACATTGCATTTTCTCACACTCGAACGGATGCAAGACACGGGTCACAAAGTTATCGCATCACCGCCATCATCATACACTTGGATTTAGAAGCGTCGTGATCCCGCTGATGGGGCGCGGCCGACTGAAAAGTTGGTCGCGTCCTTTTTTTGTGCGCTTCCCAAGCCGGCCGTTTCCGACGCGTTTTTAAGGGTGGCCTGCACACCCTGTGACCTGCTTTCTCGTCCTACTGTTTCCCCGTCCCAGACTGGTGATTCATCCACCTCCGTTTGAGCAGCCACCAGCTTTGCTACCATTCTCAAGAATACAAGCACGCAGCGCAAGCAAGTGTGCCCCGACGTAAGTGACCCACTCGCCTGCGCTTCGACTTTATATAAGAGACGGAACCCGGCGCTGTTGGACGAGGATCACGCCGAACGCATCTCAGCGCAGGACGCTCCGTCTCGATCTGAGACGTCTTTTCTGCCCGCGAAGATGGCAATAAGGCTGTCCGCGCTTCCCGTAACTTGTACCTGCTGAATACCTTGCGCGGTCAATACGGGGAACCGCCAGCCGGTTTGGCATAGCCGTTGCGTTTCGTACAGAACGTCAACGACAAGAAACAATTGCCCACCAACAAACCTTTCCATATCACGGGTCGGAGAAACAAAATGAAAACCTCACTCCTTACCACCGCCGCCTTGTTCATCGCTACGTCCGCAGCCGCTCAGGATTTCTCGCTCTCGCGCGGAGCCGTCACGGGCGCTAGCCAGAGTCCTGCATTGATCCAGCGTCACGCATCTACGTTTGAAGAAGGTGTCTTGCGAGGCTGGGCCGACTTGTGGCGTGCCGCGGGTTCTTTCAACTACGACAGTTCGCTGGCAGCGATCAACCAGCAGGAGGCCTACAGCCGACATCTCGAAAACAAACAGAAGTACGCCGAGACTTATTTCAATATGCGAAACCTCAATCGCGAATATCGCGACGCGGCGCGGCGGCCACGCCCGACGATGAGCGAGTTGAAGCAGTATGCTCGCGACGCTGCTCCGGAACGCTTGTCGGCCTATGAACTTCAGCCCGAGACCGGTCAGGTCGCCTGGCCTGCCGCCCTGCAAGGTCCACAGTACGCGGAACAGCGGAGCGCCATTGAAAGTGCCTTCGCCCAGCGGTCGGTGCTGAACAGCGGCATCGGCAGCAGCAGCCAGCAGGTCGTTACGTCGCAGTCGGCATCCATGCAAGCACAACTGAAGTCGGAATTGCATGAGATGCCGCCGATGGAATACGTGGCCGCCAAGAAATTCCTCACCAGCCTTTCCTACGAAGCCCAGCAGCCCCTGCAACTCGACGGCCTGGCCTCGAACAACTAACAGCAGGCTCGCCTCTGAGGCACTCCGCATACGGGTGCTTTCCGGCGAGGGAAAGGAAGGGCAGATTCCATCGCGCGACTCAAAAGGCCTGGCAACCATGCCAGGCTTTTTCTCGTTCTTGAAAAAGGGTAGCGGGCCAAACCGCGCAATTGTTTTCAGTAGCGGCTTGATGTAGTGTTAACGTCTGATTTCATGGAAGCACGCGGAGCGCCCCAGGCGATGGACGCCTTGACCACTCTTGGTAATTGAAAGTACGAATCATGATGCGAGCTTTCCTTTCCGCGGTTGGTTTGTTGAGCCTGGCCACCGTTTCCTCTGGGCAATCGCCGCGAGAACTTTCGGGCGTCAACGATGTCGTCGATTCGTATGTGAGTCGGCAGCAGATCTCCGGCGCGGTCACTGCCGTGGTACATCGCGGGCGAATGGTGCACTTGCAGGCAGCGGGCTTTGCCGATCTGAAAACGCAAAGAGAAATGCGCGCGAACACTGTCTTTGCCATCGCGTCCATGACGAAACCGATCACGGCGACGGCGGTCCTGATCCTGCAAGACGAAGGCAAGCTGGCCGTCGACGATCCCGTGTCCAAGCACCTTCCTGCATTCGAGAATTTGCAGATCGACGGCGCGGCTCCCGTTCGGGAGGTTACCATCCGCGATCTGATGACGCATACGTCGGGCCTTGGTCGACTTCAGCAGGATCCGGAAACGCTGGCGGATGCTGCCCGGATGATTGCCGCGTTGCCAATGTCGTCGCAACCGGGACAGCGCTGGCAATACGGGCACGGGCTCACGGTTTGCGGTCGACTGATTGAAGTCGTCTCGGGAAAGTCGTATGAAGAATTCTTGCGGAGCCGCATCTTTGCACCTTTGAGGATGGTCGACACGACATTCTGGCCAAACGCCGTACAGCAACGACGCGTGGCGACACTTTATCAACCCGGTGCGTCAGAAGGTTCCCTGCAGCGGGCAGAGCATCCTCGCTGGAATTTCACGACAAAAACCATGCCCAATCCCTCCGGCGGCCTGTTTT
>CALBSZ010000705.1 GCA_937967665.1 uncultured Planctomycetaceae bacterium
TGGCTCGGTGATACAAACGGGTACCAGCTTGCAAATCCGGTCGCGTCCGCCGTGCGTGTCCCCTATTCGCTACCGTCAACCCTGCGCTGTAGCACTAGTCCCCGGTCGCCAGGACGCAGCGCAATCCGATGGCATCGTCGCGGGTCTCTTTGGGGACTGCCAGCCGATAGGAGCTGGTCAGTCGTTCGGCGGGGTCCTTCCAGCTTCCGCCGCGGATCATCCGTCGATCGGCGGTGCCGCCCTGCAACCACGGCGAACCATCCACCGGGGCGCCTTGATAGTTCTTGTGTTCCACGTCGCTACACCATTCCCACAGATACCCGTGCATATCGTAAAGTCCCCACGGGTTCGGCTTCTTGGCACCGACCGGCGGATCATTGCCCGCGGCGTTACCGGTATGCCACGCGTGAGCATCCAGATCGCCGGCGTCGTCGCCAAACGAATAGCGGGCCTGCGTTCCCGCCCGCGCCGCGTACTCCCATTCCGCCTCACTGGGCAAACGAATAACTTGCTTATCCGTGATCAGTTTCGCGTCGCGCATCAACCTGGTGGCCTTCGCACAAAACGCTTCCGCTTCGTCAAACGTCAGCATCTCGACCGAATTGCGCGGGCCCTTCCAGCGACTTGGATTCTTTCCCATCACCGCCTGCCACAGATTCTGGGGCACTTCGTACTTGGCCATGCCAAAGGGCTTTCGCAGGGTGACGGTATGCCGCGGTGATTCGCGCGGGTCCGTGCCACCCATTTCAAATTCGGCGGGAAACGGATCCTGGCCGGGGGCGAGCATCACAAACTCGGAGCGGAAGGTCTTGAACAGATCCAACTGACCTTGATCCGGATCGGCCGCCACGATACTTGCCAACAGGAATACTACCGACATGCGTCACTCCTCAATTTTGAAACGGCCGACAACATCGACGGCGAACTTGCCTTCGGAATTGTCGGGATGGGCCTAACACGGGCACGTTACTTCGAGACGATTTCAATTTCCGCGATCTTCTCCTGACGTTCGGCAAGCCACTGGAAGAGGAAGCGTTGCACCGCCGCCTCCAGTTGCGGGCGCACGTCCTGCCACTGTTTCTGACCAGGCTTGACTTCGATACATTGGATCAGGTGCACGCCGAATGTAGTCACCACCGGCGGGCTGATTTCTCCTGGTTCTAATTCGAAGGCGGCCCGTGAGAAGGCTTCCGGCATCGGCTGATGCCTCTCGATGTCTCCTATATCTCCGCCCTTGGTTCTGCTGGGAGCCGCGGAAAAGTCGCCTGCCGCGGCCGCAAAGCTGAGTTCACCACCGACAATCCGCGCTCGCAATCGTCCCGCACGTTCCCCTACCGATTCCGTATCGCTATCCAGATTCAGCAGTATCTGAGCCACCCGCAGCTTCGTGCCATCGAAGTCGCGGCGATGATCGGCGAAGTACTTTTCCAGGTTCTTCTCGGTCAGGTACCGTTCGAGATACCGCTGCCAAGCGATTCGCCAGCGCAGCGTATCACGCAGTTCCGCGTCGCTCATTTGAGCCTTGTCAAGATAATCCGCGAAGGTCCGCTGCTGTTTGCTGAGTGTCTCCTGAAGGACTTTCATTTCAACCTCCACTTCCTGCTCCGTCGCGCGCAAGTCTTGCGATTGCAAGTACTGCAATACCAGCTGCCGCTGAATCAGCTGCTGCAGCACTTCACGGCGCCACGCCTGCCTGGACACCTCGTCTACATCTCGCTGCTTCAACAGCTGAGCCAGCTCGCGATCCACCAGCCGCCGGGAAATCGCGTGACCGTTCACGATGGCAGCCGGTTCGTCGGCGAATACCAGGTTCGGTAGCCAGAGGATCAGCAGCGGTAGGCAGGGCGCGCGACAGGCCCGGCGACAACGGAAGCACGCTATGACACAGGGCACCATTCGCATCATCGGTCACTTGTCGTGCCGCGGCTACTTACGCTTCCGCGGCGGCTTGGGGGTCGAGGTTGGCATCGAGATCTTCGGCGGTCACAGTCGATTCGACTCCGCCCGCGGGCACTCCGGCCTGGGCCAGCCAGACGCCCGCATTGAGCACCACTTTGCGAAAACCTTCGTTTCCACGAAACAGGTCGTCATTATAGCCGGAATGCAGGTCGCTTGCTGCCCGTTGCGGTTTCGCCCCGTTCATGATTCGACAGGCGCCGGTTTTTGAGATAAAGTATCGGTTTCCCCGCACTGCTACCCTGTTCGACGAGGAGACTTTTCATGCTTCGGTTCCAGCTGTACCTGGTCATTGCTCTGGTCGTTTCCGTGATGGGCTCGGCATCAGCCGCGGACAAGCCGAACATCCTGTTCATCTTCGCCGACGATCAATGCCATGAAACGGTCCACGCGTTCGGCAACGACGAAATCGAAACGCCGAACCTGGACCAGCTGGCGGCCCAAAGCACCCACTTCACACACGCCTACAACATGGGGTCGTGGAGTGGAGCGGTCTGCGTGGCAAGTCGCACGATGTTGAATACCGGGCGTTTCTTGTGGCACGCCAACGCGGTCTACAACAAGACGGAACAAGAGCGTCAAGCCGGCCGATTCTGGTCCGAGCACATGAAACAGGCCGGCTATCGGACTTACTTCACGGGCAAGTGGCATGTCCGCGCCGACGCCACCAAGGCGTTTGACGTGACCAGTCACATTCGCGGCGGCATGCCGCGTCAAACCAAAGACGGTTACAACCGGCCGGTGGAAGGGCAGCCTGATGTATGGAGTCCGTTCGATCCCAAATTCGGCGGCTTCTGGGAAGGCGGCAAGCACTGGAGCGAAGTTGTGGGGGACGACGCCATCGACTTCCTGAATCAAGCCAAGGGTAGCGACGATCCGTTTTTCATGTATATCGCCTTCAACGCGCCGCACGATCCGCGACAGTCGCCGAAGGAATACGTCGACAAGTATCCGCTTGGCAAAATCCGCGTTCCCGAAAACTATCTTCCGGAATACCCGTACAAGGACGGGATCGGCTGCGGTCCTGGTTTGCGGGACGAAAAGCTGGCACCTTTTCCCCGCACGGAGTACGCGGTGAAGGTCAACCGGCAGGAATACTACGCCATCATTACGCACATGGATACGCAAATTGGTCGGATCCTCCAAGCGCTGGACAAATCCGGACAAGCCGACAACACGTACATCTTCTTCACCGCCGATCACGGACTCGCCGTCGGCCACCATGGTCTGCTGGGCAAACAGAACATGTACGACCATAGCGTACGCGTTCCCTTCCTGGCCAGCGGTCCGGGGATCAAGAAGGGAGCGCGCAACGACACGTCGATCTACCTGCAGGACGTCATGCCGACCACGCTGGAACTGGCCGGCATCGCCAAACCGGAGCACGTTGAATTCACCAGTCTCAAACCGTTGCTCGACGGCGCCGATGTCCAACCGTACGACGCCATCTACGGCGCCTACCTGAGTGTCCAGCGGGCGGTGACGTACGACGGCTACAAGCTGATTCTCTATCCGCGAATCGCCAAAGCCCGCCTCTACCACATCGCCGAGGACCCGCTTGAACAGAACGATCTCATCGACGAACCCGGCCATGCCGCGACAATCAAGAAGTTGTTCGCAAAGTTCCAACAGCTGCAGAAGCAAATGGGAGACACCATGGATTTGACGAAACCGTTTCCCCAGTTCTCGTCTTAAGAACCGTTGAATCGATCCATGCCACGTAGTCTCTGCGAATCGTGCGGGCAGATGCGCGAAATCATTTCAGGCACCGGTTCGCGTTTCCTGCTTTGTCAGGTCGCTGTGAAGGACAAGCGCTTTCCGAAATACCCGCCGCAGCCTGTCGCGCGGTGCAGCGCGTACGAGCCGCGCGTGCCGCCTGTGGACGGTGCCTCGCCGGCTTCCGCACCTACAAAATAACCAGCGGATCCGCTTCGTCGCGGCTGGCCCAGACAGTCACGCCGCTGAATGCCGATGCCAGCCGCTCGGCTAATGTTTCCACTGCAAACCGCTCGCTCGCAAAATGTCCCGTCAGGATGAGACACGTGTTGGTGGCTTCGGCTTCCAGGCACGTATGGAAGTTGGTTTCGCCGGTGACCAGCGCATCACATCCTGTGCGGCGCGCGTCGCTAAGAAACTGGCCGGCGCTGCCGCACGCCGTGGCGACGCGCTGCACTTCCCGGCTGGCTTCACCCACGACGCGAACCCGCTCGATCCGCAGAAACAGCTTTACCAGCTGGGCCAGTTCCGCCAGCGTGACCGGATCCGGCAGCCGGCCGTATCGTCCGGCTCCCACCGCGCTGTCTTCGGGGCTATCGATTAGCGGCACGATGTTACTGAGGCCGATGCCCGCGGCCAACTGTTGATTGATACCTTGCCGCGTGGAATCAAATGCCGTGTGCGGGCTGTAGATCGACACCCCCGCTCGAATCAGCTTCAACAACATGGTTCCGCTCGGGCTGTCGGTGGTGAGCCGCTTGAACGCCTGGAACGGCAGCGGATGATGGGTCACGATCATGTCGACCCCTTCCTTCACCGCCTCGGCCGTACTGGCCGGCGTGATCGTGAGGCAGGTCATGATGCGGCGGATTTCAGCCTGCCGGTCGCCGACCAGCAAACCCACGTTGTCCCATTCCTCCGCCAGGTGGCGCGGTGCGAATTCATCGAGAAACTGGCAGACTTCTTGAACCGTTGTCATCGCTTCACTCCAGTGGTTTCACTTGCATCATGCGCCGCCAAGATGGGACTCAACACCCACCGGACAGCAGGTATCGACACGCTGTTGCCTACCAGCGGCCACTGTTGTTTGACGGTGAGTGCCGCAGGCATCCGGAACGATTCGGGAAACCCTAGCAGCCTGAGGATCTCGCGGGGCGAAAACCGGCGTACTCCCGACCTTACTTGCAGGTACGAGCCGCTTCGAACGATCGATCTGCCGTAGCCCGATGTAAAACAATTGCACGTTGCCGACGCGTCCTCCGGATCCACAATGTGCAGCGCCCGACGATAGCGTTCCAAAACGTCCTTGGCAACCATCCATTCCGACTCGACGACGCGTGACAAACGGCTGCGTATGGAGAACCGCCGCGCACGTCGCTCGATCGCCGGTATCTGGATCGGCCCGCCACGTGACGCAGTTAAGTAGAAGCGCCGGCGACGGTTGGGAATGCCGAGTTGGGTCGGACAGAGTTGCACCTCGTCTGTGGAATAACCGCACGCGGCCAGCGTCTCGTGCAACTCGTCGTAGGCTCGGGAGTGCTGGAAATTCGGCACATTCTCCAAGGCGACAAACCGCGGTTGAATTTCGCGGATCTGCCGCAACACAGCCCGCAACGGTTCCGATCGGACATCGTCGACATCGTTCCGGTGACCACGCTGCGTGTGCGGCTGGCACGGTGGTGACAGCCACCACAAATCGGCGTCGCAGGCGGCCAGTTCGGCTGTCGAAACGGATTCGATCGTGCGCGCTTCGCACGCCCCAGCACAGTTCGCGGCATACACGCGCAAGGCGTTCCGATTGATATCCATCGCGTTCACCACGTCCGCGTCGTCTCCCAATGCGACGGCGGCGCCGCCGATCCCGCAAAACAACTCCAAAACTCGCAAACGACCATGCATGCGATGAGCTTAACGCTAGATGGCCTGGAAACCAAGACGAGCGGCAGCGTAGAATTCGACGATTGCCATGATCACATTGCGCGTCGATTGTCGCTATGATGAACAAGTCGCAGCGCCTTAGCCCGTCCCGTTGCGGCCGGTTCCGCGCGGCCGCGGCACCAGTTTCTTCGCGAACATCGACAACCACAAATCGTGAGCTTGCAATTACTCATGTCTCTGGCAACGGAACTCCACGCGCTCAACCCGAGAGACAACGCCTATGCAACGCGGTTTGTCGACTTGCTGCTGGCCGCGGCACGGGAAAACCGCGCCAGCGATATTCACCTGCAACCGCTCCGCGACCAGCTCGAAATCCGCTGGCGTCTGGACGGGGTGCTGCAGACCGTCGGCCGTTTTCCGACCGGCCAGGCCTCGGACGTCATCGCCAGACTGAAAGTACTGGCCGAACTGCTGACCTATCGAAACGACATACCACAGGAGGGTCGCATTCGCGAGACGCCTGGGAACGTTGAAATGCGCGTCAGTACTTTCCCCACGTTGTACGGCGAGCGTGCCGTCGTGCGCATGTTTGCTGCCCACGACACCTATTTGCGTATTGGAGATCTGGGCCTGCCGGCCGATGTGGTGGAGTGTATGAGTCAGGTACTGGGCGAAACATCCGGCATGCTGCTGGTCACGGGCCCGGCCGGCAGCGGCAAGACCACCACCGTTTACGCCGCGTTGCGCGAGATCGTTTTCCAATCGGGCAGCCAGAAGAATATCGTGTCGCTGGAAGATCCCATCGAAGTCGCGGTCGAAGGCGTGGCTCAATCGCAAGTCAAACCTGCGGCAGGATTCGACCTGGCGACCGGCCTGCGGAGCCTGATGCGGCAGGACCCGGAAGTCATCATGGTCGGCGAAATCCGTGATGTCGCCACGGCGGAAGCCGCGTTTCAGGCCTCGTTGACCGGGCATCTGGTGCTCACCACCTTTAACGCAGGCAGCGCAGCCGGCGCGATCAACCGGTTGGCGGATATGGGTATCGAGCCGTATCAACTCCGCAGCGGCATTCAAGCCATCCTGTCCCAGCGGCTGGTCCGCAAGCTGTGCGACTGCTCGCGGGAATCAGCGCTCCCGGCAGACAGGCTGGGATTGGATGTCGACACCGCGCGGCTTCCCGGCGGCTGCGCGAACTGCCTGAACACCGGATATCGCGGCCGTGCCGTGCTGGCCGAATTGCTGGTGGCGTCGCCCGACGAACTGGGCCGCGCGATCCTGTCGCGCAGCGATTCCGCGCAGTTGGAACAACTGGCGATCGCAGCGGGGATGAAATCGCAATGGGCGCGGGCCTTCGACGCCGTGCGGAACGGAGTCACCAGTCCCGCGGAAGTTCGGCGAGTACTGGGATTCTCCAGGTAGCATTGCCTGCGTTGAATTGCCTGCCCGGCAAATCCGAATCAACGCGCGATCGCCGCAAAACGCGTTCGGACCGGTACAACAGCTTCCCGGGATTCCGTTACGCTTCCCTGCGAGCGACGGGAAGCACCGCAATCAGCCGGGCGACGAGCACGGCCAGATAAAACTGGCCCGTCACGGACTGCATCCACGTCGCCGACTCGGCGAAGGGCGAACGCGGACTTATGTCGCCGTATCCGAGTGTCGACATGGTCACAAAACTGAAATAGATCAACTGCGAGAAAGCCGTAAACTCGCTTCCTTCCGTCCCCACCGTACGGCGATGCGCCACCGCAAACGGATTGTCATCAACATGCTCGATCGCCGCATAAATCATGGCCCAAGCCAGGCCGATGAGCAGGTACGAACAGATGGCCCCAAAGATGGCTTGCACCGGCGTGTGGTCGTCTCGAAACACGGCAACCAGGATCATCGAAGCCATGGCCACGAAGAACAGCGCGCTTACTATCAGTCGGCCAATCGTCAACGGCTCCGATTGGAACGCGGCATCCGACCACAGCACGGGTAAGGCCACCGCGGCGATGAACACACCCGCCCAGAACATTCCCTTTCGTGCACGGTTCGCCGCGACAGCCGCTAAGATCACTAGAGTCAAGCAAGTCAGATGCATCATCCGGCCAACCAACCCGCCATCGTCCAGCACCGGTGCGCAGACCAGCGTGACGACCAGCGCGGCCAGCAGCAGGAAGAATTTGTTGACCACGAACACTTGCCTCAGTTGTTCTCGAAACGCAGTCATGACAACTTCCACCTGCTCGTCGACAACACACCGGCGCGTGCCTGCCGTCGGAATGCGCACGCGCGGTGCCACCGTGCCGTATGCGCGGCAAATCTCGCGCTTTCAGGACAGCTGTACCGGCTTGACACGGAAGACTTCCACGAAAATCGCATAGAGCGCGGGCACCACCAGCAAGGTCAACAACGTGGCGACGACTAATCCGAAGATCATGCACCAGGCCATCCCTTCCCAGAGTGGACCGCCGCTCAAAGCCAGCGGAATCAGACCGCCTATCGTCGTTGCCGTGGTCAGGAAGATCGGCAGCAGTCGCTGTTTGCACGCGTCCACCAGGCAACCGCGAAACTGATCTTTCGTCAAACCGACAATCGGACCGGAGCCGTCGGACTGCTGTGCGGCCTGGAGGATCAGCATGTCGGCGAATTCGATAAAGATAATACCGGTATTCAGTACGATTCCAAAGAGCGACAGGATGCCCAATTGCGGCATGAAGCCGAGTGGATTCCCTGTGAAGTACAGGCCCGGGATGGCGCCGATCAGGGCCAGCGGCAAGGTAGTCAGAATGATGATCGGTTTCGCCCAGCCGTTGTATTGAATGACCAGCAGCAGGATAATCGAGAGCAACGAGATCCCCAGGCACAAAGCCAACTGACTGGAACCCTGCTCCGACTCTTCCAGATTCCCCCCGACTTCCACGTAATAGCCAGCCGGCAATTCCGCCTGCAGCTGTCGCATTTGTTCGGAGGCCATGACCTTCTTGACAACGTCGTTCCCCATCACGCCTGATTCGACCTGCGCGCGTACTTGAATCACACGGTTCAGGTTGCGGCGTTCGATACGGCCCTGCTCCCACTTGGGCGAAACCGACGCGACCGCGCTGAGCGGCACCTTGGCGACGGCACCTTCGACGAACGCCGACTCCAAACCTTTCAGCGAACCGCGATCTTGCGACGACAGACGCAAGTACACCGGTACCTGATGATCCCCTTCGCGAAACGTCGTCAGCAGGTGCCCGGAATAGTAGGCATTCAGCGTTTGCGCGATCTGCGCGTTTGTGACTCCCGCCAGGTTCGCGCGATCTTCGTCGATCTCCACGCGCAGCTGAAACCCGGGAACGCCCCAGGCATCGTGCACGTCCCAGGTGCCCGGAGCATGACGTACCATGTCCGCGACGCGATCCGCGTAGCCTCGCAACGTTTGCATGTCGGCGAAACCGGATCCGTAAACACGGATTTCAACCGGATCTTTCGATGGTCCCAGGAACAATTCCGTCGGCACCACGCGCGCACTCTCAATGGGTTCGAGTCCCAACAGTTCGTCGCCATCTTCCGCGATTTCCCGCAAACGCCTGGCCAGCCATGGTGTGAACGCGGGATCCGTCGTACGCACCAGGATCTCCGCAAAGTTCGGTTTCCGCGACTCGGTATTCCAACTCAGATACCACCGCGAGCCGCCACCGCCCACCATCGTGCGCATGGCTCTCAATCGCTGGACCTTGTTCCCGCTCGCGTCGGTCGTGGGACTCAGCGTTCGCAGAATTTTTTCGACCTGCCGCGCTGCCTGGTCGGTCTGAGCGATCCCGACGCTTTCCGGCAGCCACACCTTGACGGCGAACTGGTCCCGCATGTCCTTCGGAAAAAACTCGCTTTGAACGGGTAATCGCAGTGCCAGGACGAGCAAGACGCCCGCAATCAGGGCGGTCACGAATTTGAAGTCGATCGCCCAGCGCACCGCCCGGCGGAAGACGCGATCGACGATGTCCCCGTCGTCGGAACCGGGCTTCCGCCGGAACACTTTCGACATCAACCAGGGGATCGGCGCGGAGGGGCGCGAAGGATCGCGCGGCGGCCGAATAAAGGCGGCCGCCAGGATGGTGCAAAACGTCATCGCCAGGATCCAGCTGACCCCCAACGTGATCGACAACGTCACCGGCAGACTGTAAATGTACTCCTGCGTATTTCCCTGCAAAGCAACCAGCATCGGAGCGAACGCGGCAATCGTGGTGGCCGTGCCCATGAGCATGGCTCCCGACAATTGCGAAGAACCCTTCACGCTCGCGTCAGCCGGGTCCATCCCCCGCATTTGATTCGTGCGCGATTGATCGCATACCTGCACCGCGTTATCGACCAGCAGGCCCAACGCAATAATGATGGATGCCAGCGAAATCTGTTCCAACTGAACGCCAAACACAGTTATCAAGGCGATCGAGGCCAGCACCACGATGGGTATGTTCGCAGCCATCACCGCGGCCGAGCGAAAGCCGACGATCAGATAGACCACCACAACGACAATCAAGACGGCGCCGACGACATTGCCCAACACGTCGCTGATCTTCTTATTGACGTTAATGGACTGGTCCGAGATCGGCGTGACGGCGATATCGGGCGGAATCGACTGCTCGACATGCTGCATGGCATGCACCCGCGCCTTCGCCGCTTCGCAGATATCGACAATATTCCCCCCCGACTTCATGGTCAGTGCCACAATTAAGGACGGCCTCGATGTCTGGGAATCGCCGTAACGACAAATCAGTCCTGGCGGGTCCTGGTAGTCGCGGTTGATGGTGAGTCCCAGATCCGGTAAGTAGACCGGTCGGCGACTCCCGCCCGACTCGGCAATCCCCGTAATGATCGACTTCATCTCCTCCACGGCGTTGAACTCGCCACCAGGCTTCACCGAAAAGCGACCGACGTCCGTATCGATGGTACCACCGGGAGCCACGATATTGCGCACCTGGGCGAGCTGTTCCAGTTCATCGATGGTCAGATTCAATTGCGACCAGGTCCCCATGTCGGTCTGAATATAGATCGCCTCGTCGATCACGCCGAATTGTTCGGACTTGGCGACGCCCGGAAGCAAACGCAGCTGATTCTTGATCTGATCGGAATAGATATCCAACTGCCGCAGCGAGTATTCGTGGTCCGGGTCGATTCCGCTGTCGTCGCCGGTGGGCGTCTGGTAGACAGCCAGCAGGATGATGTACGTATCCCCGTACTCGTCGTTCACGATCGGCCGAATTCCCTGTTCGGGCATCTTCACGTTGGCCACGCGTGCCCGCACCTTGTCCCATACGTTGTCGATCGATTCCGGGGACACCGTATCCTCGGCATCCACAAAGACGGTGGACAGCCCCGTCGTCGTGGTCGAATAGACAATGTCGACGTCGTCGATGCTGTCCAGCACCTGTTCGAGCGGGTCTGTGATCAGCTCCTCCACTTTTTCCGCCGGAGCACCGGGCCAGGAAGTGCTCACGGCGCACGTCCGCACCGTGTATTCCGGGTCTTCGCGCCGCGGCATGGTGAAGTAACTATAAACGCCCCAGAACAGCAAGAGGCCGACCAGGGTCAGGACAATCGGACGATACTTCATCGCCAGTTGCGAGAGTGCCATTACGGTATCTCCGCAACTTGCGTGACGCGAATTCCTTCGCCGTCCTGAAGATAATGGGCGCCGGTGACGATGAGTTGCGTGCCGTCGGCCAGCGGTTCACCGGTAGCCGCAATTCTCTTCAGCGTATCCGGGCCCTCGCCCACGGTGACTTCAACTCGTTTGGCCGTCGCGACGTCACCGTCGCCAGCCACGACGTACACATAATCACGATCCTGCTGCTGCAAAATCGCGTCCATGGGGACATAGAACCCCGGCGGAGAGTGCTCGCTGTTGATATCCACGCTCACCAGATCGCCCGGTCGCAGCAGCCAACGCTGTTGATCAAGCATCAACGTGTCTCCGTTCCACGGCTCGGACGACGCGGAGAGGATCTTGCGCGCGATGATGTCCCTTTCCACGTTGAATTCCTGACCGTCGGCGAGCTGAATCTCCTGCAGCGTCCAGATCCCCAGCATCGGAATCTTGGTCGGCCCCTTGTGGATGCGCACCTTCTTCACGTTGACGAACGGCCCCGTAGGATTCCGGCTGCCGGCGTCCAACGCGCGGTTGGTGATCTTCCACAGGTAGGCGCCTTCCGCATCTTCGTAGATGGCGTCGACATCCACGAACAAAGCGCCGTCGCGACCATCGACATCGTCCACGACTTTCCGCAAGCCGTCCACGCGAGCTACGTTTTTCCCCTGCAGTTCGGCGGGCAGACTGAGCTGCGTCTTGCCGTTCTGCAACAGCAGCGTGACGGTAAAAGTGCGCGTTTCCGGATCGGCGACCGGATCGACCATATACAGGTAGCCGTTCATCTGGATGGGCGGGCCGACATGTTGATTGACATAAACGGGAATTAGGTCGCTGTAGTTGAGTGATCTCGTGGTGGCCGACGACACTTCAAACTCCACTTTGATCGGATCCATCATCTGCACGGTCACCACCGGCTGCCCCGTGTTCACCATGGCGCCCGGAACTACATGCACTTCCGCCACCTGGCCGCGAAAACTCGATACCAGCCGGCATTCGGCCACATCCCGTTCGGCGTCGGCCAGCGACTGCCGCAATTCCTGAATCTGCGCGTCCAGCGACGCAAGTTCCGACATCCTGGCTTGCTGGTTGGCGACGATTTGCGCTGCCTTGGCCAGCGCCGAATCCCGGTCCGCTACCGTGCGATCGTATTCAGCGCGCGCCACCGCGCCAGACTGAACGAGCGGTGTGATGCGCTGAATTTCACTCTGCTGGAAAGTCACCTCCGCTTCCGCCGAGCGCTGTTGCGCGGGAATGACCTGCTGGATTTCAATCTCCAGGGCTTCGCGCTGCTTCTGCGCTGTCAGGATCTGAGCCTGCGCGCTGTTCACGCGCAGTTCGTAGCGAGTGCTGTCGATGCTGGCGAGCGGCGTCCCTTCCGTCAGAACGTTTTGCTCCGTGTCCAGCATGTGCCCCTGGATGTCGGTCTCCGGTTCGATCACAAACTGCACGCGCCCCGCGACTTCGAAGCCGATCTGCTCCGTTTTCCAGGACGCGACGGAACCTGTCACGCGCGTGCTGCTCGACGGATCGTAGGCCCGCAGCTTGAGAGTGGTCACCGGGCGCGGTAACTTGCGTACGACAGGCGGCGACTTGTCACCGCAACCAGCGGCAACCAGGGACAACAGCAGAAGTAGCCGCAGCGGTGTTTTTGTCATGGTTTCGTTCTCGGGAGCTTCGTAAAAAGTAATTGCTGCTGATTGTAATTGCAACTACCGAAACGATAGTTTGAGGCAACAGGAATCCCTGATACACAGCCACATACAGCGATGGCAGCCCGCCGTCCAAGCTCCGATTCCGTCGGCGAGCGACATTTGATTGCGGCCTTTCACCGCTTCGGCCATAATGGGTTTTCCCTGGCCAACGGCCTGCGGACGACCGTGAACACTTCCCGCGTTGCCCTCAAGTAAAAAGAAATCTTGATGAAGACTGGCCTCTCCTGTTTAACACTGATCATGATAGCGGCAATTCCGGCCGCCGCGGAAGATCCGATTCATTTTGCGCGGGACATCCTGCCCATCCTTTCCAATAAGTGCTTCGTGTGCCACGGACCGGATGCGAAGGCCTCGGAGCATCTACGACTGGATTCGTTCGCCGGCGCGACCAAGGACCTGGGCGGCTACCAGGCGATCAATCCGGCTCAGCCTGAGAAAAGTGAACTTCTGAAACGCATTCGTGCAACCGAAGAACCGATGCCGCCGCTCGACGCCGAAAAGCAACTTACCGACCACGAACGTGACTTGATTGCTCGCTGGGTGCGCGAAGGTGGCCAATACGCGTCGCATTGGGCGTTTGTCCCGCCACGCAAGACCGCAGACGCCGGGATTGACGATTTCGTGCGGCGGCAACTCCAGAAAAAAGGCCTCGACTTTGCCCCGCCGGCCGACCGCGCGACCCTGCTTCGCCGCGCGGCGCTGGTGCTGACCGGGCTCCCGCCGGAGCCCGAAATGCTCGCTGCCTTCCTGGCCGACACGCACGAGGATGCCTACGAGCGAGTCGTCGATGAGTTGCTGGCGAGTCCTCGCTATGGCGAACACCAGGCACGCTACTGGCTCGACGCCGTGCGCTACGGAGACACTCACGGCCTGCATCTCGACAACCGGCGCGGCATCTACCCGTATCGCGATTGGGTGGTACTCGCCTTCAACTCCAACTTGCCGCTCGACGATTTCATCACCTGGCAACTCGCCGGCGACCTGCTTCCCGAACCGACGCTGGCACAACGCGTGGCTACCGGGTTTGTGCGGATGAATCCGACCACGGCCGAAGGAGGAGCCATTCCCGCGGAATTCCAGGCCAAGAATAATTTCGATCGCACCGAAACGGTGGGCACCGTCTTCCTGGGAATGTCGCTGACTTGCGCTCGCTGCCACACACACAAGTACGATCCGATTCCGCAAACACAGTACTACCGCTTGCTGGCGTTCTTCAACAGCACGGCCGAAAGCCCCCTGGACGGTAACAAGTACGAATACGGGCCGGTGGTCAAGGCACCGGCCAGCCAGCGGGCCTGGATGGAATGGAACGCGCTCGAAGCGGCCGCCGCGGAGCTTCTGTCCAAGGCGCAAGACGTGGTCGCTCAGTTGCCCGAGGCTGAAGCCAGGAAGTGGTCGGCGATGGAGACACGTTCGCGGTTGCTGAAACTGGCGGAGCCGTCGGGACCGTTCGCCGGACTGCAACTACAAGAGCAGGCGAAGCCGATTGCGGAGAGCATGAAACAGGCCGCCGCTCAGTTCACCACCACGCTGGTAGCCCAGGACTTGCCAAATCCACGTCCCACGAAAGTATTGCGGCGCGGTGAATACGATTTGCCGATCGGCGATCCGCTGGAACCGGGAATCCTGGAGGTCATGAGTCCCTTTCCCGAAGATGCTCCGCGCAATCGCCTGGGGCTCGCCCGCTGGCTCACTTCGCGCGATCACCCGTTGGTGGCGCGCGTCCTGATCAACCGCGTCTGGCAGCGTACGTTCGGAGCAGGACTGGTGCGGACACCGGAAGATTTCGGGCTGCAAGGCGAACAGCCCACTCACCCCGAACTGCTGGACTGGCTGGCCGTGGAACTGCAGGACAGCAACTGGAATCTGAAACACATGCTGCGGTTGATGGTCACCAGCCGAACGTTCCGGCAACGTTCGAGCCTGCGCGCGGACGTCGAAGATCCTGAGAACCGGCTGCTGGCCCGAGGCCCCCGATTTCGGCTGGACGCCGAGGTCATTCGCGACATCGGGTTATGGAGCAGCGGTTTGCTGGATCCCGCCCCCGGCGGCGGCGAGGGTGTCAAGCCGTATCAACCAGCTGGTCTCTGGCGGGCCCTCATGCATCCTGCCAGCAACACGAAACAGTACGTCGTGGACAAGGGCGAAAAACTGTATCGCCGCAGCCTCTATGTCTACTGGAAGCGAACCAGTCCGCATCCGATGATGACGCTGTTCGACGCCCCCAGCCGTGAAGTGAGCTGCGTCCGCCGGTCGCGCACGAACACGTCCCTGCAATCGCTCGGGCTCCTGAACGAAACGCAGCGCATTGAGATGTCGCGCATGCTGGCTGAACGACTGCTGCATCAGGCTACCGACGACGACGCCCGGCTGGAGCTCCTTTTCCGACTGCTCGCCTGCCGTGCACCGAACGACGTGGAACGGGAAGCCTGCACGCAACTGTTAACCACGTTGAAAACGCGGTACGTCAACGCCTTGAAGGACGCCGCGGCCCTGCTGTCCACCGGCGATTATCCACGCGACCAAAAGCTCGACCTCGCGGAACACGCCGCCTGGACGCAACTGGCCGCCACCGTGCTGGCCAGCGACGTGGCATTATTGCTCTATTGAGAGGAAGATTACCCGTGCTCACTCTTTCCACGAACCCGCTTCGCGAACATGAACTGCTGCTGACTCGCCGACAACTGTTCGGCCGCTCGGCGCTCGGACTCGGCACCGCGGCCATGGCACATCTGCTGGCGCCGGATCTGCTGGCAGATACCCGTACCACCAGCGGCCTGCACCATCCGGCGAAAGCCAAGACGGTCATCTACTTGTTCATGAGCGGTGGACCAAGCCACCACGACCTGTGGGATTACAAGCCGAAGATGCAGGAGATGTTCGGCCAACCGCTGCCGGAAGAAATCCGCGACGGGCAGCGGATCACCGGCATGACCGCGCGACAAAAGACACTTCCCGTCTGTCCCAGCAAGTACAAGTTCACCAGGTACGACAATAACGACCGGGGAGTCTGGGTCAGCGAACTGATGCCGCACACCGCCACCGTTCCCAAGGAACTGTGCGTGATCCATCGCACGTATACAGAGGCCATCAATCACGATCCGGCAATCACCTACATTCAAACCGGCAGCCAGATCCCGGGACGCCCGAGTCTGGGGGCCTGGTTGAGTTACGGCTTGGGCAGCATGAACCAGAACCTGCCCGGCTACGTCGTGATGCACGCCAAGACAAGCTTTGCCGAACAGAGCTTGTTCAGCCGGCTGTGGGGCACCGGCTTCCTGCCGTCGGACCATCAGGGCATTTTGCTGCGCAGCCAGGGAGATCCCGTGCTGTATCTGAGTAATCCGGCCGGCGTGACGCGCGAGGACCGTCGTGCACAACTGGACGCCCTGGCCGCCATCAACCAGGAACAGCATCGGCAGTTCGCAGATCCGGAAGTCCTGGCCCGCATCAAGCAGCACGAAATGGCCTACCGCATGCAAGCCTCCGTCCCTGAATTGATGGACTTGTCGCAAGAAGACGACGAGACCTTCGAATTGTACGGTGCAGAAGCCCGCCAGCCCGGCACCTTCGCCGCCTGTTGCTTGAACGCTCGGCGACTGGCGGAACGCGGCGTGCGCAACATTCAGATTTTCCATCGCGGTTGGGACGCCCACGGCGGCCTGCCGCGCGAACACGAATCGCAGTGCAAGGATGTCGATCAGGGCTGCGCCGCGCTGATCAAGGATCTCAAGCGGAAAGGGATGCTCGACGAAACACTGGTGATTTGGGGCGGCGAGTTTGGCCGCACCGCCTATTGCCAAGGCAGCCTCACCAAAGAGAACTACGGCCGTGACCATCATCCCCGCTGCTTTACAACCTGGATGGCCGGAGGCGGTATTAAACCGGGAATCACTTACGGGCAAACGGACGACTACGGCTACAACATTGCCGATGCCGACGGCAACCCGCTGCGACCGCAGCCGAGTAAAGAAGAGTGGACCCCCGGCACGATGCACATTCACGACTTGAATGCCACAATACTGCATCTTCTAGGCATCGACCATCGGCGCCTGACCTATCGCTATCAAGGCCGCGACTTCCGACTCACCGACGTCCACGGACACGTCATTCGCGACATCCTGGCGTGATCCACAGTTAGCGGGCTACGAGTCGCAGCAAAGAACGAACAGCATCAGCGGCTGGCTTCAAAGCGTGCATCCAGAGGAGTACACTGAAGACAACTCAAGGAGGGTTGTCGTGGTGCGTCACGCCACCGTCGCGTAGAGGGATGTCGCTGGAGACGTTGAGATGCCGTTCCGTTCAAGGACCTATTGTGTCGTAACATTGGGCGTTGCGGTTTGGCTCGCCGGTCGTGTTGCGGCGTATGCGGACGACAAGGCATGGTTGGTAGCGGACATCGTCGCGGGACTGTCGGACGCGGATCCCCAAAATCGCGTGGCCGCAGCGTCACGTGCCATGAACGCCAAGGACGATCGGCTGCTCGGTGTACTGGTCCGCGCGCTTTCCGATACAGACACGGAAGTGCGCAAGCGGGCCGCCAGTGCCATCGCCAGTACTCCCGGCGACCGTGCCGGACAGGTCGCGATTCGGCATCTTTCGCACGCGGATCCTGTTGTGAGGTTGTCGTTACGCCGTCGTTTCGTCATCCCGCAAAAACTACCGGATGAACTTCTACCAGCGTTACTGGCTGGACTGGAAGATAGCGACAACACGGTTCGAGATTACACAGCTGCCGCCATTCGCCGGATGCCGGGCGACGCCGCCACGGCAGTCATGGTCAAGCTGCTGGACCATGAAGACCCGGCCCTTCGAAAACAAGCCATCTACAGGCTGCGCGAGCATCCGACCGCCGACGCCGTTCGCCTGCTGGCAAAGCGGCTGGACGATCCCGACAACGCGACGCAATTGCTGGCGGCCGCCACGCTGCGCGGGCTTCGCGCCGAGGGCGTTGCCGACGTGATGTTGGCCGCCTTAAAACATGCAGCTCCAACCGTCCGCCGGCAAGCGGCCGCATACTTTGTTGCGGATCCCCAGCCGCGAGCCCTTGCCGCGCTGTTGACCGCGCTGAAGGATCTCGACAACGAAACCCGCGGGCACGCCGCGAACGCGCTGCGCAAGCTGGATGATGCCCGCGCCGCCGCGGCGCTAAAAAAGTTTCCACAGCGTCAGCAGCGGAAGCCGGACATCGAGGCACTGTTCGGAAAATCTCCATCGCCCCAAACGCTGAAAATGCTGCTGCAGCACCGCGATGGAACGGTGCGACATCGCGCGATCCAGTTGCTTCGAGCAGTCAAAGACGACTCGACCGTAAAGGTTGCACTGGCGGCGCTCCGGCATCCTGACCCCGTGGTCCGGCACCAGGCGGCGGCACGCTTTATTGAGGCGCCCGACGGCGCGGCCGTCCCCGCGCTGAAGAACGCCCTAGACGATGCGGACTCGGAGGTGCGTAAGCATGCCGCCCACGCATTGCGTCGAACTCCGGGAGACGCGGCGGCAAAGGTGTCCCTGGCTGCACTCAGACACAAGGATCCGCGCGTGCGGCATCACGCTTCGTATCGTTTTGTTGAGATGCCCGACGCGGCCGCGGTGCCGGCGCTGCGAAACGCCCTGCAGGATCTCAGCACGGACGTGCGCAAACATGCCGCGTATGCCTTGCGCAAGACACCTGGCGATGAAGCAACGCAAGCGGCTGTCGAAATGTTGAACCATCCCGATCCAGGAGTACGCTACCACGCATCGTATCGCTTCGTGGATTTCCCGGACGCCGCATTCGTGCCCGCGCTTGTTCGCTCCCTCTCCGACTCCGATTCAACCGTGCGACGTCACGCTGCGCTGGCCTTGCGGAAGACGTCCGGCGACGCGGCAGTGTCGGCATGCCTGGCAACATTCCGTCACGCCGACCCCGCTGTCCGACGCAACGTCGTCTACCGGTTTGCCGAATTGCCTGACTCACGTGCCTCGGCCAAGCTGATCGCCGCGTTGAACGACGAGGATCGCGAAGTCCGGCTGAACGCCATTTCGTCCCTGGCAGTCTCCGGCGATGCGAACGCGATCACCGCGTTGCTGAGGCTGATCGACAACCAGGACGCCGACCTGCGACATCGGGCAGGCAACGCCGTGAAGACGCTCGCCGTGCGGTTCCGCGACACACAGACCGCGACGCGTTCGCCGTTCCGTTCCCAAGATGTGGAAGCTGCCTTGAATCCGCTCCCCAGCCGTCGGATCGCCACGCCCGCTGCCTGCGTCGAGTTGCTGGGAGGCGAACGCATCACGGGCAATGTCGTCAAGTTCGTTGCTGGCAGCAACGTCGCGACGGGCGGACTCCCGCCTCATTTCGTGATTGCACTGCGGGATCTCTCCGTCGCCTCGGCCTCCCTTTCCAGTCCGCAACACTCCGGCGAGGCACGCGTGCTGACGCGCTGGATTCGCCGCGTCGTTTGGCGCCGGCCGCGCGGAAGCGGGCATGATCAGCCGGGAACCGCGCTGCTCAATAACGGGCAACGACTGCCATTTCGGGCGCTACGCTGGAATGAGAACGGGGCGGTCCTGCTCGCCGCCACCGGCACGCACCACGTTGAGTTTCACGACCTGGCAGAACTGCATTTGCCACAGTCGGATCCCTGGCCCGCCTATTTCGAGCAACTGGCAATGTCCGGTACTGGAGCGGCCGATCCGATACTGCAGTTGGTCGTCCGCGATGGCTCGCGTGTGAGGACCGCAGCCTCGCGTTTCGCATTGTTTGCGGACACGACAGCCGGCGACCCGCGTGAATGGAGACACGTTTTCCAACCCGCCTGGAGTCTTGACTTGCTTTCCGTCCAGCAAGATCGCCTCTGGCTGCGAAGTCACAACCCGGCCACGCTCGTGCCGATGTTCCTGCCATTCGACTATGAACCAAAGACGGACTCGTTCTTCACATGGCAGGTCAACCACAACGTTCACGGTGACCCCGCAGTTACCGGAAACCAGCATTCCCGGTGGGGTTTCGGCGTGCACGCGGACAACGTGCTGCGTTTTACGCTGCCCGGTCTATCCGCGAATTTCGAGACCCACGTCGGGCTAGACCATTGCGTTCATCATGGCGGCTGCGCGCGGGCCATCGTGCGGCTGAGAACGAAAGATCAAGTCAAGGACTTGTACACGAGCCCGCTGCTGATTGGCTCGAACAAAGCACACGCGACAGGGAGTTTGGATTTACCCGCGGCCAGTCCCGAGACGCGATTGGAACTGGTCGCCGATTCCGCGCACGCCGATCGGCCTCGTGGCGCCGACCCGCTGGATATTCGCGACTCGCTCAATTGGATGGAACCCCGTTTTCAACTCGACTCCGCGGAATTGCAAGAGACGATTGCCGGACAGGCGTCACAACTCATCGCTTCGCAAACCGGCTGGCACTTGCAGGCTGGTGAGCGGGGATCGGTGGGCCTGGCCAATCTTTGGTGGAACCATCGTGGAACGCCCACGTATGTACTCGTCGTCAAACAGGCTCCGGTAACCATCTCGCGAATTGTTTCTGCCGGGCAGCGCGCCAATCAACTGCTCTTGAATGTCTGGCGAACCGGTGCCGCGCCCACCGCGCCCCGCATTGAAGTCCGCATCAACGGCGGTCCCGTTGGCGTTTTCGAGATCCCTCCGTATCAACCCAATCACTTGCTCACACCGATCGCGGTCCCCATGAACGTTGCGGGCGGCGAGGACCTGACCATCACGGTGCGACACCTCGATGCCGCTCCGGACGGCATTTTCTGGGAGCACTCCGGCTTGGACCACGACTTACCGTCTCCGCTGGCGCTGTTCGAGGATGCCGCGAACCTGGAGCGTGCGGATGACGGTAACGCGGGAGAAGTGGCTCTGGTCGATGACGTCGCGTATTCCGGCAAGCGCGCAATTCAGCTGACACCCGGCGGGCATTTCGAGGTCGCATTTCGGCAACCCTTGAAAATTCGCGAGCAGCCCGGTGATGACGCGGTGCGATTTCTCCGATTCGCGTTTCGCAAGACTGGTGGCGGGCTTGTGTCCCTGGCCCTGCGTCGTCCCGCTCCGGATGCCCTCCCAATTCGCTACGACGCCGGCGCGGGCGAGGCGGCCGCCGGTCCGGCGAAACACATCTGGCCGGCCGGCATTCCCGATGAATGGGTCGTGGCGGAGGTGGATTTATTTGCCGACTGGGGCGAAACGGAAGTCGATGCCCTGGTGCTCGGTACGACCGGTGGTCAAGCGGCGCTCATCGACTGCGTTTATCTGGCGCGCAGCCGTCAGGACTTCGGGCGGATCGCCGTTAGTTTTCCACCCGCGGAAGCAAACTTCCGCGCACGACGCGCGCTGTCTCAGCCAGTGCTGGACATAACACGCCAGGCGATTGTCGGCATTGAGATCGCTGGTCGTCGCGGCACGGGGGTGCTGATCGGCGACGAAGGTCTTGTGCTGACGGCAGCCAGCGTTGCCGGAGCCGTAGGGGGCGACGCCAGCGTGCTGTTGTCCGACAGCAGGACAGCAAAGGGAACCGTTACCCGTATAAATCCGAAAGCGAATTGCGGAATCATCAAACTGAACGAGAAACCGGAACTTGCCGGGACGAAGCTCAGTCAGCGCCCCAAGCTCCCGCCCATCGGATTGTACATCGGCTTCTCGTTCTCAGCCCAGTACTTCAATGCGGAGCAGCCGCAATCCTACCTGACGATGATCGTCGGTGCCGCTGACGATACGTTTCAAACCGATTATCAAGTGCCGGGCGCCTGGCCGGGCGGTCCGCTGTTTGATCGCAACGCTGAAGTGGTCGGCGTGCACCTCGGAGGCACGCAGTTCGCCGCAGTCCAGCAGTTCAGCGACTGGGTCGAACAGCGTTAAACGTGCCGCGCTGGGAAGCTAACTCGACAGCGCCAGGTTCGGTCGTCATACCAGCACGCAGCGCAAGCAAGTGAGTCGCTTACGTCTGGATACACTGGCTCGCGCTTGTATTCTCAAGTGAGTCACTTACACTGGCTCGCGCTGCGTGCTTGTATTTTCGCGGTTTTCCGCAAACGTGGCGTTGGCCGGCTAAGCACGATCCGGTTGCGGGCGTGCCATGGTATACGTCGTGTAGCCGCCGCTGAGGTTCACCGCGTCGTAACCTTCATGCAGCAAGATGCGAGTTGCCAGGTAACCTCGCATGCCGACTTTGCAGTACGCCACGATGCGGCGATTGCGTGGGAGTTCGTCGAGTCGCTGGCGGAGGTCGTCAATCGGAATATTGACAGCTCCGGGAATGTGCCCGCTTTGGAATTCTTCGACCGTTCGCACGTCGAGCAGGAAGGGGGCATCCGCGGCTTGATGGTCGAGCGCGTCGGCGTGCACTTGCGGATGATCGCCGCGGAGCAAGCCGGCCGCGACGAAACCGGCCATGTTCACCGGATCCTTCGCCGAACCAAACTGCGGTGCGTAGGCCAGTTCTGCTTCTTCCAGGTCAAATACCGTCAAGCCGGCCTGGATCGCCATGGCCAGGACATCGATCCGCTTGTCGACACCGGCGCGGCCCACGGCTTGCGCGCCGAGAATCCTGCCGTTTTCCGGCTCGAACAACAGTTTGAGCGTCATGCCTTGCGCGCCGGGATAATAGCCGGCGTGGTCCGCGGGATGGACGTAGATCTTGCGATATTCTCTTTCGAGTCGTTGCAGCGTCTTTTCACTGGCGCCGGTCAGGGCCGCGGTCATGCCAAACGCGCCAACAATGGCGGTCCCCTGCGAACCGCGAAACACCGACTCGCGCCCAAAAACATGATCGGCGGCAATACGACCCTGCCGGTTCGCGGGCCCCGCCAACGGTACCTGGGCCGGCGTGCCGGTCACAAAGTCGACCACCTCGACGGCATCTCCCACGGCATAGATATCCGAATCGCTGGTGCACATGTTTGCGGCGACTCGAATCCCGCCGCGTTGCCCGACTTCGAGTCCCGCGTCGACCGCCAGGCGATTCTCGGGCCGCACGCCAACGGACAGGATGACCGCGTCCGCTGGCAACTCGCCGCCCGACTTCAGTTTTGCAACGAGTCCGACGTCGGCGGGTTCAAACGCATCGACCGCGTCCGCCAGGATCAGATTCACGCCCTGCGAACGTAAGTGTTCGGACAAGGGAGTCGACATTTCCTTGTCGAGCGGCGGGAGCACCTGGTCTTGCAATTCCACGACCGTCGTCTCGATCCCGCGACGCACGAGGTTCTCGGCCATTTCCAGGCCGATGAAACCGGCACCCACCACCAGCGCACGCCGCGCGTTGTTGTCGATCGCGGCCTTGATCCGGTCCGTGTCTGGCAGGTCGCGGAGCGTAAAGATGCCAGGCAAATCGATACCAGGCAGCGGTGGTCGCAAGGGAGACGCACCGGGTGACAGGATCAACTTGTCATACGATTCGTCATAGTGTTCGTCGTCGGCTAGATTGTGCACGCGGACCTTCTTGTTGGCGCGGTCGATCGCTTCCACCAGCGAATTCGGCCGCACATCCAACCGGTAGCGGTTTCGCAATCGCTCCTCCGGCGTGACCAGCAGCTTACCGCGTTCGGTAATCTCGCCGCCGATGTAATACGGCAACCCGCAATTGGCGAACGACAAATAGGGACCACGTTCGAAAACAATGATTTCCGCCTGCTCCGATAACCGCCGCGCTCGCGCCGCCGCCGACGCTCCGCCGGCCACACCGCCCACAATCAAGATCTTCATGCCAAGTCCTCGCTAGGGAAAAAAGACAGACTCGGTCGTGCCGGTAAGATTGTAAGCTCGCAGCCGTTTTCAACAACCAATGAATGGAATGGCTCCAGCGGGTCCCCCTTCATTACTGTGCGGCTTCGCGCGGACAGCGCGCGGTTCCGGACTACGACCCCGCCCGTGGACCACGGTATACAGCAGGGCCACCGCTTCCTCGCCAACCAATTCACAACGCAATTCTCGCGCCGACCACTTGCATCGTCCAAACGAACTGTGCGAAGCAAACTCACGTACTCAATACAAGGTACAGCGTTTGCAATCGATCCGGCTGTATCGTTTGGTGGTTGACCACCCTACCAGAGAGAAGGAGCATTCCATGCACATTGAAATCAAAAAAATCTGTATCCCCACGGATTTCAGCGAAGTCGCCGATCACGCGTTGCGCTATGCGGCAACCCTGGCCGACAGCGTGGGTGCCGAGTTGCACCTGCTGCACGTTCTGGACGACGTGCACGCTCTGGTTTCGCACCCCGATTTCACGTCGCACGGCGAACTGGCGCTGCGCTACTTCATGGAACTAGAAGAAAAGGACGTGAAGAATGTGGTTTTCGAGTCGGAGGAAGAGGAAGGCGTACATGACTTCCTGAGAACACTGGAAGCGGACTTCGACGAAAAACTCGCCGCCTTGCATCAAGACGACCTTTGGAAGCGACTGAAGATCATTCACGCCGTGCGGTACGGCAACACCGTCAAGAACATCTGCCGCTACGCCTTGAAGAACAGCATTGACCTGCTGGTCGTCGGATCCCATGGCCGCAGCAGTGTCGGCCACTTCTTGATGGGGAGTGTTGCCGAACGCGTTGCCCGCGCCGCCCCCTGCCCTGTCCTGATCGCACGCAAACACCAGCGCGAGTTCGTCGCCTTCGACTAACCCGGATTATTCATGGTTGTAGTTGTAGGGTGTCGAGCAAACGAGCGAAAACTAGTGGTTCTGCATTCGCAAACAACTCTCGTGAGCAGACAGCATGTGAAAACAGGCGTGATTCGTTTGCGCTGGCACACCAATCACTTACGCGAATTTGACCTA
>CALBSZ010000706.1 GCA_937967665.1 uncultured Planctomycetaceae bacterium
GTTAACCAAAGTCTTTGAAGACACAGTCGTTATGATTCATTGAACGGTATTGTGTTTAACCCCAAGCCGCAGGCGCTGGCGGACGTTAAGAGCACGCAAGCGCATGTTTAACCCCAAGCCGCAGGCGCTGGCGGACGTACCGAGCCGGCGCCGGCGGCTCGGAGTTAAACATTAAACATCAGCGCACCCACAGGGACGTCCGCACGGGCGTCCTTTTTTAATGCAGTACACTCCGTCATCCTGTCTCCACGATGTTCGTAGATCGCGTCCAAATCGATGTCCAGGCTGGTGACGGCGGCGCCGGCTGCATGAGTTTCCGGCGGGAACGCTACATTCCCCGTGGGGGTCCGGATGGCGGAGACGGCGGCAACGGCGGCAATATTGTGATTGTCGCGGAAGAAGGGGTGAACAGTTTGGCCGCGGTGGCGCATCGCAAATTCTGGAAGGCGGACCGCGGCACCCACGGCAGCGGCGCGAACCGGCACGGACGTCGCGGTGAAGATACCACGATCCTCGTCCCACCCGGTACGATCGTGATCGACGCGAAGAACCATTTTGTCATGAGGGATTTGACGGCAGCCGGGGAGCGGTTTATCGCGGCGAAGGGTGGCAAAGGCGGCCGGGGCAACGCCCATTTCAAGACTTCCACCAATCAGGCGCCGCGGCAAACGTCGCCCGGCGAGGAAGGGGAACATCGCCAGCTGATTCTGGAGTTGAAGGTCATTGCGGATGTCGGCCTGATCGGCAAACCGAATGCGGGAAAGAGCACGCTGTTGAGCCGTCTCTCGCGCGCTCGGCCGGCAATCGCCGCGTACCCGTTTACCACGAAGTATCCGAATCTCGGCCAGGTGCAAGTCGACTTCGATCGTTCCTTTGTCATGGCCGACATTCCCGGGTTGATTGAGGGAGCGCATACGGGTGTCGGGTTGGGGCACGAGTTCCTGCGGCACATTGAACGCGCTGGAATCCTGGTGCACCTGGTGGAACCGATGCCGCTGGATGGCACCGATCCGTTGACGAATTACGCGGCGATCCGCAGCGAACTGGAGCACTATAATGATCAGCTTGGCGCGCGCCCCGAAATCCTGGCGGTGACCAAGGCCGAGTTACCGGATGCGGCCGCGGTCCGGGACAAACTGGCCGCGCAGTCCGGGCGCGAAGTCCTGTTAATTTCCGCAGTCACGGGGCAGGGGTTGAACCAACTTACCAATGCCATCGTCCAGTCCTTGGAGCTTGCGGAGTAAGTCGTGAACCAACGACAGATCGTTGTCGATATCGGCAACTCGATGACCAAACTGGCCATCGTCGCCGAAGAGCGTGATCCGGTTTCGAGCTTGTCGAATGTGATCCGCACAACATCTCGCGAACTGGATTTCGCGACGATACACGAGTTCGCCGGTCCGTCGCGCTGCCAATGGCACGTGGCTAGCGCGCGGCGCGAGACGGAGTCGGTTTTGCGTTCGTGGGTCCAAACCGGGCGTCCGCTCGACGAGTACCGTTGCCTGTCGCGATATGATTTGAACTTGCCGGTCAATGTGGACTCACCCGACCGGGTTGGCGTCGACCGACTGCTGGCGGCTTTTGCCGCGCGGACCATGGTGGGCGGACCGGTGATCGTGGCAAATTCGGGAACCGCCATCACGGTCGACTATGTGGACGGTGCGGGCGTATTTCAAGGCGGTTCGATCCTGCCAGGCCTGACCATTTCCGCCCAATCCCTTTCGGCAGGCACGGACGCCTTGCCCGATATCTCGTCGCTGCTGGAAGACGGGTTTCCCAACGCGATCGGCAAGTCGACCGAAGAGGCGTTGCGCAGCGGCTTGCTGTGGGGTACGGTAGGGTCCGTGGCGCAAATGATCGAGCGGATTACGAACGAATCCGGCGAAGCGCCCGGTGTCGTGGTGAGCGGCGGCGACGGCAGGATTGTCTCAAACCAATTGCCGCAAGCGGTTCAATTCATCGACAATATCGTCCTCATCGGGATCGCCATGTCGCGTCCGCCGAAATCATAGTGAGATCGGATCGGCGATAGATTTTCCGTCGACGGATAGTGCGACTCAAGCGGTCCTTGCGTGTTGGCAATGGCAGGCAAGTCTGAAGAGATAATATGACTTGGATGCGCGACGCGTTCGACGTGGCTATTTGGCAAATCGGAAACGCGTCGGTGCTCCGTCTTTGGCGGAGTCGTAAACGATGACGACTTCCCAGGCGTCCGTACTCTCGCTTACAACCAGCAGACCTTCGGGTTTCGCACCCGGCGACTCGCTCGGCAGTGGGATGTCTCCGAGCGCAACGAGTGTACCGGGATCGGCAACATCGCTACCGGGAATGCAGTCGTTCCCGTCCCAGTGAAACAGGGTGAAGTGAGGCGGCCCTTCTCCAACGGGCCCGCCAATGATGAGAAAACCGTCCGACACCTTTTCCAGCGAGCGGATGCCGAGACCGCCGAGCTGCACGAAGCGAATCCGATGCAGTGTGGAGTTGTCGAGAGGAAACTCCATGACGGGGACATGACCTTCGCGAAACACGGGCCCGCGGAAACCGGCAATCAGATTCTGGCCGTCGATCGCCAGCGCTTCGATATTGACCCCGTTCTCCTTCCCTGGGATTTTCAGGAACGGCTGAAACAAAGGATTGCGTTCCAGACGCGGCCGCAAGCTGATCGACGTCACGCCGGCGACGGCGTCCAATTCGCCGGCAGCGTTCAGGGTAAAACGGAACAGACGATCTCGCGCCGGTTCGACACGCGACTCCAAGAGCCGTTGGATGTTCTCGCGGTGCGTTTTCTTGTCACTGAGCTTGGGACGCCGCTGCGCGTGGGAGCCGACGGCGTAAATGAAGTGCCCGTCCGCGGTCAGTGCTTCGACATCGACTTCTTCCGCCAGGTCGCCGTTGTCGGGCAGTTCGATATCGTGATGTACCGCGTATCTGTTCGGGCCGGTGGGCCGCAGTACCTGCACGGTGCGACCTTCATCCGAAGCAACAATCAGGTAGGCGCCAAATTTACAGATCGCGCTGATATCCTTACCATGAATAACCTTGCCCTGAAACTCCAGCGTGCCCAGGCGCTGCAACCGCGATTCGGGAGCTTGCAGGGTAGCCGCTGCGCAAAGCAGGCACGATAGCAGAATGACTTGCATCTTAGTGAGGTTCTTTCTTTGTCATCATCGACGTTTGCTGTTCGACTGACCGCCCCGGGACGCGGCGCGATCGCTTCGGTCTTGTTAGCAGGCCCGTCCGCGCTGACGACCGTCGACGCACTTTTCCGCTCGATCCGCGGCCGGGCAGTGAGCACGGTTCCCACAGGCCGGATTATCTTCGGCCGTTGGGAAATGGGCAATGGCGAGGAAGTTGTCATTTGCCGGCGGTCCGAGCAAGACGTGGAGATCCATTGTCACGGCGGCCACGCCGCCATCACCAGAATTCTAGCGACATTAACGGAGCGCGGCTGCACGGAATTGGATTGGCAGACGTGGCTCAAGCAACAAATCCGCGACCCCATCGTCGCGGATGCCCGCATTGCCGTGGCAAAAGCCCTCACGCAGCGGACAGCGGCGATCCTGCTGGATCAAATGCGCGGCACGCTCGGCCACGCCCTGGCGAGCGTGATCGAGGCGCTCCGCGACAACCGGTGCCGCGAAGCGCAGGCGACACTCGAGGTGCTAAGACACCGGATTCCGCTGGGGCGCCGCCTGACCGCACCTTGGCGTGTAGTCTTGGCCGGCCCGCCGAACGCCGGCAAGAGCAGTCTGGCGAACGCCATCCTCGGATTCCAGCGAAGCATCGTGTTCGAACAACCGGGCACGACGCGTGACGTCGTTTCGGGGCAGACAGCCGTCGATGGCTGGCCCGTGGAATTGCTGGATACCGCCGGGCTGCGCTATGCACAGAATCGCATTGAAGTTGAAGGCATCCGTCGCGCGAGGACTGAAATCGCGCGCGCCGATCTGGTCGTGTTTGTCATCGACGCCACTGCGCCGGTGCCTCCCGAAACGTTCGACTCACCATCCATCGTAGTCTACAACAAGTGCGACCTCCTCACCGCAAGTCGCGATTCGGATAAGCGGTATGTCAGCGCCGTGACTCAGGAAGGACTGGAAGAACTGCTTACAATCGTTGCTAGCACGCTGGTCCCAGCGCCCCCGCCCGCGGCGGCGCCCGTCCCATTCACGGAGCAACAGGCAGCGGCGATTACCGAGGCGATCGCCGCAATCCAGCGTGCCGACGTGCCTCAGGCCTTGTCCGTCTTGCAATCGTACGTGCCCTGATATCGCTATAGACGCGGCTTTCGCATCGAAACTATACTGTTGCGATACTGGTCTTCGCGCATTTCGCCGATGCAATTCTTGTCAGCGTCCGATGTTCAGGAGGAACGCGGCATGACGCTTTTTCGATTCAGCCCGTGGGCTCCGGCACTTCTCCTTGGCAGCCTTGTTGGCGGCAGCGTTGGGCAAGCCCAATCGGTGCTCGAGCCCGTTCCGCTGGACGCCGGCGCCAGCGCTGCCACGATACCAGCGGCAGACGCCGCAGCGTCAGACACGATCTGGGCAGCCAGCTTTCAGGCCGTGACTCCGGGAGCCACCAGTCGCGAGCAACTCGTGCGGTTGCTCGGCGAACCCGAGTTTCGTCGACAAGAATCAGGGCGCGAAGTCTACACCTATCACATTCCCGGATACCAGCGCGTCGACTTTGAAATCGAGCAGAACATCGTCGCCGCCGTTTTGCTCTTCTTCGACGAACCGGAATTGCTGGAGCAGATCGAAGCCGATTTCAACTTGAAGGCGATTCGGCCGGCCGCGGTGCACGGCGACGACCAGAAACTGCTGGGAAGAGTTTATCCGGAACGCGGTGTCGTGGTCAGTTTCGCCGAGGATCAAACCAAAGCTTCCGAAGTCGTCTTGCAGCCGGTCGATGGCCATCCCTTCCTGCTGCGCGCGGAATCACACGCACCGCGGCAGTACACCAGGATCCTCAAAGACCTGGACAGCGCGATTCGCTTTGGGCCACAGCAGCACCGCGCCCACTGGCTGCGGGCCCGGCTGTTGAATCGTTTGGAACGCTATGAGCCGGCGCGGGTTGACGCGCAAGCGGCGCTGGATGCGAGCCCCGATGATCAACGCTACCAACTTACATTGGCCGAATCGCTGGCGGGCGTCGGTGACACGGCGGCGGCTACGGAACTATTGCAGTCTCTCGTCAGGCTGGATGGCATCGCCGACGATATCCAGGCCGAGGCTTACTATCAATTGGGCTGTTTGCAGGCGTATGGTCCGGTGGGGGATCACGCGAAGGCGGTTGAGTTGCAACAAGCGGCGATCAAGATCGCGGTGGCTTTTGTGGCTGCACAAGAGCCCGCGGCACGCGGCGACGCGGGAACGTTGCTGGTGAAGTCGCATCTGGCCATGGCCAACCACCTGGCCTGGGGCCCCTGGAAGAACAAGCAAGCCGTCGTCGCGCGGTGGTTGCAGCAGGCCAGCCGCCTGGCGACCTCGATAGTCGACGGTGAGAACGGGGACCCCACCTTGGCACTGATCGTGCTGCAGCAAAAACTCGCGGCGTTCGCCGGGATGGCCAGTTTAACCGACCCTGGTCCCGCCACGGATGAAGTGCTGAAGGTTGGACGGAAGCTGATCGCGGCGGCCGACGACCGGCGGTACCAGCAATATGTTGAACAGCAGTTGGCCGAAGCCCTGTTCCATGCAATGCAGGTCGAGCAAGCGCGGGGCAATGTCGCGCAGGCCCGCAAGAATGCTGAGAACGCGCTGGCGGTCTTGAAGCGCGCCCAGAGCGATTCCCAGGCGTCTACTTCCGTTGAGGCCTATCGACGCGGCCGCCTCTACTTCGCACTCGGGGCAACCTACGCGTTTCACGAAAAAGATCACGACGAAGCGGTGCGCTGGTACGAAAAGGCGATCGGTCAATTCGCCGAAGTCGCCGTCGTGCCAAAGATCCAGCAAGCGTTGCACGGCGACCGCTTTGTCAGTGTGGGGGTTTCGTTCTGGCAGATCGGCGCGAAGACGGAGGCCGTCGAAGTCACGGAAATCGGAGTGTCCTTTATCCGCCAGGCCATCGACAGCGGGCTCACTTCCCCACAGGTCCTGGCCGTCCCCTATGCCAACCTTGCCGAGATGCACGGTAAGTTGGGGAATTCCGAACGTGCTCGAAACTATCAAGAACTCGCAGCGCGCTTGCCCACAACGCGGTAGCGTACACCGGATCGTTGTTGAGGGGCCAGGGCCACTCATTTGCCACAGTTGGCCTGAGCGGTAGAATACGGGTACGAGGCCTCGGCCTTGGTACCCGATCCCACCGTCCTCAATGTGGATACCATATCGTGCTCTTTCGTCTGCTGATCCTGTTTGTCACGATTCCTCTGGTGGAACTCTGGCTGCTGCTGAAGATCCATGAACACACCAGCCTGGAATTCACGATCGGGCTGGTGCTGCTGACCGGAATCGTTGGATCGATGCTGGCTCGTACCCAGGGTTGGCGAACGATGCGCAAGATCCAGCAGGAGTTACAACACGGCGCGATGCCCGGTGAATCGCTGCTGGACGCCGTGATGATCTTCGTCGCCGGCGCATTGCTGCTCACTCCCGGCGTGCTGACCGATGTGTTTGGTCTCTCGCTGTTGATTCCCTTCTGCCGGCGTCTCTATCGCCGCGCCTTATCCAAATACTTTCGCGCCCGCTTTCAAATTCACGCGACGACTTCAACGGGCACTTCCACGTGGGGAAACAAGGAAGTCATCGACTCGTACGTTGTCGACGCTCACGATAAGTAGGGCCGCTCGCGCTATTCAATCGGTTGGCCAAGCAGTAATCGGGTAGGATAGACTTTCTCGTCGCCGTAGAGCTCATGACCGTCGCGGTCCCAGACGAAGCCGCGTTCGTTCACGATAAATCGATCCGCCAGTTGAAGCGGTTCGCGCTGTCCAACGGTGGCCAGCGTCTTGAGAATGGCATGGATTGGATTCGCGGCGAGTACGACCACACGAAGATGGGGACCGGATTCTACGTAGTACTTAATCATGGCGATGCCTTCCAGTAATTGAGTGATGGGATTTGGGTCTGGTATTGGTATCGCGGGGGCCGTGACACGTCTGGTCACGGCGCAATTCGACTTTCAAAAAACGGGGAAAAAACTCGCCGCCCCCTGCGGGGTTCCTGAGCCCTCGCGGAGTTGGAACGGTCGTGGTCGTGTTCATGGATTCTCCAGACGCCTCGACGGGAAGGCACAGAACGGGGTGCTCTGGGCCATCTCTGACAACATCGGCTGCACGAGCGGCCCAAACGCCGGATCAGCCTCGACCGCCAGCTGAAACTGCTCGGCGGCTTCCCAGGGACGTCCTCCCATCTGGTAGTGACGCCCCAGTTCGAAATGGAAGGTGGCTTGCGCATCGGTCTCGCTGCGGAGCGCTTCCTGCAACACCGATTCGGCAGCGCGGAATTGTTTCTGTTGACGCA
The DNA here is from genome assembly GCA_937967665.1 of uncultured Planctomycetaceae bacterium. GTDB lineage: Bacteria > Planctomycetota > Planctomycetia > Pirellulales > Pirellulaceae > CALBSZ01. The sequence continues at coordinate 7,467 of CALBSZ010000706.1, forward strand.
GGCAGTCGACCCGCCGGCGTATCACTTCCACCCGCATGTCTTGCATTTCCTGGTCTCGTTTGTTTTCACCGTCCAGCAACTCCAATGTCCGCTGCAGTTGTTCATCGCAGTCAGCCCACCGCTCCTGATACTGCAGGATCGTCGCCAACTTCAACGCGGCCCTGGGGTCCTGGTCGGGAACGTGTTCCAGTGCTTCGCGAGCAGCATCGTAGTCGTCAAGCATCAAGTAGTGTTCGGCGAGTACCATCGGTTGATTGCCGTTTTGTGAAATGCTTTGAATCGTTTGCTGGATGTCCAGGACACGTTGTGTCAACTCCATACGCAAGGCCGGCACCGGGAGTTCGCCGATGGGCTGACTGCTTCCTAATTGGTAGAGCCGATCGCAGGTCTCCAAGGCGCGCAGAACGCGCTGACTGCGCAGATACCTTTCGCACTGCCTGGTTTCCGAGTCGCTGAGATGAATCGCGTAGAAAGCGGGAAGCAGGCCGGCCAGGCAAGCGACAATGGCCCAGTCGATCCAGGATCGATGCCATGCGTACTCGACGCCAACGGCAGCGTGCATTGCTAGCATCCAGGGACAGGTCAACAGCAAGCACCAGAACACACGGACCAGGTGCCGGTAGAGAAAGGCATCCGTCGTGATCAGCGATTCTACGACATGCCCGAAACGCAACGTGACCAGTCCCACGACCGAGCCGAGACAACAGTACAGCAGGTACTGCAACGACCGTCTGGCGGGCGCGACCCGCGCCGCGCGGCACAGCAGCCAGGCCAGCGGCAGCACGCTGCATGTCGAAAACACGGCCACCGCGGGATACGCGAAGGGGCCCACCGGTTCGGGGCGCTGCGCGACCAGACTCGCAGAACTCCAAATCAACGTCCAGCTCGGCACACAAAGGGCGCACAGCCCGGCGAGAATGCCGCGACCTTTCCAGGTTGTCGAAGGCTCGTTCATCCGCCGTACTCTTTTTGTCCCGTATTAACTTCGACGGCCAGCGACCTGGCCGTCGCGGATTGCCGCAGCTTCCAGATCAAGCCGTCGTAGGCGTAGTGCAGGAACGCGGCCCACAGATTCAGGCCCATCCAGAGGTGAACGAAGTTCTTCGTCGCGGTAACGGCGATGATCCCCAGCGCCAAAATGTAGATGCCCAGTGTTTGCAGCCAGCGGCGGGCCATTTGTTGAAAGACTGACTTGCTGCCCACCTCTTGCCGCCGGCGCGCGTAATACGAGACGATCGCCAGGTACTCGATCGCATGAAACGCGGCCGAGGCCACGGTGAGTCCCGCGATCAGCATGCCATTCGTCCTTTGAATGGCAAACAGCAGGATGACGTAGAGTGACGTAACGCTGGTCAGGTACGTCAGCTTCCCGAGACGCGCCGCCTGAAAACGATACGCTTCCCAGCAGAACAACGCACATGCCGGCAGCATGAAGGCGTAATCCACGAAGGGGAGGGCGGCATAGGCCAGGTCGTCACGTTCGACCCACCCGGTGGACCAGCCTGCCAGACGGATGCTGGTGTAGCAGACCAGCAGCCGCAGCGACCATGTTTCCCAGAAGGGATGGCCGCCGCCGGCGCGACGCGCGTACATCCGCAGGATGCCGCCGTGCTGGGCGCCGAAGTGCCAGGAGTTCCAGAGGTAGTCGACCACCAGCAGGCACCAGAACGCGCCCGTTCCCAGCTTGATGCCTACGACCAGAATTGCCGCCAGTACCGCGATGCCGGCAAACAGCCCGTTGCGTCCCGCGCGGCGATCGGGATCGGAGGCCACCAGGACCAAGGTAATCCAACGATGCGGCGTGGTGAGAAAGTAGATCTGCCAGAACTCGAGATGCGTCTGACCGGTACTGGAAACGTAACCGGGAACCAGCGCCAGCAGCCAGGTCAGGTTGGCGAAGAAGAGCAGATCAAACCAGGGCGAAACCAGCCAGGTGGAGGCCGCTCCGCTGTTCGTTCGTTGAGGCAGGTTCACGGCAGCGGCGCGCTTTGAATTTTCCAAACGCCGCTTTCCTTCACCAGCGTCCATTCAACTGTTGTAATCGACCCGTCGATGTCCTCGATGCGAACCTCGGCCGTCGCGGCATCCCCGTCGACGGAAACGCTGTCGCGGTCGGTGATACACATGACGCGTGAATATCGGCTACGCTGCTCTTCGTCGGCCTGAAAGTCTGCGGTGATCATTTCTTGAAACGATTCGGCCACTCCCGCCCGATCCGAGACTTCGGTAATCATGCTGGCAATCTGTCCCGCGTCGTCGTCGATCTGCGGATCCGGCCCGGCATTCCCGCCACAAGCCGTGCAGCAGGCGAGCAATACGATCAGAAATCGGGTTTGGATCACGAAGCGGGGCATGAATTAAGGCATTTCGAAAAAGTCTTCGCCGGCCCGCGTCGACATCTTCTGCCAGACGTCGAGCGCGACGCTGTTGCTGATGAATCGCGTGGAACCGTCGGCCAGTGCCGTGACGACCCCTTTTCGATGGCGGCTGCGCGCGGAAGCCCATACGTCGCAGGCCAGGGAATCCTTGACCGTCATCATTTGATGGCAACGCTTCTTCACGCAATTGCGATTGTACGGGTCGTCGGAGGCAATGGTGTCGTCACACAACGGAATCTGGTCGGGCGTGGACGAATTCGGACCGTAGCGAGTGGAAAAAATCGAAGCGCCCATGGATGTCGAGGGCCACATGCCGCGGCCGTCCTTGGCAGTGTCGTAGGTCAAGACTTCGCTGATCAATAACGTATTGCTCATCCCGTCCTTGAAGTGGGCGTCGGTGGCGCCCAAGCCTTGTCCCATCTTCCAATCGCCCAGGTATTCGTTGGGCCTGTGCTCGACGACACCCTTGGGCCAGTGCTTGGGCGGATGATGCTCGCACCAGCGGGGAATCCAGACCGTGGTGAAGGCCCCGGCGAGTTTACGGTCGTCGAAAACCTTTTTGGTATCGGCGCACGTCTTGGGCGGATCCTGAAACGATCCCAGTTGCGTCCGGGTCATGTCCAGATTGATATACGTTCCCGGCCCCCAGTTTGCGGCGTAATTCCCTTTCGCCATGCGTTCCCAGTGGTGCGTGAAGATCCACTCGCGCGCTGCGGGAGCTGCCGGGCAGCGGAAGATTTTGGGAGCGGTACGCCCCATGTTGCCGAACCAATCGTGCTCGCAATCATCGGCGGCGTTGCGGCCATCATTGACGGCCCTGCCGGTCTTGTAATTGCGCGCGGCCATGCAGGACTGAATCCGATAGGCCATCTGTCGTTCGCCCATCTCTTCCAGAATCTGCGCCGCCCAGTTCGGGCCCTGGCACCAGGCGCCGCTTTGAGTGCCGGCGGTCACCCAGCGTCGCCAGGTACAGGTGGGCACCCCGGCGGGCAACGTACCGTGATTGGACGAATGGTTCTGCATGGCCACGGCAATTTGCTTGACGTTGTTCATGCATTCGGTCCGCCGCGCGGATTCCCGGGCCGACTGGACGGCGGGCAACAGCAGTGCCGAAAGAATGCCGATGATGGCGATGACAACCAGAAGTTCGACCAACGTAAAGCCGTGTCGGATTGGGTTTCGCATGCGCACCTCCCGCCGTTCTTGAAGAGACTAGGAATCCGGAAAAACAGTTAACTTTTCCTTGAGCGATATTCTAGTCGGTTGTTCTCGAGGAAAGCAAGCCGCAGCGAAGGCCTCGGCGTTGTTCCAAAATGCGTGTTGGTGTGACGGGTGGCCGGGGTCGAGTGTAGCGCGCCCCCGGAATCGAAGATTCTGTGGCGTCGTTTCGCCCCTCCAGAGCCACCCTTCTGCCAATTCTCAAACGGCAACGTGCCGGTTTCGGCTTGTACGGCCTCTCGGGCACCGCTACGGCTGCCCGTAAGCGGTCTACGTTACTCCAGCGGCGCGTGCTCGATTTTCCACTGGCCGTCCACTTTGGC
>CALBSZ010000707.1 GCA_937967665.1 uncultured Planctomycetaceae bacterium
AGGATACCGCCGTCTACGTTCGCAGACATACCCGCCCCCAGCACCAACGCATCGAACACGTTCGTGCCTGCCCCTGCCTGCTGGTCGAGCGTGCCAGGCGAAATCGTTCCTAGATCGAATGTAAAGCTCGCCGTTCCATCGAATCGCAACGTATCGACCACGCGCGTCGTACCACCTAAATCTACTGTGCCCGAGACGTTGTTGCGGAAGATCGCCGTGTCATCGGGATCCGGGAACGGAGTCAGCCCGGTACCGTCCAGATCCCAGTTGTTGGGGTCAGACCAACTCGTCCCGTCACCATCGGCATCGGTGTTGCCATCCCAGATAAAAACAGTGTTCGTGCCGTCACCAGCATTAATCAGCACCGAAGCGATCGGCGTATTGCTACTCTGGCCTGTGCCGTCTGCAAACGAAAACGTAATTTGCCGCGCCGTCGGATCGGGCATGACCCCGTCGGTGTTTTCATACGTGACGTTTTGAAGCAGCGCATCGACGGCAGCTGGAATCGCGTCGGCGTCGAGGTCCAAAATGAGCGGATTTCCCGATTTGCCGTCGTTCATTCCGTTCACTGTTCCAAAGACCGTGCCCCCCCAGGACGCATTCGTTCCATCAAAGGTGAGCATCCCGGAATTCTGAACGTGTAATTCATCCTCTGTGCCATCCAGCCCCATTGTGATCGTAACGGTCAGGTTTCCGCCGTCGTAGTTGGCTGGGTTGTCAGCGTCCGTGATCGTTGCGAGCGTTCCTTGGTCAATCACATCGGGCCCCATGCCGGGGTCATGCAGAAACGCGTCGCCATCCAGGTCGTTGATGACCGGCGGTTGCGGCCCGATTGACCCGATGTTGAGAGCCTGTAGTCCATTGGTATCGGCGGAGAGTATTCCCGCAGCAGCCATTCCGCTTGACTTTGCCTCCACGTAGTCACCTGCTGTCAAACCGGGAAGAATGATTCCAGACCAGTTACCATTCGCATGTTGATCACCGCCGCCGTCGTTCGGCCCGGGAGCGCCGTCGTCGCGCGAATACCGACCGGTTTGTCCATAGATTTCGGGTGTCCCGTCGTTCACTTTCCAACGCTGGTTGTAGACCTGTCGGTCATTGTTGGAATCATCATCGTCGTACAGCGACGCGAAGAAAAGGTAGTTGCCATCGGCTGTGACAGCAACCTGGCTGTTGTTCACCGTTTCGCTGTGCGCAAAAGAAGATCCGACTTCCAGGTTCGTGTCCCAGCTGAGATCGACGACCTCATTAAAGTCTTGTGCGGTGCTATCTTCGATGCGGATAATATCAGCACTTGGAGGAAGTTCAACGATTGTCAATGCGGTTTTTCCACCCGAGATCGTGGGCGTTTGGTTGTTGCTCTCGTCCTTGGCCACCTCAACGCTCAACACTTGTCCCGCCGAAGCAGAAATGATCGTACCGATTGCGGCGGCGCCATCATCCGTGCTGTTAAGACCTCGCCGATACACGGATGTTTTCGAGCCGTTGATCTCCACATTGTCCAACGTTAGACGCTGCAGATAGCCGCCGCGGTCTACGCCGCCCGTGAAGTGCGTGTTGGCGAAGACGAGATACTTGCCGCCGTCGACGAGCGTGATGTTACCCGATCCAGGACTGTGGGAGAAACCTGCCGAGGTTTCGTCTTGAGTGTTATAGGTAACGTCAACAAATGCTGTACTAGCCGGAGTGCTGCCGATATTGGAAGACTGACTCAAACGCAGATAATCTAAATCATCGCGCAGCTTAAGTAGCTGTAAACCGGTTGCGTTGGGCTGGCGCCGCGCGGCAGCTCCATTATTGTCGGTGCGGTCCGTTTGCAGCTGCAGGACTTGACCACCCCCTGCCGAATTAATAATCGCACCGCCCGACGTGAACGCTTCATTGGCATTGGCAAGCCTACGGAAGTATCCCTGTGACCAGCCGATCGGTAAATCACTCCCACCAAGATTCAGATGCGAATTGAACTCTGAGCGGTTACTTCCGCCAGTACTGTCGAAGCGCGAGTTATAGAGAACCAGATAGTGGCCTGCGTCATTGAGCTGCACGTCTGTCGAATTGGCGGTGTAGGAGACGGCTGACCCTGTATTCGTGTCAATCGTGTCAAAGTTGTGGGTTAGCGACGTACCCTGTGCAATGGATTCTGCTGCCGTCATTTCGGTCAGAATCGTAATATCACCCACCGCCAGCAGTTGACGCTGTTCCAATTGTTCGACAACACGTTGTCGTTGTCGGGAGGGACGGGAGAGATGCTTACGACGGCTTCGACTGGGTCGTCTTTTGGCCACGATTAAGAACTCCAGTTGTGTTGGGAGAGAAGGGCAGGCAATGGCAGACGCGATTCTCGAATGACTTCGCGAAAGAGCTTCACAACGCGCAATGGCCCCAGCCTACACATAAAGCCACAAATTAAGTTGTATTTGGAATGGATGCAAACGATTTGTGAGTAAAGCCCTCGGAAAGTTACCAAAGGGCCCGGCAATCGATCTGAATATTGAAAAGGCGGCGCAAAAATGGGGAGTTGCACGCCGCACATGTCCCCAGAGGAGGGATTTCCTGCGGTTCGCGCAAGCGGCATGACGCGCTGCGTAACGTTCATATTAATCAACGTCGCAATGATTTCTGGGATAAAGTCTTTCAAATCCGACCTGGCTTGTTCAGAAGTCGTACGGAAATGCGGGTTGACGCGTTTAAGCCGCTGAACGGTGTCGGAACAAGCGGCGACGCCGGTGCAGTTCGCTGTACATGACCGGGGGCCGATTGCGGCGCGCCACGACCGCTGGCTGGAGCGGCAGGACGTGTATTGCTTGACCACCACGCATGGTTCCGTGAACATATTCCGCAGCGTCAAAGCTCTTACAGATTGGTTGTCGTCCAGCCAACGGGCCGTAGACGGGACGACAGCGGCAGGGGTACCGTACCGCGGTCTCTGCGATGAGGACATGTTGGCCTGCCAGATGGCGTTGGATAAAGCAATCCGCAACCAACGACGCATGGACATCCTGAGAATAGCCATCCAGAAAAAGCGGACGCAACATGAATGACAACGAGAAGCGAGCGGAAGAGGCGAAACGCGACCGCAATTGGGATCCGGCCGAACGCTGGCGGGTGCTGCAAGAGACGATCACCTGGGCTGAAGCTCAGCAAGCCGTGCCACGTAATTCGAAGGAAAGCTGCCTCGCCCGGCAAGCCAGGCTGAATGCTTCGCGGCGGGATACTGGCGGGGGATGAGCGGCAGCATGTTTGCGATCTTGCCTGCTTCGGGTTTCGCGCGGAGACGCAGGGGCGCGGAGATGGCAAAAGCATTCCTTCGCGGCTTCGCGTGAGAACTGGCTGGGTGGACCGCGAACCGCGGAAGCGGGGCCGTCGATCCAACGGGTTTTCCCGGACGAACGAATCACTACGTTGGCGCCAGTCCCCATTTCGCGCCGGTCTGCCGTCCGCTGCCGTACCAGTATTCTAGCACTGCTTTGGTTAACTTCCGCCGCAGGAGACTGTTACCGTAGATCGCCTGCGCCTGCGGCTTTGGGGTTAAACATTGCCAAAAAGCACACCGGCCATAGCCAGACTCCACGACGTGACGCGAAAAGCTGCTAGAATCGCCTGCGCCTGCGGCTGTGGGGTTAAACGTTGCCACAAAGCACACGGGCCATAGCCAGACTTCGCGACGTGACGCGAAAATCTGCTAGAATAACGAATAAATGCCTCCATGTTATCAGGATAACTCGACATGATACGCAACCTCACTACCTGCCTCGCGGCGGCCATCGTTTGCCTGCCGCTTATTTCTACTTCCGTGGCCAAGCCGTTGGCCGGGTCGCGGCCGAATATCATTCTGGTGATGACGGACGACCAGGGCATGGGAGACTTGAGTTGCCTGGGCAACCAGGTCCTCCGCACGCCCAACCTGGACAAGTTCTATCAACAGTCGACGCGCTTTACGGAGTTTCACGTCAGTCCCACGTGCGCGCCCACGCGATCCTCGATCATGAGCGGCCGGCACGAATTCCGCAACGGCGTAACCCACACCATCCTGGAACGCGAACGGATGGCGCTCAGCACCACCACCTTCCCGCAGCTGCTGCAGAAGACCGGCTACCAGACGGGCATCTTTGGCAAATGGCACCTCGGCGATGAAGACGCCTACCAGCCCTACAATCGCGGGTTCGGCGAGGTGTTCATTCATGGCGCCGGCGGCATTGGCCAGTCCTATCAGGGAAGCTGCGCTGATTTTCCACCCAACCGCACCAACAAGTATTTCGACATCGTGGTCTTGCACAACGATACGATCGTGCAGACCCAAGGATTCTGTACCGACGTCTTCTTCCAAGCGGCGCTCGGCTGGATCAAGCAGCAGCACGCGGCGCAGAGACCCTTCTTTGCTTATATCAGCACCAACGCGCCGCACGGCCCCATGATCGCCCCGGAAAAGTACAAGCAGCGCTTCCTGGACCTCGGCTACGATCAGAACACGGCGGGCCGTTACGGCATGATCGAAAACATCGACGACAATTTCGGGCTCTTGATGCAGAAAGTCGCCGACTGGAAACTGCGTGACAACACCCTGGTCATCTTCATGACCGACAACGGCCAGGCCGGTGCTGCGGGCCGATTGAACGGCAAACGCGTCCGCCTGCACACGGCCGGTTTCAAATCGGGCAAGGGTTCGCCCTATGAAGGGGGCACGCATGTCCCGGCCTTCTGGCGCTGGCCTGGAGTCCTTGGCGAAGGCGTTGACGTTCCGGCGCTGACCGCCCATATCGATCTCTACCGCACGTTCTGCGACCTGGCCGGGGCGAAAGTGCCAACCGACATCCAGCCGATTGACGGACGGTCGCTGCTGCCCCTGCTGGAAGACCCGCAAGCGCCGTGGGAAGACCGCTACCTGTTCGTGCATCAGGGACGTTGGGCGAAAGGGAGCGACCCGAACAAGGCGAAGTTCCGGAACTGCGCCGTGCGTTCCCAGCGCTGGCGGTTTGTGAACAACGCCCAGTTGTACGACATCGCGGCCGATCCGTACGAAACAACCAACGTCATCGACGACCATCCGGACGTGGTTGCCAGGTTCCGCAAAGCGTACGACCAGTGGTGGGCCGATACCCTGCCGCTAATGGTGAACGAAGACGCGCCTTTCGCCCCCGAACAACCGCAGGCGGCACGCTATGAAAAGCAAAAGAAAGAACGCGGCATCCCGGCATGGAATCCACCGGCGATTTAGGGCAGCCGTAAAGCAAGCAAAGAACAGCTAGATCCCAAACAAGCGAGATCCGTGACTTCTGGATTTGAAATTCGAAGCACGAATATCGAAAACCGAAACAGATTCAAATGTCACAATACGAAAACCCGAAACGCCAACGCCTCTGGCATTCGTGTTTCCGTTGAATTCAGGTGAATTTGTTTCGTATTTCTGATTTCGATATTTCTTGCGATTCTCGGATTCAACCTTCGCTTGTTAAGGCGGTAGTTGGACGCTGTCGCCGCCTGGAAAGTGCTCGCCCATATCGCGACAGCCGCCAACGACACGCGTGGCGCGCCGGCGCTCCCGCGCGGGCCTCTCTTTAGCGCCCCGATGCGCTTCGCGCATGATTACCGACGGGCATCTTCACAAGTACGCACCGTAGGCCAGGGCCTGTCCTGGCAAAGCGAAACCGGAGTGCCAGGACCGGTCCTGGCCTACGAGTTGATTGGAGCGCAGCCCGTGGTTACGAAGGCGTTACACTTCGCCGCCGGTGTTTGCGACATAATACGAACGGAATCGAGGAACTGGATCGTCCGTCACTTCGTCGAGTAAACGGACGGCCAGGCAAAAGGTTTCGCGGGTCATGCGCTGGGCGTCGGCGGCTCGCGCCGAGCAGCTCATCGTTGCGAAACCGTCCCGGTGTTGGGCGATACCGAGTCAACAAGGATTTCTACGTCGCGGGCCTGTCCCGCCAAACAAATGGGAGAAGAGAAATGTTTATTACTCGTCGCGTACTGATTGCTTTGTGTATTGTGTCGCTGGCGTCAGGCCCCGCCTGGGCGAAGGACCGAGCGCCGGAGAAACCACCAAAGCCCCGCATTGAAATGGCAATCCTGCTCGACACCAGCGGCAGTATGAGTGGACTGATCAACCAGGCCCGCGCCCAGCTTTGGAAGGTGGTCAACGAATTTGCGACGGCCAGCCGCGATGGCCAGGCCCCGAGCGTCTATGTTGCCTTGTACGAATACGGCAAAGACAGCTTGCCGGCCGAGGAGGGTTACATGCGGATGATCGTACCGCTGACCGACGACCTGGACCGCGTGTCGGAGGAACTCTTCAAGCTCACCACCAATGGCGGCAGCGAATACTGCGGTCAGGCGATCGATCAGGCGACGCGGGAACTGGCCTGGTCGAAATCCAATCGCGATTTAAAGTGCATTTTTATTGCCGGGAATGAACCGTTTACTCAAGGCCCCATTCCGTTTCGCGACGCGTGCCACAAGGCAGCGAGCGCGGGAATCACCGTCAGCACCATCTTTTGCGGGGACCACAACCTGGGCATTCGAACTCAGTGGGCCGAAGGGGCCAAGCTGGCGGACGGCTCCTACATGAGCATCAATCAGAATCAGGTCGTGCAGAGTATCGATGCCCCGCAAGATGCCGAGTTGACTCGCTTGAGCAGCGAATTGAACAAGACGTACGTGGCCTACGGCACACTGGAAGCCCAGCAAAAGGCGCGGGATCGCCAGGCTGCGCAGGACCAGAACGCCGCGAAATCGGCCCCCGCGTCCGCATCCGCACGCGCCGCTTTCAAGGGTTCGCATTTGTATTCGAATGCTGGCTGGGATCTGGTTGACGCCTGCCGCTTGGGAAAAGTGAAGCTGGAAGAGATTCCCGAAGACCAGCTGCCGGAATCGCTGAAGAAGCTGTCGAAGGCGGAACGCAAGAAATTCGTCGAAGCGAAACAAAAGCAGCGTATCGCAATTCAGGAGAAGATCCAGGAACTCAGCGCCGAGCGCAGCAAGTACATCGCTACCGAGTTGAAAAAGCAGCAAGCGGAAGGTGAC
>CALBSZ010000708.1 GCA_937967665.1 uncultured Planctomycetaceae bacterium
GATCCAGATTCTTATTGCCGTGGAAGATGATGTTGTAACCGTTGTTGTTGATATTCGTGTTCTTGAAAGTCGGCTGCTCGCAATTCTGCATGCCGACTCCGTAGCTGCTATTGTCCAGCAGTTCCACGGCGTTGGTCGTCAGGCGTGTTGTCCACGCGTAGATGCCCGTGGTATTGCCATTCAGTTTCGTGCTCGTAATGCTCGCCGTGCTGCCGGTCAGGGCGTATTTGTCGCCATAACGCCCCCAGCAACCGATGCCATTTCCGGAATCCTCGACATTGCAACGCGTCACCTTGAACCGGGGAGTGTAGTAGCAGTAGATGCCGTACGATCGTGCATTCTTGATATTCGTGTCCATGATGTCGACGTTCATTTCTGCCTGGTTCTCGCAGTACGGCACGATGCCGTGACTGTAGGCGTTGGCAACCGTGACGTTCTTAAACGTGACGTTCGTAGCACAGTTCTTATTGGTGTAGCCCAGGAAGCCGTAGTATCCCGGGTAGTCCCGGACCTTGGCCATTTCGATATTCGTATTCTCTACCACGACGTCCAGGTAGTGGCCGGTCACGCCGCTATAACCGCACTTCGTGATTTGACAATCCTTGACGACCAGTTCGTAGAATCGCTGTTTGCTCCTGGTCGTCCTGCGGAGCGAATCGCCATAGAAATTCTTGTTCGGCGTCATGTACTTGTGGTTGTTTGCATCATAGGCGTAGGACCACGCGCACACACCATGATGCCGCTGGCCCGATATGCGGTTGTTCGTTGCCGTCACGTTCCCCATGTAGCCGAGGATGCCGTTGTCGCCGTTGTTCAGAAAGGTGGAGTTCTTGACAGTGATGTTCGCCCACCACGAATAGAGTCCGCCGGACGTACTGTTGGTCACGGTGACGCTGTCCACGACGGCGTCGCTCACCTGCCACTTGTTGTTTTCCAGACCAAGGTAACCATAGATCCAGATACCATAGCCGTTGCCATCGATCGGCGTGCGATCAACCGTGAAGTCGGTGCGGACGGCATACAACCCGCATGACGTATTCTTGCGAATGTGGGTCTTCTCCAGCTTCAGTTTGGCATCGTAGGCGTACAGGCCGGTATACTTGTTCTCGTCAAAGGCGCAGTTGGTCAGGGTAACGTCGCCATAGCCATGGATGTAGCCGTAGCTGCCGTTGCGCTGTGCCACGATGTTGGAATAGTCTGCCGAGTAATGCTTTTTCTCATTGTACTGGTTGTAGTTCCAGACGTAGCAGCCGTAGTAGAGGTTATCGTTGCATTGAATGTTATTGATCTGCGATTCCGGGATGGCGTAACTCAGTAAACCGTAGCCGGTGTTTTCATTGAACGTACTGCCCTCCACACGGAGGCTGCCCAGATCGGCGTCTTCACCGTAATTCTTGCGGCTGGCGTCGTCCGAGAAATAGTAGCCGCGCAGGTAGGCGCCGACGTGGCAGCCGGTGGCTTCGACGTTTTCCAGGTCCACATGGGCGCGGAGCGTATAGATACCGGCCCAGGTGTACCTGCCGCCGCGAATCTGACAGTCCTTCACCACCAGCCGAGTATCCTTGAACTCGCGCTTCTGGTAGGGATAGCTGTAGTTCAAGATCGCATACGACCCGTTATTGTCGAATCTCGATTGCACCACGGTCAGGTGGCTGCGCCAGGCGGCGACACCGTAATCCGCGTTGTCGGTAAAAGAGCAGTTTTCAACCCGCAGGGACGAATTCAAGTCGGTACGGTCGGTAACGGGCTGTGCCCAGATGCCCCGGTCGCAGTCGGCAAACGAGCAGTTGCGAAAGACGAACCCGACACACTCATACGGATAGACCGCCAGATGCGTGTAGCGGCCGCCTCCATTGCGGGCCGCAGCGTCCAGCTTGCGGACGTAGTCGCTGCGGGTGAAGTGGAAGCCGTCGAATTCGACGTATTGCTGGCCATTGGCGTGCAGCGCCACCCAGTAGTCGCTTTCCAACGTGACACGCCCCTTGTCGTCGGTGTGCTTGCCGTTCGTGTCGGCGATGTACTTGATCGGCTCGTCCGCAGTACCGCTGTGCTGAATGTTGACGTACGTATTGAGCCCGGCATTAAAGGTGCCCGCCCCGACGTAGATAATGGAACCCGGTGGCAGGTTTCGCGAGGCCGCGTGCTTGACCGTCCGCCAGGCCTGTCCCTTGGATCTGCCCGAGTTGCCGTCATTGCCGTTGACGCGGACGTAGTAGATATTGCGGCCGGAACCGGACGCGCCGTATTCGTAGCAGCCCAGGTCGTTCGCCGCGCCTGCCGGCCGCGCCGCGCCCGTCAGGTCCTCCGTGACGGGATGCTTGTTCCAGTTTCGAGCTCTATCGATGGCCGGCGAAGACGCGGTTAACTGATAACCATTCTTCGAATCAAAGCTTGGGTTTGAGGAAAACTCGGTCGAGTCCTTGCTGGTGTTCTCGAAGTCCTTGCTCCTATTGCCATACACCAGATTGTACTTGTGCGCGACCGAAGTTCCCTTGACGTCAATGTCGATGCCGTCGTCTTTGTTGAAAACGATGATACAGTTACCAATTTGAATCGAGCCTTCGTCGAGATCGATGCCGTCGTCACCGTTTTTGGCGACCGTGCAATGCACAACCCGCAAGATATCGTCGTCGCGTTGCAGATCGACCGCGATTCCCTCATCGCCATTGTCAACGATCAGGCAGTTTTCGATGATGTTGAACGAACTTCGTCCCTTGACCTTAATGCCTTCGTCCTTCGCTTTGGACACGACGCAACGCGCGATCGTACAGTGGTCCGCGTCTTCGACCTCAATTCCCTCGCTGCCGCCTTCGATCACAAAGCCTTCCAAGCGGAGGTGCGAGCAGGATTCGAGGGTAATGACCGGATCCTTCTTGCCGGCCCGCAGCGTCACTTCGCCGCTGGCCACGATTTGAATCGGATTCGTCGCCGTCCCGCGGACGTCCTCAATTTCGAAATCCTCGTTGCGATACTTGCCGGAGACGACGAAGACCGAATCGCCGGCCTTGGCCTGAGAAGTTGCTTTCGAGATCGTGCGAAATGCCTGATCTTCCGACAGGCCGCTGTTCTTGTCGTTACCTTTTCTACTGACATAGTAGTCTTTGGCGAAAGTAACGCTGCAGAGCAGCAGGCACGCTGCAATTCCCATTACAGAGTGCCGCATGAATTGGCAGGAGGTCGCAGGTAGAAACCGAGATTGCATAATTCCTACTCCCACAAACAGGATGAAATTCCTCGCGAACGTGCATCTCAATTCCAGTGAGGGAATTGCGGTACTTCGCTTCGAGTTGACTGTGAAACGTCCGTCCGGCCTTGGAGGGGATGGCGGCGACCGGCACCTGAAATATTCGCGCATCGGGGGAAGATGCTATGGGAATTCTACGTCACGATTTGGCATGAGGAGCAAGGCAGCAGGGCAAGACGTAGCATACACTGATCGAGCATTCTTGCGCCGCTGCGGGACACGTCCGATTGTCGCAATCCAGTCCGCGGCCCTTGCGCAGACCGCGTCAATCCGTGGCGCCACAGGCATTGTCAGGGAAAGCTTGGAGGTGAAGGCCGGCCAGCCGGTACAGTTTGCCTAACCCGTACAGGCGGCTGATCGTGCGTATCGATGCAACCACTATGAGTATAATTTTTGGCTTTCTCGACCACAGTGGTCCGATCCTACCGGTAGCTCGTAAGCTCAGCGCAAGAGCAGAGTCCCCGCGCGACCTCGATGAATATTCCTTGCCAGTCGACTCAGCGGCGGTTTTGCGAGTTGCGGTACAGTGAATCGGCCCTTTTGTGTCAGTAGGACATCCAGGAATTCATGCCATGCGTTGCGGTGTTTGCAAACAGAAACGGTTTGCTCCCAGTCGGTCGCTGAATCAGAGCCTGTCGGCCCTCCAGCGTCGCGTTCGGATCTGGCTGCGGTGCCAGCGCTGTGGATCGGTAAGTATCCACTTGAAACTGGTTTAGTGGTTCTTGAACCGGCGCGATTTGCCGAAGTGCTGACATCTGCTGCGAGTCACTCGGGCGGCACACGCCGACGGCCCAAGAAGTCGTCCCGTCCCCAAGATTTGCCGAACTGCTTCGCTGCGCAAAAGGAATCGCGAGTTCCTGGCGTGGCCCCGCTACTTCCCGAGCAACTCCTTGCGATAGCGGCGCATGACGTCCTCGCGCAAGAGCAGGCCAACCAGCGGTTTCCGATCCCCGTCCGGGACCTGCACGGGCAGCGTTTCGATATCACGCGTGCCGAATTCGCGGAGCGCTTCGAGCAAGTTTTCGCTGGGCTGTACCGAGGTCGGTGGAGGC
>CALBSZ010000709.1 GCA_937967665.1 uncultured Planctomycetaceae bacterium
AGCCGAAAGAGCCTGCCCAGACCCAGTAAATGTCCGCTCGATCTCCTGTCGGAGACCCCAACCTTGCAAACACCCACCATTTCGATAGCAGATCAGCGAGGCAACCGATTGTGGCCAGCGAGAAAAAGAGGACGTACCGGCTACGGGGCACGCTGAGCGGAGACGTTTCTTCAAGCACCTTCGAGCTTACTGGCGCATTTGACACAATGGGCGGTGTATGGAATGACATTTAGGCGCATCTTGGGAATCCGGCCCCCACATTCGACGCACGAACCATAGTCACCGTCTTCGATTCGTTCAAGAGCAGCCTCGATTTGACCAAGTGTGGCGCCGTCGTTTTCCATGAGTCCCAGGGTGAATTCCTGTTCTAAGTTAGCCGTGCCGACGTCCGCCATATGAATGGGCATGCTGGAAAGGTCTCCTGAGGCGTCGCTGCGTTTTTTCAGTGCTGCGCTGGCCATAGCGCTGACGTCGCCTCGAACACGCGCCCGCAAGAGCAACAGCATCTCCTTATACGGCTTCATCTCGGACTTCTTCATACCATACAACCTTTCGTAACGCTCGTTAAACCGCCCCTACACGCATTCCTACGACTCCTTGTCGACCGCAATTCCATCCGTGATAGCCCGTCCATTGTAAAATCCCCCCTCAACAGTGTCAAAGGGCGCGGACTATCTTTTTCCGCATTCGTATGCTAGTGTTAAGTGTCATCTGTCAAAGGATTTAGTTTCGATATTGTGGCCACTTGACAGCTTGTTTAGACTCCTTAACACACCCATCCCGGGGACCGGATCACCCGTTACTGGTCGCCAACACCGGGCTCGCTTCCGTTAAACTCAACGCACCTAACAGGTTACTGCCGTGACCGCGACCGATTTTGTCTCCCAGAAGTGTATTTCTCCGGACTGCGGGGCGACTTTCGGCGTCGACCAGGTTCTGGTCGCCTGTCCAAAGTGCAACGAGCTGCTGGATATTTGGTACGACTGGGACAAGCTCCGGCCGCCGAGCAGGCTGGCGGACTTCGAGAAAAAGTGGACCGAGCGCCATGATCCGCTTAGTTTCAGTGGTGTCTGGCGATTTTACGACATGCTGCCATTCGCGCCGCGTGAGCAAGTGGTCACGGTAGGTGAAGGCCAGACGCTGTTGCAACAGGCGGACGCGGTTGCTCCCTACGTGGGCATGAACGAGGGGAACCTGTACTTGCAGTACGAGGGCATGAACCCGTCGGGGAGTTTTAAAGATAACGGCATGTCAGCCGCCTTCACGCATGCGCGCACGATCGGGGCCGAGCGGGCCGCCTGTGCCTCCACGGGAAACACCAGCGCGTCGTTGGCCATGTACTGTTCGGTCACACGGTTGATGAAAGCGGTGATCTTCGTCGGTTCGGGCAAGATCGCCTACGGCAAACTCTCGCAGGCCCTGGACTACGGCGCGCTGACCGTGCAGATCGCCGGTGACTTCGACGACGCGATGGCTCGCGTCAAAGAGATCTCGCGCGAAATGGGCATCTACCTGGTCAACAGCATCAACCCGTTTCGGCTGGAAGGCCAGAAGACGATCATGTTTCGCGTGCTGGAAGGGCTCCGTTGGGATCCCCCGGACTGGATCGTGGTCCCCGGCGGCAACCTGGGCAATTCCAGTTCGTTCGGCAAAGCGTTCATGGAGATGAAAACGCTGGGGCTGATCGACCGCGTCCCGCGTCTGGCAGTGGTCAATGCATCTGGCGCGGATACGCTGTACGAGCTTTACGAGCGCCGCGGCCTGCGTTGGGAAGGTGGTCGCGGCGACCTTTCCGTGGCCTGCCGCTATTACGACGAACTTGACGAACAGCAAAAGAAAGCCACGACCATTGCCAGCGCGATCGAAATCAATCGCCCGGTCAATCTCAACAAATGCCTGCGCGCTTT
Source organism: uncultured Planctomycetaceae bacterium (assembly GCA_937967665.1). Classification (GTDB taxonomy): domain Bacteria; phylum Planctomycetota; class Planctomycetia; order Pirellulales; family Pirellulaceae; genus CALBSZ01. Next base: position 1,908 of record CALBSZ010000709.1, read on the forward strand.
GGAGTTTTGCGACGGCGTCGTACGCCAGGTTTCGGACCAGCAAATCATGGATGCCAAGGCAAAGGTTGGCGCTGGCGGGATCGGTTGCGAACCGGCGAGTGCGGCGAGCGTGGCCGGGGCCAAGCTGTTGCGTGAAGAGGGCATCATCGCACCGAGTGACCGGGTCGTCTGTATTCTGACCGGCCACCTGCTGAAGGATCCCACGGCGACGGTCGCCTACCACACGACCGACCAAGAGCAGTTCAACAAAGTTCTGGGCAGCCGTGGAGTCCGCCGCGCTTCGTTCGCCAATCGCGCCGTTGCCGTCCCCAACGACCTGGACGAAATCATTAAAGCCATCCAGCTTTATTCCTGATCGATTTCGTTCTCCGGTGCAGGGGTAACGGGAGTCCCGGCACTGTCACGGCCGTTGCGCTGTGGGAGGTTGCGGCGGCGAAGAATTTGGACAAGATTATAGGGACTTTGCCGAGACACCTCTCCAGCTCGGACAACGGGCACCTCCCTTCCTGAAACAACTCGACGCCCCGCGGACGAGAGAACGCGCGGACGAGAGAACGGACAAGCAATGACAAAGATCGCGATCAACGGTGCGACGGGACGAATGGGCTGCCGGCTGGTGGCGCTGGGCAGCGCCGACACCGACCTGCAACTGGTCGCCGCACTCGATTATCCCGGACATCCCAAGCTGGGAACCGACGTCGGAACCATCGCCGGCGTGGGCGAGATCGGGCTTTCTCTTGCGGCCGAGTTGCCTGACGGCGTGGACGCCGTCATCGACTTTTCGGCTCCAGCAGGAGCGGAATCGATCACGCAGCGTTGCGTCGACCAGCGGATTCCGCTGGTCATGGCCACCACAGGACTCGCCGAAGACCAGCAGGCCATGATCCGCACGGCCGCTCAGAGCATCCCCGTGGTCTGGGCGCCCAACATGAGCCTGGCGGTGAACCTGACGATGAAGCTGTCGGAAATGGCCGCGCACGCCTTGAAAGGAAGCAGCGCGGACGTCGAGATTCTGGAGCGTCACCACCGCTTTAAAGAAGACGCGCCGAGCGGCACGGCGCTGAAGTTTGGCGAAATTATTGCCCACGCGATGGGACTGACCCGGCACGTCCACGGCCGCGAGGGCCTGACCGGCAAGCGGACTCGCGACGAAATCGGCTATCACGCCATTCGCAGCGGCGACGGTCCCGGCCAGCAGACGATTAACTTCGGCCTGCGTGGCGAAAT
>CALBSZ010000710.1 GCA_937967665.1 uncultured Planctomycetaceae bacterium
CTCCCAGCAGTCCCAGGCACCTGGCCCTTCGTCTCGACAAATGGATGTACATCGGAGCGCAGGGAAGCGGCGGGTTCACGGCGACAAAGCGAGGCGCCCACGCTTTCGGCGGACCCGCGGCTATCACGTACGCCGGTTACACGAACAGCGACATCGAAAACGGCAGGATCAAGGCCGATGCGCCGCCCGCCCAGCTCTACGACCTTCACAAGGACCTCAAGCAGACAACGAATCTGTACCGCGAGTATCCTGAAGTCGCGGAAGAACTGCAAATGCTGCTCGACACCTACCGATCGGCGAACCCAGGCAGCAGTGCGCCCGTGAAACGGAGTTACGATGGCTTCAAACCACTGGGAAGCCTCCGCTTCACGTTCGAGTCGGGGCAGCTCGACGGCTGGTCGGTCATCGAAGGGGCGGCTGGCACACCCGTGTCAAGGCACGTGTCGTTGCCGCGGCACAAAGACAGGCCGTTTACGCAGGAAGGCAAATACCACCTCACCACCGTCCAGACCGCCGACGGCTTTTCGGACGGCCAGCGAGTGGTCATCCAGTCGCCCGAGTTTGTCATCCACGGCAATCGCGCCAGCTTCCTCGTCTCGGGTGGCTTTGATCGCGAGTCCCTGTATGTCGGCCTGTTTGATGCTGAGTCGCAGAAGCTCCTGCTCGCCGCCGGTGGTCCGTATGGCCCGCAGATGAAACGAACCACGTGGGACGTCAGCAAGTGGAAAGGAAAGCCCGTTTTTCTGCGCGTCGTCGACAAGAGCGTCGGCGCGTGGGGGCACCTGACCTTTGACGATTTCTCCGTCGACGGTCAACTCACCGCTCGGCCGTAAATTCTGCTACGAGTCGCTGGCTCTGCACAGCCGTTTTGGAACCGCGACCCGACCGCGACTCACGAAATCGACTCCTGGCGTACGTCCAAGAGTGCGTCAGCGTAGCTGACGACTTCCACTGGGCACGGTGGCCAGCACCATCTCAAGTACCCTGGAGAGGACTCGAACCTCCGGCCTACGGTTTAGGAAACCGTTGCTCTATCCACCTGAGCTACCAGGGCAAACGCGATAAAGGGAGCTATGCCGCTGCATGCCACGCGCTGATTTAAGGGTGCTATGGCCTCGACGAAATCGTTGCAAAAAGCGATGTGAGAACCAACTCAATTCTACCGCAAGTCGTTGTCAGCGGGAAGCGATCAATAGGTTGCTGCTCAGAAGAACTCCCACTCTCCAACGGTTTGGCCCTGTTTGAGTTTCTTGGCGATGCAGCACGCATCAATCATCGACACGGGAAACGTGATCAGGCAGGCGATGCATCCGGTCAACGCGCCCAGGACTAAGGCAGCGACCAACATGACGACTCCCTTGATCGTCCAGGCTGGGATTGGCTTCGAAAGACTGAATGCAATGTGGACACAGCACGGTTGCAATCTACGCTTCGATGACATGTTAACGTCATCTCTTGCACCTGAGTTGTTAAGGCTAACCGCGATCCGACTCAACAATTCCAACAGAAAGCAAGAGCCTTTCCTGCGCAAGTTAATCGAAGTCTCAGCCTAGCACATCGGTAGCCAATTGCAACCAGATGGTGTAGCCTATTCGAAGGGAATCGGTCGCTGCCAAGAGTCGACACAGCCACAGGCTCTTGCGCGAGAATTTCGCCCCGCAGGGGCCGGCATGGTTAGCCATGGGCGGCAGCCCATGGCGTGCGTCAACGACGCATCGGAAACGCCCCGCAGGGGCCGGCGTTGTTAATGGTTTCACCCAGATCGCGATCACGCCGAAGAGGTCGGCGTATCGTGCGTCGCGAATCACGTCAGCCCCTCCGGGGCGAGTTTTTCGCGGGTGGAATTGATTCCACGTTGTAATCCAGTTCCACGGGCTTCCACCCATGACTACCAGCGCCGGGCCCTCCGGGCCGAATCGCGTGGCGATTTGGATAAGATTGACACGGAATTGAAAGGGGTGCCGGATCGGATCGTCGCCATGATCGGAGATCTGTCGCAATGAAGAGATTGGTTACGAAGGATTGCAGTGATGCACGAGAAATTTTGCGCGAGAATTTCGCCCCGCAGGGGCCGGCATGGTTAGCCATGGGCGGCAGCCCATGGCGTGCGTCAACGACGCATCGGAAACGCCCCGCAGGGGCCGGCGTTGTTAATGGTTTCACCCAGATCGCGATCACGCCGAAGAGGTCGGCGTATCGTGCGTCGCGAATCACGTCAGCCCCTCCGGGGCGAGGAGCACAGAACCATGTCCACATTTACAAATCTGCGTGTGCATTTCATCTGGAGCACGAAGAATCGGAACCGCTGATTCGCGAGGGCTTTCAGTCTGATTTGTACGCGTACATCGGCGGAATCCTGCGTGAACGAAAACACGTTCTGCTGTCCGCCGGTGGAATCGCGGACCATATTCACCTGCTCGTGGGAATGCACCCGCAACAATCCATCTCGGATTGTGCACGCGACGTCAAATCCAACTCGTCCATCTGGGTTCATGAAAACCAGACCGGTTTGAGCGGTTTCGCATGGCAAGCTGGTTACGGCGCGTTTTCAGTCAGCCAATCTGCCGTTCCAGAAGTGAGTCATTACATCGACAGTCAAAGGGAGCATCATCGAGCGACTTCGTTCAAAAACGAGTACATCAAGTTTCTTGAACGACACAGCATCGAATACGACGAAAAGTACATTTGGAAATAGCGGCAAGATGGGCTTGCACAAGAATACATCGTCAGCAGCCCACAGAGCCCGACGCCGGTGCCCGTGTACGGAACCCCACGGATGCGGGCATAGGGAGGCGGAATGAACCTGCATACAGAGAGCAAGTTCGAAGACGAAATCTGCAATCATTTCGCGGCTCATGACTGGTTCTACGCAGAAGAGGACGCAGCGAGCTATGATCGACAGCTTGCCCTGTTCCATGCCGATATTCTGGCTTGGGTGCAGGAAACCCAGACCGATGCCTGGGATGTTCTCACCGAGAATCACGGCGCTCGTTGCCGCATCTCAACCGTTGTCCAGCAATCGTACAACAACACGAATCAGGAGTTCGGCAACTACCGATTCGCAACGCGCTCAACGTCATCGCGTGCTATCGGCTCGGCGGGAGCCACGCCCTCCGGCGGCGTACGGCAGGTTGGTTGAGCAGGACGAGAACGGCAAACCGGCATTGCATAGCGGGTTGCGCGAAGGCGTTAAGAAAAAGAGCACGAACCAAACTCTTCGCGTGAGATGCTTCCTGCCGAAGGGAAGCGAAGGGGTGGAATTTGGACGATCGAGCCGGGGTTAGCTGAGGACATTGCGGGCGTCGAGGAGTTCGATGATCTTTTCGACGCACTCGGCGACGTCTAACTGGTGGGTGGGCAGGACGAGGTCGGCTTGGACGGGCTCTTCATACGGGGCCGAAACACCTGGAACTCGAGTGTATTCGCCGGCGTCCGCTTTCGTGTAGTGACCTTCCTGATCCCGCTGGCGGCAGACTTCCAGCGGCGCGGAAAGGTGGACCACCAGAAAACGATCGCGCCCCACCACCTCGGCCGCCTTCTGGCGAATGTCTTCACGAGGCGCCACGAACGCGGCCACGCAGATCAGGCCGGCATCGTTCACCAGTTTCGCCACTTCGGCACTGCGGCGCAGGTTCTCGCTGCGATCTTCGGACGAGAACCCCAGATCCTTGCTGATGCCCAAACGCATGTTCTGACCGTCGAGCACCGCGCTGGAACGTCCCATATCGAACAAACGCCGCTCGAGCGCGTAGGCGATGGTCGACTTGCCGGCGCCGGTGAGTCCTGTGATCAGGATCGTAGCCGCCCGCTGGCCAAACCGCGCGGCCCGCTCGTCCGCCGTGACGTGACTGATTTCGCCATGCAGGCTCGCACTGGTCGGCGCGTCGTCCCAGTGATCGTGCCGCTCGTCCCCCGTCATGCGATTCAAAATCATGCCCGCACCAACGGTCACGTTACTGATGCGGTCCACGATAATGAACGAACCTGTCCCCTTGTTCCGCCGATATCCGTCAAAGGCAATCGCTTCATTCAGCGAAATGGCGCAGCGGCCGATTTCGTTCAGGTTCAGCGTCGGGGCATCGGCGCGGTGCAGCGTGTTGACATCCACCTGATAACGCAGCGTGCTGATCGTGCCGGTGACGTTTTTGGTCGTCTGCTTGAACAGGTAGGTCTTGCCTGGCACCATCGGGGCCTCCGCCATCCAGACCACCATGGCGTCGAAACGCTGTTCCAGCTTGGGAACGTTTCCGGGGCGGACGATCATGTCGCCGCGGCTGACGTCAATTTCGTCTTCCAGCGTCAGCGTCACGGACAACGGCGCGAATGCTTCCTCGATATCGCCTTCGAAGGTCACGATCTGCTTCACGCGGCTCTTCTTCCGCGACGGCAGCACCATGATTTCGTCCCCCTGGCGAATGATTCCCGAGGCAATCGTTCCGCAGAAGCCGCGGAAGTCCAGATGGGGGCGGTTGACGAATTGAACAGGAAAGCGAAAGTCTTCCAGGTTGCGATCCGAACCGATATACACCGATTCCAGGAACGCCATCAATGTCGGCCCGTCGTACCAGCTGAGGTTGGTACTGCGGTCGACGACATTGTCGCCGTTGAGCGCCGAAATCGGAATGAAGTGCAGGTCAGGGATTTCCAGACGCGAGACAAAGTCCTTGTAATCGGAACGGATCTGATCGAAGACTTTCTGGCTGTAATCAACCAGGTCCATCTTGTTGATGGCTACCAGCACGTGCTTGATTCCCAGCAGCGACGTAATAAAACTGTGCCGCTTGGTTTGAGTCAGGACGCCGTGCCGGGCGTCGATCAGGATGATCGCCAGGTCGGCGGTCGAGGCGCCGGTGGCCATGTTGCGGGTGTATTGTTCGTGACCGGGCGTATCGGCGATGATGAACTTGCGTTTGGCCGTGGAGAAGTAGCGGTAAGCGACATCGATGGTAATGCCCTGTTCGCGTTCCGCTCTCAGTCCGTCGGTCAACAAAGCCGGATCGAAACCCCCGCCGGTCGTCCCGTGCGTGATCGAATCCTTCTGGATCGCGGCCAGCTGATCTTCGTAGATCATTTTGGAATCGTACAGCAGGCGGCCGATGAGCGTGCTCTTGCCGTCGTCCACGCTCCCGCAGGTGATGAAACGCAAAAGCTCCTTGCGTTCGTGTTCGGCCAGGTACGCGTCGATATCGGAAGCGATTAATTCGGACTGGTGAGACATGGGAATTGTCGATTGTCGATTGTCGATTGTCGATTGTCGATTGGTGGAAACGGCTTGATCGCAGCTGTTCGCGTGACAGTCACTCGTCAGAAGTAACCGCGTTTTTTCTTTTCTTCCATACCGGCGCCGCCTTCGTCCTTGTCGATCACACGCCCCTGACGTTCGGACGTCTTGGTGAGCAGCATTTCCTGAATGATTTCCGGCAAGGTCGTGGCGTCCGATTCGACCGCTCCCGTGAGCGGGTAGCAACCGAGCGTGCGGAAGCGAACCTTCTTCATGGCCGGCGTTTCTCCCGGTTTCAATTTCAGACGGTCGTCGTCGACGTGAATCAGCACGCCGTCGCGTTCCACGACGGGCCGGGGCGCGGCGAAATAGAGCGGGACGATCGGAATCTGTTCCAGGTGGATGTACTGCCAGACGTCCAGTTCCGTCCAGTTGGAGAGCGGGAAAACGCGAATGCTCTCCCCTTTGTTGACCTTCGCGTTGTACAGGTTCCAGAGTTCGGGACGCTGATTCTTCGGGTCCCAGCGGTGAGACTTATCGCGGAATGAGAAGACCCGTTCCTTGGCTCGCGACTTTTCCTCGTCGCGCCGCGCGCCGCCGAACGCCGCGTCGAAGCCGTACTTGTCGAGCGCCTGTTTGAGGCTGTCGGTCTTCATCACCTCGGTGTGCTTTTCGCTGTCGTGCAGTGGATGGATTCCGTACTGGCGTCCCTCTTCGTTGATGTGCACCAGCACTTCCAAACCCAGTTCCTTCCGCGCGTAGTTTTCGCGAAACGCAATCATTTCGCGAAACTTCCAGGTCGTATCGACATGCAGCAGGGGAAACGGAGGCTTTCCAGGGTGAAACGCCTTCAAGGCCAGATGCACCATGACGGACGAGTCTTTACCGATCGAGTAGAGCATGACCGGGTTACTGAATTCGGCCGCCACCTCCCGAATGATGTGAATGCTCTCGGCCTCAAGTTGCTTCAGATGAGTCAGGCGATAACTGGACATATTTGCGGGATTACCGATCAAAAGCCACTCACCGAGCCGTGGCAGACTGTGCAGATTCAACAAGCTACGAAGGACAGAAGTATAGGGAAAGTAGCGAGATCCCTCAACACGATGTCCGTTAAATGCACTCGGCTGATAAGTCAAATGTCCGGTTTTCTATCCTGTAGCGGCACGACTCCGCTCGTGCCGTCCACAATCTGACGCCGAAACAGAAAAACCCTACTCGTATCGCCAGAGGTTCACAATTGGAAAAGCCAGCCTAGCGCACAAGTCAACGGGGCGTTTCGGCCGCGGCGTCGATACCGGGTTCCGGAGCGCCCTTCGCCCACATTTTCAGGATGACGCTCTCGCTTTCCGTGCCGGGCATCGGGTAGCTGTGAACCTTTCGCAGTTCGCAGGGATGCATCAGGCCGCGATGCCGAGCCTCAGCGCGTTCATCCACCCATTTCGGTCCCTTGATCGCTAGCACGCGGCCAATTCCGGGCCAGTGGGGTTCGAACCAATGGCAGATTTTCCACAGCGGTCCGACGGCGCGGAGAACCAGCGCATCAAAGCGGAACTCTTCCAGCAGGTCTTCGGCGCGATTTGCATAGACCGGTATGGGCAACGCGAGTTTCTCGACCATCTGATCCAGGACGGCCGCCTTCTTGGCCACCGACTCGCAAAGCGTCACTTGCAAATCGGGTCGAATAATGGCCAGGATGATTCCCGGAACACCACCACCCGACCCAACGTCCAATACTTCTTCTTCATGGCCCAGCAAGCGGCTGAGTTCGACGGTGTCGACGACATCGCGGGCCACGAAGGTTTCAACATCGGTGTGCCGCGTCAAATTCAGCTTTTCGTTCCAGTCCCACAGCATTTCGCAGTATTGCTGCAGGTCGGCCACCTGCTCGGGCTTGAGCTTGATGTTGTGGCGGGCGAGCGCGGCAGGCAGGGTGTCTGGCATGAATGGTCGCTGGGTTGAGGTTGGGACCGCTTCAATTTATCGGAACGCAGGCCCAGCGAGAAGGGACTGCCGGGGCGACGGTCGGAACTTTTCCACGAGCGGCCGCGGAAAACGGTATGATAACGACCTGGATCTGGTCGCCGCGTTGTTCGTGATCTGGGTGCCGTCCTTCCGGGCCTCCGGCGGTAGGCATGCGGAAGCGTCCTTCGCGGTGGGATCAGTTGTTTTGCCGTGCCACCAAGTATCATGGATTCGCCACAGGGAGTTCAGCTCGCCATGGACCTGCAGACGTTGACTCAACAGATACACGCGATCGCGGAACAGTTTGCCGCGGACCGTACCGAGCGCCAGCGGCGCAGAACGCTGGATGCCGCCGATTTTTCGAAGCTTCGCGAAGCGGGCTACCTGTCTGCGGCGATTCCGAGGGAGCATGGTGGATTGTGGGTCGACGTGCCACGATCCGTTCGTTCGCTGAGCAGCCTGCTGCGGACCCTGGCAACCGGGGACTCGTCCGTGGCGCTCGTCAGTGCGATGCATCCCGCCGTGCTGGCCTACTGGTTTTCGACGCCGGCCATCGACATTGATAACGAAGCCTGGCAGGAACAGCTCAGCGAAATCGCAACAACCGTGACCGCCGGGAACTGGTGGGGCACCATCACGTCGGAACCGGGCAGCGGCGGCGATGTGACGCAGACGCGCGCGACGGCAAAACGCGGTTCGGGACCGCATGCTTATCAGTTGAGCGGGCAGAAGCATTTTGGCAGCGGTTCCGGCATCATGGACGTGATGGTGACGACCGCCGTGCCGGAGGGCGAAAGCGAACCGGACTGGTTCTTCCTCAACGTGCGTGATGTTCCCTGGGATGGTTCCGCCGGCGCGACACTGGTGGCCGAATGGGATGGGCACGGTATGGCGGCGACGCAAAGTCACGCCTTTGCCTATGAAGGTTATCCCGCAACACGCATCGCCTGGCCCGGCAACCTGCCCGCCATTGCCAAGAAGACCGGGCCTTATATTGGTTGCTTGTTCAGCAGTGTCATTGCCGGCATTGTCGACATTGCCGTACGGACCGCGAAAGAAAAAGTGAATCCGGAAACGCTCGGTGCGTTCGGTGAAGTAGAGTTGGCACGCGCGGAAATGGAGGCCTGGCTTGTCGATCAGGCGTGGGAAGGGATGGTGCGTTGCGTGGAGCAAGGAGACGAGCCGGGAAAGCAGGTGCTGCAAGGGAAGACAGCGATTGCCGAGTTGGCCGAGTCGGTACTCGGGCGATTGTGCAAAGTGATTGGTGGCGGAACGTACTCGCGTCGAAGTCCGTTTGGATTCTGGTATCAAGACGTCCGCGCGCTGGGGTTCTTGCGACCGCCTTGGCCGCTGGCGTTCGAACAACTTGGAAAGCTCATGCATTCGTAACGCGGGAGATGGGCGGCGTTACGGGTTGTATCCGTGCAGGCCTTTGCGGGGTAAGCTGGACGGCGTCAGGTTCGCGGCCATCGGCCACACTACCAGCACGCAGCGCGAGCCAGTGTATCCGGTCGTAAGTGACCCACTCGCTGGCGCGTCGAGCTTGTATGAGGACGGCGTCAAGTTCGCGGCCATCGGCCACACTACCAGCACGCAGCGCGAGCCAGTGTATCCGGTC
>CALBSZ010000711.1 GCA_937967665.1 uncultured Planctomycetaceae bacterium
CGTCATACACCAGCGGCGTGATGACATGGTCGTCGATGCCGTCGAACGACAGGGCGTAGTCCCGCGGCGCGAACGCCACGGGTGTTTCCGGTCGATCGGAAATCGGATCGGACTCGGAGACATCGTCTTGTTGCTTCGCGATCTTCGTCGGTGACGGCTTCGACCGCGTCGTAACCGAGACGATCGCTTCTTCTGCACGCTAAACTCGCACAGTGCGTGGTTCAATCTCGAACTGCTCGCCGCCTTTGCCGAGTTCGAATTTGTACTCGCCTTCTTCCAGACTGAGAGACCAGCCACTTTTGGTGTCCGCGATCTCGACGACTTCGCCTCCCTGTAGGACGCGAACCCTGATCTGGTCGGCGAATTCTTCTTCGACTTCGATTCGCACTGGACCATGCGGCGTCCTGATATTGAAGACGATGATGCCCAGCAGAATCGCAATTGGGGCGAGGGCCGTGGCGATCAACATGGAAACCCGACGCGTGAGCGAGGGACGGACTTCCGCTTGTTGTAGTCCCTCGCTGACGCTTCGTGTTTCCACTTGCAGACGTTGCACGATCGCATCGAGCCGCTCGGCGACTGCGTTCATGGATGCGGGCCGCTCCGCCGGATCTTTGGCAAGCATTTGCAGGCAGAGTTGCTCCAGTTCCGGATCGATGTCGGCACGAAGCTGCGAGGGAAGCGGCGGCGCATCGCGGGCGATCTGCACCAGGATCGAGCTGACGGTTCCTGTGAACGGCAAGCGACCGGTCAATGCCTCGAACAGCATCACGCCGAGACTATAGATGTCGGAAGCGGGCTCGACATTGGCAGCCGCGTTTTCGATTTGTTCCGGTGACATGTAGGCGGGTGAGCCAAACGTGTCGCCTGTTTGTGTCAGACGAGTACCCTCTGCTTGGCTCTCGCGAAAGGCTAGTCCAAAATCCATAACCACCGGCTGTCCGGCGGCGTCGAGCATGACGTTCGACGGTTTCAAATCGCGATGCACGATACCGGCATCGTGCGCGACTCGCATCGCTTTAGAGATTTCGGCGAAGATGCGGACGGTTTCCAGTGTGGAACGATCGTCCGATCGTTCCCAATGCTCGCGGAGGGTGTCTCCGTCGATGTAGGCCATCGTGATGAACGGCTGGCCGTCAATTTCACCGGCGTCAAAGACGGGACAGATGCCGGGATGATGCAGGGTGGCTGCTGCCTTGCCCTCGTTTACAAATCTCTGCTGGTGGACGTCGCTCTGCGCGAGATGCGGAGTCTTCAACGCAATGCGACGTTCCAATTGTGTATCTTCGGCCAGATAGACTTCGCCCATGCCGCCTTTGCCGAGTTGTCGAATCAGCCGATAGCGACCGAACATGATCGACTGGGAAGTCACATCATTGGAGTCATTGCTTTCTAAGGTGGCAAACGCTGGCCCAACAGCTGGCGAGAGAGTTTCATCATCCGATTCGTCCCGCAGCAATTCGCGTTGTGTCGCTTCCAGTTCCTCTCGCAACGAAGTGTCGTCGCCAAAACGATCAACGTAATTTTGAATCGACGGCCGGTCACCCCAGCGATGACGAATTCGAAATTCTTCCGCAATAAGATTCTTCGGAAGATTGTCAGCCTTCAAAATCTCCGGCCATTGCTGCGAATAATCTTCGATCAGCGGACGTGGTGCCAGAATATCGGTTGCTGTATCCTCGGCAGAGGCGGCTGCAACTCTTGCGGTGTCCGTTTGGCTGGATTCTGGCGACGCTGACTCCTGCCTCCAACGATACTCCATGTCGATCGCGATCAACTCCAACAAGGCGGCGGACTGTTGCTCGGCCGGTAAGGAAGCTTGAGCCAGAAACTGGGCAAGCACAGGTTGCTGCTTGCCCTCTCGCCAGAGGCAATCATAACGGTCGAGGGTGTCGTCTAAACTGCTCATGAGATTCAATTCTAAGTAAATTGTCTCGTAGGTTCCAATGACCAAATGCAGGGGGAACTGCTAGCCGGTCCAGCCGAACACCGCGGAGAAGCACCGGGTTAGCGTCCCGCGTTCTGGAAGGGACGATTAGGCTCGGGTGACCTGTAATCGATCGCTTCTCGGAACATTTCCATGACGTCCGCCTTCTTCTTGGAGTAGTACAGCAAACGCTGAGTGTCGGTGCTACGCCACTCCAACCAACCTGGCGCCTTGGTGTTTAGCTGTTTCGCCTTTTCCGCATTTGCCCGCTGCGTTTCCTTTGAAGCCAACAACCACGAGTCCGCAAACGCCGTAGCCATGCTTCGCTTATTATATTGATCGACGAAGCGGTCCTGGACGTAATTCTCGAAGAAGGTCCAGGCATCGTCGTGATGCACGGCTAGGGCTGCAATCATGTGCAAATATTCGGGGCGATTGTTCGTTCGGTATGCTTGAATTAGGCGGGGAAGCAGGCTGCCACAATGCTCGGCAGCGAAACGAACCGCGAGAAAATGGTACCGTTCGTAGCAACCATCGTCTGCGAGCGGCCAGCGCATCGCGTCCAGAACGGCTTGGCCGGCTCGCTTCTTGTCCTGCGCGAGCTTCGCCGTGACGTATAACAAGATCCCTTCCGGGCCCTTGTTGTTGACTTGCTGTCGTCGGTCCCCTGCGCGGGCACGTTCCAGAGCCCGCAGCAAATCATCGTCCAGATTCACCGATACGTGGTTGATCTTTTCCAGGACGCCCATAGCGATATTCTGCTCGCGAGGTGCATATTGGCCGACGTGCAGGTTGGAGGCCAAATAGCGAGCCATGCGGCTGGCGGCGAAGTCCTGGTCGACGACGCCGAGAATCTCGAACGCCCTCTGTTGCATCATGAGCGTCTCGTCGCGGCTGCCGAATTGAAGCTGTAGGCTCGCGTACTTTCGAAGCACATCGATCGCATCGGTCAGTGGCTCACCCTTGTACGCTTTGACTTGCAACTCCTGCATTGCCTGATGGCGGACGTTCAGTTCGGGATGTTGGAGCGCTTCGGCCCAGTTCGGCGCGGATGCCTGCTCGGTTGCCAACTGGGCTCGATAGCGATCAACAGCTTGCTGGCCACCGCTGTAACGGAGGCGCGCCTCGGCAGCAGAATCGGGAACTCGCTGCGCCCGGACAACATTGGCGAGCGCCAAAACCAGGAGTGAATACGCGATCAGGCATTTCGTTGACTGAATTGAACGGTGTGACATGAGAGGTTATCTCCTGAGAAACGCGGGACGAATAACTTCGGTGATTAGTCGTCGTTTGCTCCGCAAACGAGTGTTCGTTCGTGGAGCGAACGACGACATTACTTGGTCAGCGATCAGCGGACGTTGAAGCTGTTGGCCGAGCGGCTGGGGCCGGAGCGTGATGGTGTGCTCTTCTTGCTTCTTGCGCTGGCCCTGTATTTGACGGAGTAGACGCCCTTTTTCTGCCGCTTGAGTTTGGTCGTGCTCTTTCTCGAGGCGCGTCTCTGACTGATTCTTGCAGCCTTGTTTCCTTTACCGCGAATATCCAGCCCTTCTTCATCGCTGACTGCGGTGGAACCACCCAAGCCCAGCTGAGCGAGCAGGTTGGCGGAAATCTGGCTTTGATTGCCGGATTGCTCTTCTGCGGAAGCGTTGGAGGAAGTGAGGGCTGCGATGGCAACAACGGCGGTCAAAAGAATCGTGCGTTTCATGGTTTCGTCTCCAAAATCAAGCGTTTTCTGTTTCGCCCGCCGGCCTTCCCGTCGGGCTTCACTTGGAGATTCCAAAAAAGCTCCTCGGATGGACACCTGAGGAAAAAATTTCCCGGAAATATTCTGCGAACCGCGTTTGGGTTGGTTTCGCAAACAGATCCGTCCGCCACAAGTTGCTGTATTACAACGCGTTAAGAGTGCATTGCAGATCGGTCGAGTCGCCAGATTTCGGTGCAACTCAAGCCGGCAATCCTCGCAGCTGACGTAGGCAACACGGCTCCGCAGGGGGGCGATCCGCCGTTGCCCCCTTAGCTTTGACGTAGTCTCGCTGCTACCGCGCCGCTCTTTCGGTGGCCGTTGTTCGAGTCATATCACAGCAATGCTTCGTCGAAGTCTTCAGCAGCGGCTACCCGTCTGCGCAGCAACAACAGACGGAAGTCTTGGTTTCGAAACGAGTTGCGAAACGGCGAAGCGATCAAGGTATTATAAACGTCCTCTTCCGAGAGCGCGCACGATTCCTTGATTGCGTTGTCAGGTGTCGCACATACCGACTCCGCCTACGTTGTGCCGCCTGCCGACAGCTAAATTCTTGGCGAAAACGTGGCATATTATTATGGAGGCGAACTTAGCCATCAGCCGGTCGTCGATGATCGGTAAGTTGACGATGAAATCTAACGGAAACTGTCCTTAGAAATGCCGGTGGTCAGTATGTGATTTGTCCGTCCCGCTCAGCTAAATTCCCAACTAAAACGTGGCATAATATATTGAGGGACCTATTAGCGGTCAGCGGAAGCCACCCCCCCCTGACCGTGCGGCGCTCGGTGGCTGCCGTGTCGTCGTCGCGCTGTCGGTTGACTGTCACCGGACGCGCCGGCTACCATGCGGACATCCGCTCGCCGACAAACCAAGGTGCGTTCCAACCACCAGATCCTTGTCCGTTTTGCGTCATGATACTCGGCGTTATCGAGCGTCGGCAGTACCGAATCTGATCTGGCGTAGTGTCTCGCCAGCTAAATTCTCGGCGAAAACGTGGCATATTATTATGGAGGCGCAATTAGCCATCGTCCGATCGTCAACGGTCGGTAAGTTGACGATGTAATCTCACGGATACTGCCCGTCGAAATGTCGATGGTCAGTATTTGGTTCGTCTGTCTCGGCGTTCTGCTAAATTCGAGCGGAAAACGGACACTCCTCATTCATACGGAAAGGGTGTAAGGGATTGTGGATGAGCGACTTGCTTTGTTCGCAGGGATTCTGTCTTGTGGGGCCGAGTTGGCGTTGAGGTGGCCGCAAAGCCAACGGTCCAGCGAGAGCAGCAGGAAGCGGATGGTGGAACGACGACGGCGCCATTTGTAACGTACTTTCTCGAAGTAACGCAGCTTGCGATTGGCTCGCTCCACGTGGTTGTTCGTGCGGATTTGACGGCCCGCCTCGCTGTGCAGAAAAGACATAATCTTGTCGAAATTCTCCGGCGATAGCATTTCCATTGCCTTCGCCAATTCGGGAATCGCTTGAAACGATGCCATGCGGACCAAGGCACTCCGTCGGCAACCAGCCTGCTGACGCGTTTGATCGGCCGAGAATAACGTGAAGACCTTGTCCATAAAGGTTCGCAGGATGCTCAACGTCGGCAGGTACTCGAGCATGGTCGCCAACGTGTCTTGCTCTGCCACGCTGAGGTTCTCGCGTCGCTTCACAATCAAATGACGGTGCTTGAAAATGAACTTGGCTTTGGCTTGCAACGTGAGGCCCTTTCTCTTCTTGCGACTGCTCTTCTTGGGGCGGCCACGACCACGTTTGCGACCACGCTTGCCGCGTCGTGCCATCTCGCGTCGCAGTCGCTTGACCGCATCGAGCACTTGGTTGGTGATGTCCTGCATGACGTGAAAGATGCAGAGCTGATGACGTGCGTCCGGCCACAGTTCGGCCAGCACCGCCGGATACAAGTTCGATCCGTCGGTGATCACGATTTCCGGTGAAAATCCCCAGGTTTTGAGATTCTTCAGGAATCGCCGCATATGATCCTGGTCGTTTGCATCGACCAACGCAAAGGCCACCGGGAAGTCGCTCAGTGGATCGGTAGCCAGCAGCAAGGTGTAACGGCCCAAATGCAATTCGTCGACACACAACGTGCCGCTGAAATTCTCCAGCGCCCAACGGCGGTACTCGGCCATGTCCAGTCGAGCCACCTCGCGGTGCAAGCAGCCGTAAACGAAACCTTCGGACAGATCGAGCCGAAAGTCTCGCTTCATGGCGGCCAGCAGCTTCTGCACACTCATGCCGTCTTCGATCAGCCGGTTGAGCACCGCTTGTCGAACCCGGTTGTCGTACAGGCAGCCCGGTTCCACGCCGGGGGGCGACGAGCGAAAGGTCTTGCAGCAATTGCACGAGGCTCGGTATTCTGCGTAAGTGATGTCGAGGTAAACGATCTTCCGCTAAGCAATCAAACGAACTTGTCGATGCAGTCGTTACTTTCGCCTTCCCCGTCTCCCGCAGTGGGGGCAAGGAGCGAACTTGGCACAACACGAAACCTTGTGATAATGAACATTGGCGTCCAAGCCATCCGTCACGCTATCCATGCCTGCGACCTCCGGTGAGTGAATGTGGTAGTTCAATTCACCGGTGTGTCGCAGGTTTAACCTCTCATGTCATCATCAGTTACCGTCCTCTGCTGAAACTGTCGAGTTTGGCGAGGAGTGTCGGAAAACGTGGCATAATATATTGAGGGACCTATTAGCAGTCAGCGGAAACCAAGACGACTGACGGTGTGTCTCGCTTCGACTGCCGTTCCCTCATCATCCACTCGTTTGATTGTCATCGGACAAGGCGGCCACCGTGCAGATACCCACCACCCGCTGACGAACCAAGGTGCATTTCGGCAACTAAATTCTTGCCGGTTTTGCGTCAAGATACTTGGAGGCGCAGTTAGCATTTCTGGCCGTCGGATTTCGTCCAATGTCACGATTCGGTATGGACAGCTTGGCGCTCGCATTTTGCCCGCTGGCATGCTCCGCTCGACATCTCCTCAGAGGTTTTCCCCATCGCTGTTGGTGGTTCGGTTTCCGTTGGTTGGACTGGGGCAGAGAAGTGGCAAATGTCGCCGCAAGTCTAAAGTCTAGCGAGATGTAGATCGTCCATGCGAGCTCACACCATGAAGCGTGGCACGGAACGCTCCACTGCAACCTCGCGACGTGCGGTCTCGCTGGTCGACAGCTAAATCGAGAACGTTTTTGCGGCATATTCAAATAAAACGGTGTTAAGTCTCGGCACTTCCTCGTGCCAAGCCATCGTAGTAGCCGATCGCGCGGGATTGCTTCGTTCGTCGGACAGTCCTTTGAAGTCGCGATTTGTCACTGACCTGGGTGGTCGCTTTCGTCCGTTGTGGTGTTCTTCATCGCAACGGTCCACCTAACTTTCGAAGTGTTTTGCGTCACAATAATTGAAGGGAGGATTAGTTTTCCGCATCCTAATGGCCCGTCACCAAGATTGGCGCAGGCGGTGGGATTGATGGGTATGAGCCGTTCCCCGTTACTGCCCACAGTCTCCGTCCTCAGCCCAATTTTGGCGAATCGTACGGTCGCCTAAGAGGCAGTCGTACTGCTCAGCCGCACTGGTACTCAGACGCGACGGAGCAAACTTGTAGCTTCAATGTCGTCCTCCCCGCGGTGCGGGGTGGTCGTGTTTCAACATGACCGCCCCGCAGGGGGCGGTCTCTTTTGAAAAGGAGTCGTCCCCATGATCGCATCTGTTCAGAGGATCCATCAGACGCACACAACTGCCCGCAACGAGCAGTTTTTGTCACTATTGCCGCTAATCAAGAAACAAGCCCGTTTCGCATTTCGAGATAAGCCGCACGGGCATCGCCAGGAACTCATTTCTGAAGTGATTGCGAACGCCTTCGTCGCTTTCAATCGTCTCGTCGAACGAGGTCTGTCTGACGTGGTGTATGCTACGCCCTTGGCCCAATACGCCATCAAACAGGTCTGTGGTGGCCGTCGCGTCGGGGCCAAGCTGAATGTCCGCGACGTTTCATCGGAGTACGCTCAGCGTGAGAAGGGATTTACCGTTGAGCGTCTGGACCGATTTGATGAGCGGAAAGGCGAGTGGCGGGAAGTCTTGGTCGAAGACCGCAAGGCCGGTCCCGCCGATACGGCCGCCGCTCGCGTGGACCTCGCAAACTGGTTCGCAACCTTGCCAAGACGCCAGCGTCGGGTTGCCGAGACGCTGGCAAGCGGCGAGACGACAAAGGCCGCCGCGAAGAAGTTTGCCGTATCTGCCGGCCGCATTTCACAAATGCGTCGCGAACTGGAAGTCGCGTGGCAAGATTTCCAAGGCCAGCCAAGCCTAGACTAGGCACGGCATGTATGGTGCCAACCCCGGTGGACACATATCGATGGTCGCTTGCTGCGGATTCCCGCTCGACGCGACCATCAGATCACGACGTCGGTCGTGCTCCCGTAGCCCCACACGAGACGTTGCTTCCGATTCCCCGTTTGTTTAGGCCAGTAAGAGTCTCTTCTGACAGTTATCGTACTGACAGCTCTACCGACCAGTTGGTATGCACCGAAAGAGGCAGTCGCAGGCCCGCGCCGCGTCATTCAACGCGTTTGCCCCCGTGGAAAAGGTCCTTGTAGTGAGACTTTGAGACATCCAGTCTCAAAGTCTCACGTTTTGGATTTTCTCGCCTGGCAACGGCAGATTTATGAGACGCAAAAATAGCGGCCTCATTATTTGCGAACGCAGAGAGGATAGAAACATCCACCGAGGCTCCGATCAGTGGCGCAGTCCCCCACGTGCCTGCGGGGGCTGCGAGCAGAACCGTGCTCATCCATTCCAGTGATGCACTACGCACACCTGCAGTCTACGCCAGACACTTGATTCTGCCGGATACGCATGCCCGGCCAAGGGGGAGGTAAGGAAGAATGGCGAAAGGAAGCAATGTCCCAAATCATGCATTGGTGGTGACGCAGTATGCTGAATTTGGCTCGCTCGTCCAGGCGTTTGTCGATGGGCACCACGAACTGATGACAATCATCGGGGATGCCGGAATTGGCAAGACGGAAGAAGTCCGACGCAGGATGCAGAAAAAGGCTGGAACGAAGTGGACCCTAATCAAAGGGAAACACTCACCGCTGGATCTCTACAGGAAACTCTACGAATCGCGTCTGTTCCCGGTCGTTTTGGATGATCTTGATGGCATGTTCCGGAGCCCCGACAACACCTCGATCTTGAAATGTGTCTGTGACAGTGTATTGGTCAAACGAGTCGAGTGGGGAAGTACGCACGCCGCTTTTGAGCGTGTCGATAATCCATTACCGAAGGCATTCGAGTCGATCAGTCGAGTCTGTGTAATAGCGAACGAGTGGCAGACGATCAATCGGAATCTTGCCGCTGTACAAGACCGGGGCGTGTTGGTCTTCTTCCGTCCCAGCGCGCTGGAGGTACATCGGCAGATTGCTCGGCAGGCGTGGTTTGACGACTCCGAAGTCTTCGAGTTTCTGGGCCGAAATCTGTTTCTGATCACCAAGCCAAGTTTCCGGCTGTATCTCACCGCAAAACACCACAAGAGATCCGGATTGGACTGGAGAAACCTGATCCTCCGCACCATAGAAAGCGATGCAGACCCAAAGATGATTCTCATCGCGAGGCTATTAGCCGATTCATCGTACGACCAACTTCCGGCTCCTGAAAGAGCGCGAGAACTGGCGTTTCAGCGACTGGGAGGAGGTTCCCGCGCAACGTACCATCGAGTGAAACGAGAATTGGTAGCGAAACGGGGTAGCTTTGGCCTTGCGGGTGCAGACGGTATCAAGCTGGAACCGACCCGCATCGATCCATTCTCCCTGGCGATGGCCGAACGTCGTAATCAACTTGAGGCGATGCGGGATGAAATTGACGACCGGAATAGTCTGGATAGCAGAGCACCAAGTGCTGACCTTGACGATGGTGACACGGATCATCCATCTCCTTCGAAGCATCCTATTGCTCCGGCAGTCGCTGAGCTTCGTAGAAGACTGGAAGATGCCATTTCAGCTGAGGACTACGAAGCCGCTGCCGAGTTGCGCGACCTGATCAAGAACCTGGAGAGGCTCTCCAGAGAGGCGATGGGATAGAGGAACATGGCTTGCTGGCGAAGTCATCGCAAGTGTACGATGTGGAAGAGGTTAGACTGCACCTGCCCCCCCTGACGGCGCCAGCGCGAAACCGTGGAACGGGCAACGGCAATGATACGCGAGAGATTTTTTCGCTCGAATCGGCAACGACATCGACGCCAACTTGGTGACGCCGGTACAAACCGGTTACCCTCCGTCAAATTGACTTGATGTCATGGACCCGGGTGATACAGGTAGCAACGGAGTTGGATCATGGATAACAAGGAAAACACGAATTCCAGTTCATTGGATGAATCCGACGCAGGGATCGTCGTTCGCCCCCCCTTCCAATTGCGTTCGCTGCCCATCCGTTACCGATGGGAAGTCACCCGCCGTCATCCGTACTACCAACTATCCTGGAGACGTGCTCAATCGCATCACCGCCAAGAGGAGTGCCAACACCCCGTTGAAGGTCTTCTGCGTCAGATGGCCGTCATCCATCTGGCCGCTATTGGTATCTCTGGCGAGCCTCCGGATCCTGCGACAGATTTTGAACAACTTGAACAAGAGCAAATGAATGCAGCGTGGGCATCGGGAGCGTGTCATCCGATTAGTTTTCGTGGGATGGCGGCACTCCTGATGTCATCGCTCCCGAAGGAGACCCTGGCCAGTTTAGGGACGATGCTCACTGAGTCTTCGCGCGAAGACCACGAGGACGAGCCACCGCATCGAATCAAAATCTTGATCGATTTGCAGACGTTGGACAAACCGGGCTTAGAACTCTATCCCGACGAACCATTGGTCTCGATTAACCCAGCCGCATCTGCCCGTCAAATCGAAGAAGCCGCATCAACGCTACTCAAAGAATGGAAACTGGAGCGTGGGTTGTCCGAGCGTCGCGACCGAACCGATAAGTATGATGATTATCTTGGGGTCTGGGACTTGCGAGAGGGTTGGGACGGTGGAACATACGACCGCACGAAAGAGCGGCGTCTTCGGCATGTGGCTGGAGAACTCCGCCTGAGCCCGACTACTGTTCACAACCGGTATTGTAGCGCCTTTAGTCTTATTGTCGGACGGTCATACTCGCCCGAACTATGGTATCGGGTATTTGGCCCTCTCAAACTGTCGCTGCTATTTGGGGGCGCACTGGGAGACGTGAGTCGCCGACGCCCGTTGAAATCTCGAACGCCTGTTCCGGTCGCTGAGTCCATCGTCTCACCAGACGTCGTGAGTCGATATGCTGCGCCGAATGTGGGTGGATATTGGGAACTTCTGCAAGATATCCAATCTGAGATTGCCAAAGGCCTTACGGACCACCAAATCGTGGAGAGCCTCGACTTGTCCCCTGCCATGGTCGAGGCGATCGCGGTTATCCGGGAGCGAGGTGACGACCAGCTCTGAGCTGGCGTTCAAAAATAGCGAGGACATTATTTGGGAACGCGGAGATACTGAGGTCCGCGTGGACCACCGTT
>CALBSZ010000712.1 GCA_937967665.1 uncultured Planctomycetaceae bacterium
AACAAACGGTCACCGTTGCAAGATCGGTTTGCTCACGGGTTCCCGGTGATGTTCAGCCGCGGGTCGGCGTGCTGATGGGTGGCGAAGATGTGGGCGAGTGGTTTCTTCAACCGGAATGCCCCGCCGTTTTGATTGGCACCCAGGACATGCTCCTTTCGCGCGCCATGAATCGCGGTTACGCCTCCGCCCGCGCTCGCTGGCCGATGGAGTTCGGCCTGTTGAATCAGGACTGCTTGTGGGTCATGGACGAAGTGCAACTGATGGACGTCGGCCTGGCCACATCCGCCCAGCTTCAGGCTTTTCGCGATCAGGATGTCCAACAGAAAAAACACCTGCGGCCCTATTACACGTGGTGGATGAGCGCGACGTTGCAGCCCGAGTGGCTGCGCAGCGTAGATACCGTCGACTTCCACGATCAGTGGATCGAACAGCCGTGCATGATTCCGCCTGAGGCTCGCACAGGAGATCTGTGGGAAGTCTCGAAATCGCTCACAGCGGACGTCGTCGAGGCCAGCGACGCAACGAGGTTCGCCGACCGCATCCTCAGCGATCACCATTCGCTGGCCGATACGCCGCACGGCCGCATCACGCTGGTCGTTTGCAACACGGTCCAGCGGGCCATCGAGACACATGCCGCCTTGCAGAAAGCGTGTGGCCGGGGACTGGCTCATTTTGCGGAGTCCTCGGCGCAAAATGTGCCTGTCCCCCTGCTGGAACCCGCCGCCATGGGCTTGTCCTTCGAGACCGGTGCGAGCTGGCGCGAGCGAACGCAGAAATTGATCCAGCGTCACGGCCCCGCAACCCTCGGCCTGCTCGAAGCCCTCCTCCGCGCCGCCGACGTGCGGGCCTCGCGGTTGACGACGGAAGATCCGGAGTTCGCAACGGCAACGACCTCCGCGAGTTTGGGAAGGTGAACGATGGCAAAGAAGAAACAAGCGACCCTCGAACGCGATATTGAATTCGGACTACGGGAGCACGGTAATGCCGAACTGCGAGAAATGCGCTTCGAGTGCGCGTTGAGACTCCCCTCGCGCGAGCAAAAGTGTCAACGTCTCGTCGATACAGTAATCCGTCGTGACGAACCGCTGGCGCGACGACGTAAACACTTGCCGAACGCGCCCATGATCGGGGTCCACGGGAACGAAGTAGGCGAACCATGCGCTCGTATCTACGAACAGCATCACGGCTTTCCATATAGCACTTTGTCATGGTCGGCCCCGCTGAACGGTTCTGTCGAGCCTTCGATCGGCAGCGCGGCGATCCGGTCCATCGCTGCAATGACCCGGCGGTGTTCTTCTTCCGCCATGAGATTCTCGTCGCCGGGGCAGGACTCTGCTTGCTCGGGCACCACCGAAACGACCGTGCCTTCCGGCAGGGCCGCGCCCTCATCGAACACAACGACGCCGTTAACGACTCGGCCCTTGGCAATCATCGATTCCGCTCCTCTCATTCGGTCACGTCAGCATTCTCATACTTTGATTATCGCCAGCCGTCGGTCCACGTTCAAGCTGACCAAGTCGGGAAAGAAGCCGAGGCCGTCCGTGAAGGCGGTCCCGCATGGCTACCAGACGGTCCTTTCCGATCTCACGAAGTTGATTGGAGATGCCCGCCGCCGCGCGGCGTCAGCGGTCAATCGCGAACTTGTCTTGTTGTACTGGCAAATCGGCGCGGTCATCGTCCAACAGCAAGAGAAAGCAAAGTGGGGTGACGCAGTGGTCAAGCAATTGGCCGCCGACCTCCGGTTGGCGTTTCCAGACCTGAAAGGCCTGACCCGCGATGACTTGTTGCGAATGCGGCAATACGTTGTCGCGTACGGTGAAGTCGACGAGTGGCTATCCGAGGAATTCGCGCAACCCCCGACCAGTCCGGCACTTTCCGCGAGTGGCGAAAAAGCCGGGGCGCTGACCCGGCAAGGGACTGAAAAAATCGGGCCAGCGCCCCGACAATTGGAAACGCCAAGACACCGAGTGGAAAAACTGGGCACAGTGTGCCAACAAAACGAGTTGGTTGGGGCCGACGAAAAAGTCGCTACAGTGTCGCGACTATTGGGATCCCCGGATCTTGTAGACCTTGTTGCATCACTCTCGTGGACACATCACTACACCATCGTCGGCGCCACGGAAACTCCTGCCGAGCGATACTTCTACCTCAAAATGGCAGTCCGCGAACGCTGGTCGGTGCGAGAGCTTCGCCGCCAAATCGATGCGGCACTCTTCACCCGCTACGTTTCGGTTCGCGGGCATCCCGAAAAGTGCCTGCCGGAAGATGCGGAGTCAGGCGACCTGCTGCCCTTCAAAGACCACTACGTGCTGTCACGTTGTTCGCAGGGAAGTCGACAAGGTCATTTTTAGCGCCGCCGCGTAGCGCTGCAGAGTCAACAGGGTTGGATTGGCTTTCGGGTCGTTTTCCAAACGAGAGAGGGCGCTCCGTTTAAGTCCACTGCGCGCTTCGACGTCAGCCAGCGACAATCCGGCCCGTTCGCGTTCCGCCTTGAGCGCGGCGATCGTCCGCTCGACTTCGCGTCGCATCGCCGTCCACGCCTGCTTTCGAATCCGCCCTTCAGCCAGTATCTGCTCCTTGCTCGCTTCCGTTTCCGCGCGCGCGACATCCAGTCGCTTGCGTTCTTCGGGCGTCAATTTGCGGTAAACGCGATCGCTAGTGGACTTCTTTTTCATATTTGGGCTGCGACGATTTATTCGCGGAAACAGTTTCAATGGGGCCGCGACGACTCAATCGCGGGAAAACCTACATCGGTCATGCCCTGCTCAGTCGACTTCGTAGGCTGTAATCGGAACGACTTGATCGGCATCGAGGTATTCGAAGACACAAGCCAGATACTTGCCGGTCGAGGTCTCCCCAAACACGATCGGTCGGCCCGACGAGCGGCTGACTTGCACCTCTATCGAGTTCAGGACGACCTCCTCAAACTCATCCTGCGTTACTCCATGTCGACCGATGTGCTCGATCAGTTCGTCATTCCATACGAACAAAACGTGCGGCATGCCATTCACATATATGTTAACACGGGTATCGAATTCGTGCAACGCGAACGGAAGGACCGATGTCTCGTCCGCAAACCAATCCATTGGCTGCGGTGCGCCGCCAAACGGAAGTTACTGGAAATCTTTCGCCGCAATCGACTCGACCTGGCAACGGAAGAACAGCTGAACGGGCCAAACGCATCGGACGGCAGGGCATTTGCGGAAAGCGACTGCCTCTGTTTTGAACGCATCGAATCATGGGCGTCGATGGCACCGGACCGTCGGCGGGCAATCACCGAGTGTGTGATGTTTGACCGGCCGGTCACGGAAGTGGCTGTTGAGTTGCAAGTTCACCGCCCAACTGTCAGCAGTTGGATTCGCCGAACGCTGAAGCGATTCGCCAATGACCCGCAGTTTCAACAATTGGCAAAACGGAGGTAGTCAAATGGATACAAAGGCGCTAACGGATTGTTGGGTGATGTTTCAGCGCGAGCACAACGTATCGATTGATCGGTTGGTGTGTGATCCGGCACTACGATCGGAATTCGTCGCGTCGGCAACACGCGTCTGCGGATCGAATGACGAGCGTGAAATCCTCTGGACGTTGATGCGACTGCGAAAAAACAAATCGCTGTCGCCAACAGAGTGACCAAACGTGTCACGGCTTTGAGACAGTGTCGCGGTTCACGCGAAGTAACTTTGAGGTGTTTCGATGAGCAACTTGAAACAAGCATTGGGCCTGAAGGATAGCGAGTCGCCGTTTCCGTGGCAGGAGAACCTGCTCGCGCGGTTTCGCGCCGGCATTGGCAATCGGCTGCTACTCGACATTCCGACCGGGCTGGGGAAAACCAGCGTGATGGCGGCCTGGCTGGTCGCCCGCGCCGAGGCGACACCACTGCCGCGCAGGCTGGTATACGTCGTAGACCGCCGGGCCGTCGTCGATCAGGCCACCGCCGAAGCCGAAAAGCTGCGCCAGTGGGTGGACGATCATCCCGGGATCAAATTGCAACTCGGTCTGGACACCGGTCAGCATCTTCCGATTTCGACCTTACGCGGGCAGTACGTGGACAATCGCGAGTGGCTCGAAGATCCGACGTCCCCGGCGATCATCGTGGGCACCATCGACATGATCGGTTCGCGGCTGTTGTTTGAGGGCTACGGCGTGTCACGCAAAATGCGGCCGTACCACGCCGGTTTGCTTGGCCGCGACACGTTGTTCGTCCTGGACGAAGCCCACCTTGTGCCGCCGTTCGAGATGATGCTCGAATCGCTCGTAACGGACGCAGACATCTTCGGTCCGGCCAGCGAATTGGCGGCGATCGTACCGGACTTCAAGTTGCTGTCGCTATCCGCGACCGGCCGGAATGTCGCCGGTGATGTTGTAAACCTCAGCGACAAGGATCTCGATCATCGCGTTGCGAAACAGCGGCTTGATGCCGTTAAGAGGCTGGCATTTTTCGAATCGGACGGCAGTGCGCCACTCGCCGAGGTACTTGCCGCCCAGGCATGGGAAATGGCAGAGCATGGGCAGTCGAACGTCCGCGTGATCGTTTTCAGCAACCGCCGCGAAGATGCAGAGAAAGCGCAAAAAACGATCGAAACGATCGCAAAGGGAGACAAGAAAAAAGGAATCCCAAAGATCGAAATCGAAACTGAGCTATTCGTCGGAGCCCGGCGCGTTCGTGAACGCGAAGACGCCGCGACATGGCTGAAGGACCGCGGTTTTCTGGCGGGGGCGGACGCTACTCCGGACCATCCCACGTTCGTGTTTGCGACGAGCGCCGGCGAAGTCGGCGTTGACCTGGATGCCGATCACATGGTCAGCGATTTGGTTCAGTGGGAGAGGATGGTTCAGCGGCTTGGCCGAGTCAACCGGCGGGGCGACGGCGATGCAAACGTTCGTGTCATCATCGAATCACCACAGCCAGACAAGAAAACGCAGGACGCAATTGCGAAGCCTGAATCCGATCGCACCAAAGGCGAACAGAAGAAAGTTGAAGAGTTTGTAGCAGCAACGGAACAGACAGATGTTTTCAGGCGACCGCTCCAGGCGTTGCGTATGCGTCAGGACAACTATGACGCGAGTCCCGGCGCCATCCGTCAACTCAAGCTCGAAGCCAAGACCGATGAGCGCCTGGAACGCATCATCTGTAACGCAACATCGCGCAGCCCGTTGCGACCTGCTCTTACGCGCCCGGTTGTCGATTCCTGGTCGATGACGTCGCTGGAAAAGCACACGGGTCGTCCGCTGATTGCGCCCTGGCTGCGAGGTTGGATTGACGAGGATCCGCAAACAACCGTCGTTTGGCGTCGCTATCTGCCTGTCTGTGAAGGGACACCATTCTCCGACAAAAAACGCAAGGCGGACGCAACCGAGTTCTTTGAACACGCCCCGCCACACCTGAGCGAAACGTTGGAAACCGAAACGTTCCGCGTGCGCGACGCGATCACCAGGCGAGCCAAGGCCATTCTGAAATCCCTTGACGAGTCGAAACCGTCTGAAGGGGCGGACGGCGAGGAATCTCTCACAACGGAATCGGTAGTCGGAATCATCCTGGGCCGTGCTCTTGAAGTCGTCGCGATACTCAAGTTGAAAGACCTGCTCTTCGAAGGTGACGACAAGAAGGACAACAAGCTGCGAAAAGACCGGCTGGAACGAACGCTACGCGAAAACACGCTTGTCCTCGACCGGCGATTCGGCGGCTTGAGCGAGAAAGGACTGCTCGACGATGGCGAGAAATCTCCGCCCGCTGTGGCGGATGATGAAGAACCGTGGATCGAATCAGGCTTTCGCGTCAGCCAGTCGGAAGACGGGACGAAAGCAACTGAACCGGGATGGCAAACGTGCTTTCGATTCGCGTCGCACGTGTCGGAGGATGGCGAACCGACTCGATTCCTTGTGATTGACAAGCGGAAGAATGCCGTCCCCTCCGAGGGTGAACGCTCCCTTTCGCGAACGTCTCAAAAACTGGGCGTCCATCTCACGTGGGCCGAGAACGAAGCCGAACGGATCGCGTCACGGCTTGGGCTTTCAGAGTCTTACACGAAGATGCTGAAGATCGCCGCCCGGTTGCACGACGCGGGAAAAGACTGTGACCGCTGGCAAAACGCGTTCTCGGCTCCCGCCGAAGGACGTCCGTTTGCGAAGACGGTCGGACCGGTAAAGTTCAGCCTGCTGGACGGTTACCGTCATGAATTCGGGTCGTTGCCGGCGTTGGAAGCGGACGACGAGTTTCAATCACTCGACCCGGATTTGCAGGCTCTCTGTTTGCATCTGGTGGCTGCCCATCACGGATTCGCCAGACCGACGATCCGCATCCAAGGCTGCAATGACGCGCCGCCGTCGGCCCTCGAAGGACGCGCCCGCGATGTGGCACTCCGTTTTGCCCGGCTGCAGCAGCGTTGGGGTCCGTGGGGACTGGCCTGGTGGGAATCACTGCTCCGCGCCGCCGACCAACGGGCGTCCCGCGACATCGAAACTCAGAAAACGGAGGCGAACCATGGCTGAAGCATCGATTCCCGTCGATCTCCTTAATCCCGGACAGGTCTTCGCATGCCTTGGTTTCTTGGAAGCAGCCGAAACACTGCTCGGCAACGCATGCGGCGGTTTCGACTGGACGGATGAAGCGGATATTCGTTTTCGACTCTCTGCTGACGGTGATGAGAATCCCGTTGAAAAAGTGCTCGTCTTCCTGGCTGGTTCCTCCGTGCGTTCTCTGGCCCCCTGTGGATCCGAGTTGAGCACGGAGAAATGGAGTATTCCGACACTGACCCTCATTGACGATTCGCCGTTTCCATTCCCTGTTCCGGACAGTCCTGCCACGTTGCCCGCCATGCTGTTCTCCGAGGAAACCAATCAAGGCGAAATCGTGGTTAATCACTGGGGAGACAGTCGCGGCAAAACTTCACGAGACAACGTTAAATTCTGGGCCGGGGCAGGTGGCTACCCAGGTGCGGCACTTGCCAAAGATGGCCTAGATCTTATTCGCGACAGAATCGCTGAGGCGATTGTGGATCCGTTCAATCTGACGGCCGAACAGAGCAGCAGTTTTCGCCTCGATTGGCGCCGCGACTATATTCCGCTGGACATAGGGTTTTCGCTCAACGCCCATGCGACAACCCGATTCAGAACGGTTGGCTATCCGCTAGTGGAAATCCTCGCGGCAATCGGCTTGACAAACTCACGTCCCGAATACATCTCCAAGCTGGAATACCGTTACGGGGTTCTCGGCGTTTCGCCGGACGTGGAATTGTTCGATCCGTTGTTTCTGCGAGCGTCACTCGGTGCTCCTCACATTCCGTTTCCGCAACGCATTTTCCGCATGCATCTCGGTTGGCCCGGGAAAGAAGGGCAGGCACGTTGCATCACCACTGTTTACGAGGAAGTTTCAAATGAATGATACGAAAGTCGAAATCAAGAAACTGTCGAATGAACTGCTTGACTACTGGGCAACCGATCCCAATGGCCCCGTCGCGTTGCACTTGAAACAGCGACTGCTTGCCGTCGAAGGCACCGATGGCGAGGATCAGATCATTTATCCACCGACATACGCCGACATCGGATACAACGTCGATCGGCTTTCCGATGGGACGCGTGTTGCGCTGATCGACAGCGTCGGCTCGCAGGCGAATCGGCTGGAGCCGGCCTTTAAGGTGAATTCGGGGCATGGCCTGGACGGACTTGTGCCACAGATCGAAATCGTGCTTCGCAAAGAGCCGTGCAATGAATGCGACGAATGTAAGAAGGCGAAGACTCCGAAAGTTGACAAGTGCAAGAATCCCTGGAAGGAAAAACGCTCGCTATTCGATCTCGCGCATCGCGCGGCCGATGCCGTGGTCCAGTCGTCTCCAACGCTGCTTCCTGAAGTCGAAAAGGCATTTGCGGAACTTCGCAAAACCGGCAACGCTTCGCGGCTTTGCACAATCGCCCCGACCTCGCTCGTTTTCGGCTGCTGGGATTCGCGCGGCGGCTCGGGCGAAAAACGCCCACGGTTGGTACGCGCGATCATTCGGGCGTGGGATGTTGATGAATTGAAGGCCGCGTCCCAGTTCAACTCAGTCTGGAAGGCGCTGAACGAAGAGCAGCGTGAAGGATTGAAAAAGGCGCTACCAAAGGGCAAGAAGCTCTCCGAGAAAGGCTTTAACGATGCTCCTGCCGTTGGCCTCGGTGGAGTCGTGGTACGGGGCTCAATTCAACGCGACGTCACCATCAACCTGGTCGCGCTTCGAGGTCTAAACGGCGGCGATCATACCGACGCTTTGCGAAAATATCTGCTCGGTCTTTCCATCCTGGCCGCAACATCAGATATCGAACTGTTCTTGCGTGAGGGTTGCAATCTTCGCTACGCCGACAATGCGGATCAGTGGTACTCCGTACCCCGCCGCGGCGACAACGAGCCCATCGATCTGATTTCGGACGAAGCCAGGGAGGTTGCCAGGAGCTACACCGAATCGGCATATCAGGCATTCCATGACGACTGGGCGAGCGTCGATTGGCCCGACGGCGCACTTCAAGACGACGGGACGCTGGAAGTCGAATTCGATCTTAAAGCGGCCAAGGATCTGCTTGGCAAGACAACTGACGATGACGTCGAGGCACAATCATGAGCGATACATTGCTAATCTCCGTCCGATTACACGAGGGCTGGTATCACGGCTCAGAATCGCCGCCCACGCCGGCACGGATGTTTCAAGCCCTCGTGGCGGGTGCCGGCATCAGCGGGCCGCTTGACGAGTCCACGGTCACTGCGTTGAAATGGCTGGAAGAGCTTGAGCAACCGCCGATCGTTGCTTGTCCGTCAACGACGCGCGGACAATCAGTAAACAATTATGTGCCCAACAACGACCTCGATTCTCCCAAGACGAAAGGTGATCATCGGAAAGTAGGTGAAATCCGTGCAAAGAAAGTCACTTCACCTCTGCTGTTCGACGCGGAAATCCCGTTTCTATTCGCGTGGCCAATCGATAGCGACGGCGTCGAAAATGCGGAGCATATCTGTCGACTCGCAGACCGCGTCTATCAGCTCGGCCGAACCGTGGACATGGCCTGGGCCTGGGCGGAACTGCTGTCGACTCATGAGTTGCACGAGAAACTGAATTCCTATCCGGGGATCGTTCGCCATCCTTCACCGGGAAACGGCAACGTCGATTGCCCGACGCCGGGTTCGCTCGAAAGCCTCAACCGGCGGTACATGGCGGCAGCGATGCGATTCGACAGTACCGCGGACCGAAAAGGCCAGACGTTTCGCCGCCGCCCGAAGCCGAAATGGAGAAAGGTCAATTACGAGGGAACCGGATCGCGGTTTGTGCTCGAACTCCGCCGTAGTGACGATTCCGGATTCGTGCCGTGGCCGCTGGAACGTGCTGCAAAACTGGTTGAATTATTGCGAGACGCGGCAGTCGAAAAATTGAAAACCGCTTTGCCGGGTCGCAGCGCTGACATCGATCGAGTCTTGATTGGCCGCAAACCGGACGGTGAGAACAGTGGACCGACTTCCGCACGCGTCAGGATTGTTCCGCTGCCGTCGATTGGACATCCACAGGCGGATTGGCAAATTCGCCGTGTGCTGGTCGATGTTCCCGCCGATTGTCCGCTTCGGCCAGACGACATTTCCTGGGCGGTGTCCGGGATTCAATTGACCGGGGCCTCGTCGCCTGAAACCGTGGAGGTCACACGTTCGGCCGCTCATGACCAGCTTCGGCATTATGGCACGGAAGTGCCGGCACGCCGGTGGCGGTCGGTAACGCCGCTTGCGCTGCCCGCGGCCGCTCGTCGACGGATCGATCCAAAGCAATTGGCATTGGAAAGTGAGACCCGCAAGAGGTTTCGCCGTCCATCCGGCGGAGACAGCGCTATGGATCTCTCTCAAGAAGCCAAGGCCGGCCAGGAAAAATACACCGAACATGCGGCGGCGTCGTCTGCCGTGGCTCAGGCGCTGCGGCATGCCGGGATCAGGGCCGGAATTCGCTCCGTGCGTTTGCAGCGGGAGCCGTTTGAACGGAACGGACAACGCGTCGAACCGTTCGCGGACAGCACCCGCTTCAGTAAACACAGGCTGTGGCACGTGGATCTCGAATTGGAACTGCCCGTCACGGGACCGCTGGTGATTGGCGACGGTCGCTTTCTTGGACTGGGACTGATGCAGCCGGTTCGAACGCCAGGCGCCGTGTTAGCGTTTTCCATCGAGTCTGGTTTGAACGCGAATCCCGATCCGATCCGCCTGTCGAGAGCACTGCGACGGGCAGTGATCGCACGGTTGGGCGATTTCCTCGGACCGCACCGGCTGCCCGCGTTTTTTACCGGGCATCGTGCCGACGGCGCGCCGGCCCGCGCCGAAAAGGAGCCACACTTGGCGTTTGTATTCGACCCGCAAAACAACCACCTTTTGATTGTCACTCCGAATTATCTCGATCGTCGTCTGCGCTGTAACCGCGAGCATGTTACGACGCTCGAAATGGCACTGCAAGACTTCCGCGAATTGAGGGCCGGCGGCGACGGACATCTGCGACTCCGCCCGCTCGCCCTCGATTTGGACCGGCAACCGCTGTTCGCCACGTCAAATGTTTGGGAGTCCGTGACACCTTACCACGTCAATCGTCATGCAAAACGATCGACCCCTGAAGCGACGCTAATGAACGACCTCATTGTGGATTGCGGGCGACGCGGGTTGCCTCGGCCCGACGTCACGGTGCTGAATTGGACGGCGCGGTCCGGACATGGGCTGTCAGGTCAAGTGCGGCTGACGTTCAAACACGCGGTTCAAGGGCATACCACGGCGTATCCGAGAAAGTGGGTGAGACGGTCAAGTGCGGCTGACGTTCAAACACGCGGTTCAAGGGCCAGTCATGCTGGGAAAGGCGAGGTATATTGGCGGTGGTGTATTCTCGGCTGCCGGTAGTGGCCAGCCTTAATCTTTTGACGGCGCAAGACAAACCGTTTCGTTCTTTGACAATTTGTGATGAATTTGAAGGCTTCGCATGGTCCAACGATTGGCAGGACCGAGGCAGCGGAAGCGATCCCGCTTCGCGCTGCTCGCGGTCCTGATGCCGCTGGTGCTGCGATTTGGTTGCGTTTCATCCCCAATGGAATAGACTGGGAGATGTGTTCCTCTTGCCCGCGACCAATGACGTGCGGGTCTCTCTTCTCACGGATGGCTGAGGTAGCTTTCATTCGAAAGTTGAGCCATGCGAAACACCTATCTCGTCTGTTACGACATCCGTGATGACAAGCGGCTGCGCAAAGTGTTCAAGACGATGCCAAACGGGGGCGACCATCTCCAGTATTCTGACTTCGAATGCCAGCTGAATCCCGTCGATCTGTTGAAGCTGAAAAGCGAACTCAAGCCAATCATTAACGCAGCACACGATCAGGTGCTGTTCGTGGACCTGGGCCCGGCGGTCCGGTCGCGGTGAACGTGTGATCGAGGTGCTGGTTCCATGCGACGCGCCAACGGGGCGTGACTCCGATCGACGACGCATTGATCGCCCAGACACAAGCAGCGGTCGCCATGGCCCGCAAACTCACCGAACTCACCACCCCGCCGGCTCCACTTGTGAGCAGCCCCAAATGCCCGAAATGCTCCTTGTGTGCCATCTGCCTGCCGGACGAAACGAACCGCTGCCCCGCCCGCGATGGCCAAACTCCCGATGTAAAACAGGTTCGCTTGCCAGCCACACCGCGAGATGACTTGAGGCCGCTGTACCTAAACACACAAGGACTCTTCATCGGTAGGAAATCAGAATTGTTGCAGGTCAAAGATAATGGCAAAGTCGTGCAGGAGGTGCGTTTGCGTGAAATCAATCAGGTAAACCTGTTCGGCAATGTCCAACTATCGACACAGGTCATGCAGACGATGCTCGAACTGGAAATCCCTCTCATCATGTTCTCGCAACAGGGTTACTTTTACGGCATGCTGCAAGGAACGGGGCTGAAGAATATCCTGTTGCGCCGCGAGCAGTTCCGCATGGCCGACGCCCCCGACCGCCGTTTGCAGGTCGCGAGGTCGCTGATTGCCGGAAAAATTCGCACCCAGCGGGTGATGTTGATGCGCAATCATATTAGTCCGCCAAGGCAGGTTATTACTGAGCCAAAACGGGTTGCGCAGAACACGGAACGCATTTCCAGTGCGGCATCGTTGCTGGGCATCGAAGGAACGGCGGCGCGGCTGTACTTCCAGCATTTTGCCGGCATGCTCAAGCCCGGGGACGAGCCGCTTGATCCCGGAGCTGCGCTCGGGGAGCCGCCCCGCTTCTCGTTCGATTTTCGCGGCCGCAATCGGCGTCCACCACGGGACCCTGTGAATGCCGCCTTATCGCTCGGCTATTGGTTACCCACCCTCTGTTTGATGATCGTATCAGCTATCGGCGGCTGTTGGAAATACAAACACGATTGCTGGCCCGAGTCGTAAGCGGAGAACTTGCAACCTATCCCGCCTTTGTCACGCGTTGATGAAAACCAAACACTGTCGTCGAGGCCGCGTCACGCACGATTGAAAACCATTGTATGTCTGTCACGGCTGTACCGCGGGTCCTTCAAGGGGCAGTAACCGGAGGAGAATGACTGAGGTTTTCGCATCGACTCCTTTTGATACAAGTCCGGGCGACTTCGGGTCTCTTGGTCCATTTTAGTGTTGCGAGCGGTCATGTGGCGTCGAATTCCACGTCTCCGCTCGCACGTCATAAACGTTGCTTTAGAAAGGGTTTACGTAATGACAGGTGCAAAGAAGGGAACTTCACGTGACTGTGAAAGCGACCCTCTCGCAAACCATCAGATTCAGCCTATAATGTGCACACTGGAATCGCCGGCCCTTTCCGCGTTCTCACGAACGCGGCCCCATTGAAGCAGTTCGTCGGCCGGCGCGTACTTTTTGTTTTTGCTGCTTTCCGCGTTCTCACGAACGCGGCCCCATTGAAGCGTTATTCGCGAATGCAGCGGCGTTGCGCTCGGCTGCCTTTCCGCGTTCTCACGAACGCGGCCCCATTGAAGCGCGGCATCGCATCTCAACCTCGTCGGGTAGCACGCAGCTTTCCGCGTTCTCACGAACGCGGCCCCATTGAAGCGAGGACCTGGCAGTCAAGACGCAAGCCGTCTGGACCTTTCCGCGTTCTCACGAACGCGGCCCCATTGAAGCCGAGCCAGTCATGGTCGTAGTAGTCAGGGTCTTTGTCTTTCCGCGTTCTCACGAACGCGGCCCCATTGAAGCATGCCGTTCGTCAACCCGTGCCCCAGGTCAGATCGACCTTTCCGCGTTCTCACGAACGCGGCCCCATTGAAGCGATCACTTTCGAATCACAACCAACTTTCGAGATGCATCTTTCCGCGTTCTCACGAACGCGGCCCCATTGAAGCGCCTCGCTCCACAGTCTCGTTTCCGCGGCTCATGGGCTTTCCGCGTTCTCACGAACGCGGCCCCATTGAAGCGAGGACCTGGCAGTCATGCCCTGTAGGCGCGAATCCACTTTCCGCGGTCTCGCGAACGGCGGCCCATTGAAGCA
>CALBSZ010000713.1 GCA_937967665.1 uncultured Planctomycetaceae bacterium
GACGAGACGATTGAAGTTCCTGTCCAGATCAAGGGCAAGGTCAAAGCCAAGATCCAAGTTGCCGCCGACATCAGCCAGCAGGATCTGGAGGCCGCGGCGGCCGCGGACAAGAAGGTCGCCGCGTTGCTGGCCGGTAAGAAGATTGTCAAGACGATTGTGGTCCCCGGACGCCTGGTCAATTTCGTGATCAAGGGATGAGCGGCAAAGCGCGCGGCGGCTGCCCGTGGCTCTGTTCGTAGTCCCGTGGCTCCGCCCGCGGGACAACAGCAGCGGCCGCGCGAACGGAGTCGCGGGACGATGACCAGCGGGTAGGCTTTTGTCAGCCGCTCGCGGAGCTGCGGTGACCACGGGGGAACCGCCATCAGCATGCCTGCTCGATCGTTTCCAGGCGGAAACGGTGAGTGGTCGCCGGGCTGAGCTGGAAAACGCACAATCTTCATGAAAAGCCTGAGCCCGCGGCGCCGATCGAGACGAACATCCGATTGACCGATCCCGACAGCAATGGTAAACTCATCAGCTTGTAAATTTCAGGAAAACCCTTGTATTGGCAGGGGTACCATCCATTTCATTGATCGTAGCAGGTGAAGGTACGACCTGTGACCGCCCTTGGTCATCGCCGGCCGCGAAGAGGAGTTGATTCATCGTGTCAGAACCAAACGCACTCGTCAAAGAACTAGTAGAAGCGGGCGTCCATTTCGGACACCGCGCCAGTCGCTGGAACCCGAAGATGGCGGCCTACATTTACGGCCGCAAGAACCAGATCCACATTATTGATGTTCGCGAAACCGTTCGCGGGCTGTTGCGAGCTCAGAAGTACCTTTCCCAGGTCGCCGCGGGCGGCAGCCTGGTCCTCTTTGTGGGCACGAAACGCCAGGCCAGTGACTGCGTTGAACGCGAATCGCTGCGTTGCGGCATGCCCTTCGTCAGCGAGCGGTGGCTGGGTGGTGCCTTGACGAATTTTCGCACGATTCGCAGCCGCATGTCGCGTCTGCAGGAATTGGAGACGCTGCGATCCAGTGACGAACTGGACGCCTATTCGAAGAAGATGCAGTCGGCCTTGAATCGTGAATACCGCAAGATGTATCGCAACTTGAACGGCTTGCGGACGATGAACCGCCTGCCCGAAGTGCTGGTGGTCATTGACCCCAAGAAAGAAAAGAACGCCATCCGCGAAGCACACAAGCTGGGAATCACGACGGTCGCCTTGATCGACACCGACTGCGATCCGGACGATATCGATTTGCCGATTCCCGGTAACGACGACGGCATTCGGTCGATCGAGATTATCACGCGGCATTTGGCGGACGCCGTGCTGAAAGGCAAGGCGGAACTGCCGAGTCAGGGGAATTCGGCCGATGAGGATGCGAAACCAGAAGCCCCAGCGGACTCGGCTGCCCCGGCGGAGGCGGTCGCGAGTGGCGAAACTACGTGATCCCGGTGGTGAAATCCCGGTCGTGAAATCCCGGTGGTGAAATCCCGGTGGTGAAATCCCGGTGGTGAACACCCCGCGCGGGACTGTGTCCAATTGAGTCGCCTGGCGTGCTCGTCAGGCGGCTTCTGTCGTTCAAGCGAGTGCCTCGGCGCTCCCTGTTATCATTTCGTCGCACAGCATGTGAATGAGGAGAATTTTTATGGCGGGTGTAACTGCCGCTGCGGTCAAGCAACTGCGTGAGAAAACCGGTCTTCCCTTGATGGATTGCAAGAAGGCGCTGACAGAATCGAACGGCGACGAGGAAGCGGCGATCGTCTGGCTGCGCGAAAACGGCGCCAAAGTCATGGCGAAAAGGAGCGATCGTGAAACGGCCTTCGGCCGCTTCGGACTCTATGGCGGCCCGGACAAGCCAGTCGGAGCGATCGTCGAACTGCGTTGCGAGAGCGCGCCGGTGACACAGAACGAAGAATTCGTTCAACTCGCCAACGCCCTGGCCGAGGCCTTCGCCACGGGCCCCGGGGCGACGACCGCCGAGGAACTGATGGCGCAGCCGTCCCCAAGCAGAAAGGGAATGACGCTGGGCGAGCAGAAAGACGAATTGTTCAATCGGATTCGCGAGGTCTTTAACGTCGGCCGCATCCGGCGGATCGACGGGACCTGCGCATCGTACAGCCACAACGCCGCTACCGTGGCCGGCGTGTTGCTGGAATACGAAGGCGATAACGGCGATGCCGCTCGCGACATCTGCATGCACATCGCCGCCATGCGTCCGGCCGGGCTGACGAACGAAGATATCGATCCGGAAGTAATTGAAAGGGAACGTCAGATTCTCCGCGAGTTAACGATCAAGGAAGGCAAGCCGGAAGCCATCGTGGACAAGATCGTCGACGGCAAAGTCCGTGCTTTCCTGGCGGAACGCGTCTTGACCGCACAGCCGTTTGTCAAAGACAGCAAGCTGACGGTGAGTAAGTTTGCGGAAGAAAGCGGCATCAAGTTGAAGCAGTTCGTCAGCTGGGAACTGAGCAGCTAGGCGGAGCTTGATCGTGATTGGCAAGTGGAACCTGGCATGGCGGTGAGGTTTCCAAAATGCCCAATTGCTGGACGAAGAATAGACAGAGCCCTGACTTTTGGTCAGGGCTCTTTCGCTACATCAGCGTTTTCTGTTACTTTAATCGGTGCGGCGCGTATGGTCGCGGCGGTTCGACTTCAAAGTGTTTCAGGACGAACTCGCCCTCTCGTTCAAACAAAGGAAGTGGTGAATGTCGGAACAGAATAGTGGCCCAAGATACCGGCGCATTGTGCTCAAGCTGTCCGGTGAATCTTTCGCGCGGTCCGGCGAGCGGGGGATCAGCATGGATGAAGTGCTGCACATGGCCAAACAGATCAAGCAGGCCAAGGAACTTGGCTGCCAGATCGCCATCGTCAACGGTGGCGGGAATATTCTGCGCGGGGCGCAATTCAAGGACGGCAGCAAGGCGATCCAGGAGGCGACCGCGCACTACATGGGAATGCTGGCGACCGTAATCAACGCCTTGGCTCTGCAGGATGCCTTGGAATCACTCGGCTGCCAGACGCGTGTGATGTCCGCCATCCGGATGGACGGCGTCTGCGAGCCGTACCTGCGCCGCCGGGCTTCGCGCCACCTGGACAAAGACCGCATCATCATCATGGCAGCCGGGACCGGCGGACCCTTTGTTACCACGGATACCGCGGCCGCCTTGCGCTCGCTGGAATTGGAAGCCGACATCCTGATGAAGGCCACACGTGTCGACGGCGTCTACAGCGAAGATCCCGAAAAGAACCCGCACGCGGTGCTCTACCGCAATCTCGATTACGGCACGGTTCTGGAGCAAGGACTGCGCGTGATGGATACGACCGCGATCGCGCACTGCATGGAACACAATATGCCCCTGCTGGTTTTCAATTACAAGAAGGATGGTAACATACAGCGAGCCGTGCGGGGAGATCGAATCGGCACCCTGGTCGGCAGCGTCGCCGAAAAAGTGACCACGTAAGACACGCCTGCTTTACCCTCCATGAGGAATCTGCAATGTCCGCTGACGATATCCTGCTCGATACCGAAGAACGTATGGAAAAAGCCATCGGCGTGCTGAAACACAGCCTGGCGGGAATCCGAACCGGCCGCGCGAATCCGGGCCTGGTGGATTCGCTAAAAGTCGAAGTTTACGGCTCCGCCACGCCAATCAAGCAGTTGGCTTCCGTGGGGGCGCCGGAACCAACGCAAATCGTGATTCGGCCGTATGACCCGAGTACCATCAAGGATATCGAGAAAGCGATTATCGCCAGCGACCTCGGTTTCAATCCTCAAAATGACGGCCGGCTCATTCGCATTAACATTCCACCGCTTTCAGGTGATGTTCGCAGAAAGATGGTCACCCGCATCAAGGATCTGACCGAAGAGGCGAAAGTCGCCATCCGCAATATCCGTCGCGATTCCAATAAGGCGGCCGATCAGGGCGAGAAGGACAAGGAGTTCAGCGAGGATATTCGCGACGACGTGAAGAAGGAGGTCCAGGAGCTGACGAAGAAGTTCGAGGAGCAGGCTTCGGATCTGGCCAAGTCGCGCGAAGCCGAGGTCCTGGAGGACTGACGCGCGAGGCAACGTTGGGCTTGCGGCACGCGCGGATGTGCCGACCCGTGGTCACGTTGTCGGTTGGGAACCGCTACGACCACTCATCTCCACTCGTACGAACGGATACAGCTCCGCCGTTTTCACGATCACGCCGCGCTCGCCAATCATTTTTCCTACGGCTGGCACCCAAGCTGCATTTTCCGGCGTAGGGTAATCTTACGCTTCCGCGCTTGGGGGCGTCGTCAGCGTGGGAAAAAAGGGTTACCCATCGCTAGCCGGGGCCTTTGGTCCCGAAAACAGCGATGTTTCTTGATTTCTTGACGCCATGCCTCGCATGGGGTAATGTGATTACTCCGCGCAAGCGGCGTGGTATGCAGAATTACCCCACGCAGTGAGCGGGATAATAATATTGTTATGCGGCAAGAACCCACACCATGTACCAAGTGGATGAACGCGATACCGTAGTCGAATTGAAGACCGCGCCGCAATCAGACATCGGCGCGCCGTTGCCACTCGTGATCGCGGACGACTATCGCCTCATTCTGGAATACTTGGTTTCTGAACCTGATCCCAACTGGGACGGCACATACGTAAACGTCGTGTCACCCGATACTGACGGCACGGTCGCCATCGTTCGTTTTCGCCATCCATACGCTCATTTCTTTGGCCCACCAAATGACGAAGCATTTTCCGGCCATCCACTTGCATCGCGCGGCCTCGAACCATACGGCGTATTTAAAATCCAACACTCATCGTGGATACGCCAACTCGAACAAATGAACGCCGTCCACCCATATCACGATCGCAACCGATTCATGGCATCAAAACATCACTTTGTATTTGCCTTCCACGACTCAACCTTCGAATGCGTAGCTGATGGCTTTGATGTGTCGGCTCATCAAGGCTCAATTCTGTCCTCGGTCGAACGCGTTGTTGCAATGCTCGAAGAAGACCCCGTATGAACTGGACGCCGAAATGCCGCATAACAAGGCGTTGCACCGGAGCTGGCTCTTTTTTCGGTTTTTCCAACTCGTTTCCTTCGTTCACGGTTTCTGGTTGTTCAACGCCTACTCGCGTTGGTCCGCCAGCCCGGTGAACTTTGTCGTTATACGAATGAATCTCGATGTCTGCGTTGAACGATTTCATCAGTGATCCTGATCGAGTCAAGGCCGTCGCTTCGGTGGTGGACCTTTCACTGAAGTTGATCCTCGGCATCATAGGGCTTTACTTGGCGCACAGCATTGGCCGTCATGTAGCGCTCCGGATATCAGAGAAACGTTTGGCAGCCTATTCTGCCCTCTGGCAAGCC
Source organism: uncultured Planctomycetaceae bacterium (assembly GCA_937967665.1). Classification (GTDB taxonomy): domain Bacteria; phylum Planctomycetota; class Planctomycetia; order Pirellulales; family Pirellulaceae; genus CALBSZ01. Next base: position 5,335 of record CALBSZ010000713.1, read on the forward strand.
ACAAAGATTGCATCGCCGACACGCCTTCGTGGTTATGGAAAGAGTCCGTTAACACCAACAGAGCGCGAGTCGCTTCACGACGAGTTACAGAAATGGTACTACGAATCAGGGAACGGCATGCTACTGACGAAGGCAACGAGAACGATGTTCCTAAAGGTGAAAGACAATCTCATCTTGCCACCGGAGAAACTTGAACCACCAGGCTTTGCCAGTGAAGTTCAACAAGCCGACAGCAAGGACCCCGAAAACAACTCGGAAGCTATTCGCGGTGAACGGTCAATTCGGCAACTGTCATTGCTTCGTACTCGTATGAAGGCGGATTTCCGTCTTTTCGGCATTGCCTATGGAGGAGACCTTACTGCGCGCGATAAAGAGTTTCTTAGAGATTGTTGTGGAGAACGACTCTGGAAAAAGCCGTGGCGCAACTGGTTCTGATGATTCGTATAACCACGCAATGCACCCGAGTCGCGAAGTCGGGCGATTTGACCATGGACAATCTCTCGTCGCGACCGGGTGATTGCTAACGTTAGCCAGCAAAGAGCGTTTCCTGACTCGCATGCAGTTCCACGAATACGTCAACTTGCGAAACCAAATGGCCAAGTTCGGCCACAATGACCAAGCTCGCAGCATCGGCAAGTCTATGAAGCCCGATGAGTTTCGGTCGTTCTATCTGGAACGCGTCGCTGAAGAAATGAAACGGGCGCGTCCCGGTCGAGAAAGTCACGAACTTCTTCATCGCTGTATCGCGCTTTCCGGTGAGCAAACTTGGGCCGACCACGATCGCCCATTCTACAACGTTTGGCCGATCGCCGAGGATCTTGCACGCAATGTAAAACTCGACCTTCCGTTTTCGGCTATCGAGATTCCGTTCGACTCGCTGGTCTTGCGCTTTGCTCGTGGCCACGAACCGCACAACGTGACCACGGCAATGATTTTTTGGCCAAGAGACTGGCCAAACACTTCACCAAATATAAACGTGGTTTGCTATTTCGCTGGCACAATGGATCGATTGACATTCCGATACGATTACGAACCAGACGAAGATGTCGAAAATTGGCTGGAACGACTCGTATCTGACAGCGAGACATCCGAGTGGCGGTCGATGGGGCAAGCATATCGCAATGCTAACTCCAACACCGCGCCGCTAATGGTACGCCTTGTCGTGTTTATTGGCCTACTCGCAAACGATCGCGACATGATCACCCCCGTCGTTCTTGCAAAAGACCGAACCAAGTACGAAGGCACGAGCGATCAAGACGCTAAGGAATGGATAGAGAAACGAGCTGTACGTAAATTAGGTCGCGGATTCGATGTCGGAAAACAACTCCAAGCACAAAAAGAAGCTTCACCGCATTGGCGGAATCCGCATCTGTGTCTGTTTTGGACCGGACCCGGCCGCGAAAAACCGGTTATCAGGATGCGCAGCGGCGCGGTCGTCCAAAAAGTAAGTATGGCTACCGTGCCCACTGGATACCTTGGGCCGGAACGCGAAACCGAGGAGTTGGAAGACCAAACCTACATCTATTTTGCCGAAGCCGTCGGGCAAGATCGCATCAAGATTGGTAAAGCGGACAATCCTGAAGACCGTCTTAAGCAACTTCAAACAGGTAGCCCCGTAGAACTTCGGCTGCTTGGTGTCATCGCGGACAAGGCAAGCCGCGAGACTGACATTCACGCCTTGTTTGATCAGGACAGGATTCAAGGAGAGTGGTTCAACGCATCACCTGATCTTCGCAGATACATTGCCGAGTTTGCGGACAAGAATGCTGGCTAACAAATCGGTGAACCGGAGTTGGCTCGCCTTTCGGTTTTTCACCGTCGTTTCCTTCGTCTACAATTTCCGGTGTGCCAACGTCAACTACGTTGGTCCGCCAACCCGGTTACCTC
>CALBSZ010000714.1 GCA_937967665.1 uncultured Planctomycetaceae bacterium
AGTGTTTTGCAGCCTGGGAGCTCACTGTCGTTCGAACCCAGCCACCCTAAGATTATGCGTTGACAAAGCACTAGTCGGCGACACTCGCGGTGAAGCGCGACCATCCGAATTCCCCACCAACCCGCCTCACTACCGCAGTATAGTATTGGGAGTCATCATGTTGAAACGTCTCACGGCGCTTCTTTTGCTTACGCTCTGGACTGCCGTCCTCGTCGCCCAGGAACCGGCGGCGACGGACCCCGACCATCAGCGAAAAATGGCAGAGGGCACGGCGCTGTTCAAGAAGGAGGTGCGCGGCACGCTGACGGGACGCTGCCTGCGCTGTCACGGCGGGGAAGACGACATCGAAGGGGAATTCGATCTTACTTCGCGCGAATCGATGTTGAAGGGAAGCTACGAAGGGGCGGTAGTGATACCAGGTGACAGCCAGCGGAGTCGGCTGGTGAAGATGATCACCCACGAAATCGAACCGCATATGCCAGAGGACGGCGCCAAACTGTCTCCGCTCGCCATCTCGGGCATCGCCCGATGGATCGATCTGGGGGCGCCCTACGACAAGCCGCTGGTTGACAAAGACGCGGATCCCCTCGCCTGGACCCGACGCAAGATCGATCCGGTACGTCGCGAGTTCTGGTCGTTCCAGCCCTTATCCCGAGTTGCACCTCCGCAAGTTGACGATCAGGGTTGGTGCCGGCAGGACGTCGATCGCTTTGTCTGGCGAAAACTGGCGGAGCATAAGATGCAGCCGAATCCACTGGCGGATTCCCGCACCCTGATGCGCCGCGCGTATTTCGATCTGCTGGGGCTGCCTCCGACCGCCGCGGAAGTCGAGGCGTTCGTGAACCGCACCGATGCTCACGCCTACGAAGAGTTGATCGACACACTGCTGGAAAGCCCGCATTACGGCGAACGCTGGGGACGGCACTGGCTGGACGTGGCGAGGTTTGGGGAAAGCCACGGCTTTGAACAGGATTACGATCGGCCCAACGCCTACCACTATCGCGATTTCGTTATCAAGGCCCTTAATCAGGACATGCCCTACGATCAGTTCGTACGCTGGCAGATTGCCGGTGACGAGTTCGCTCCGGACGATCCATTGGCCATGATGGCGACCGGCTTTCTGGGCGCCGGCGTGTTCCCGACGCAGCTGACGGAAAAGGAATTCGAACCCGCGCGCTATGACGAACTCGATGACATGGTCGCGACCCTCGGCACATCCATGCTGGGCCTGACCGCCGGCTGCGCCCGCTGCCACGACCACAAATTCGATCCGATTCCCGCCGCCGACTACTATCGCCTGGTCGCCAACTTCGCGACCACCATTCGCAGCGAGACCCCGCTGCCTATCGACTCGGAGGAACATGCGGCGGCGCTGGCGAAATGGAACGCCGAGCACCAGACGTACGTCGACAAGGTCGCGGCGTTCAAACGAGACCAGCTTCCCGCGCGATTCGAAAAATGGCTGGCCAGCAATCCGGCTCGTGACATCGAATCCCCCGCCTGGTTGATCCTGGACGCCGTGGAATACACGTCCCAAGGGGGCGCCACCATGACGAAGCAGCCCGACGGGTCGCTGCTGGTGACGGGAACCAATCCCGATTTCGACAAGTACACCATCACGGCCCATACGCAGGCCACCGGCATTACATCCATTCGCCTCGAAGCCCTTGCGGATAAGTCGATGGTGCGGAACGGCCCGGGCCGCGCGAAGAATGGTAATATGGGTTTGGGCAACTTTTCGGTTACCGCGGCGCCCCTGAACGGCGGCGCGGAACCGGTTGCCGTGACACTGACCCGGCCGCGCGTGACATTCGAGCAAAACAAGAGCAACCTGTCGATCGCCGCGTCCCTGGACAATGACCTCAAGACCGGTTGGGCCGTCGATCCGCAGTTCGGCAAGAACCATGCCGCCGTCTTCGATATCGAAAACAGCATCGGCTTCGACGGGGGCACGAAACTGACGTTCACACTGGAATTCAACGTCAACAACAAGCACAACATCGGACGCCCTCGACTCGCCATCAGCACGCGCCCCGCTCCGGTTGCCATTGAGGACGAGGGCCAGGACCAGAAGATGGTCGAACTGTTTCGGCTGCTGGAAGGGGGCTTCGACACGCTGAACGCCGCACAGCAGGCGCAAGTACGCCAATGGTACGGCCGCATCGACACGGAACTGCAGGCGCTGGAAGCGGCCGTGGCGAAGCATGCTGCCAGCAAGCCCCAACCCAAGACCGCAACGGTGATGGTGAGCACGGAAGGCCTGAAGCCCATGTCGCATCACGCCGACGGGCGCGGGTTCCCTCATTTTTATAAGGAAACGTACTTCTTGAATCGAGGCGATGCGAATCAGAAACAAGGCGTCGCCGATCATGGCGTGTTACAGGTGCTCAACACGTCCCCGGATGGCGAGCAACGCTGGCTCGAAACACCGCCGGAAGGGTGCCGCACGTCGTATCGCCGCCGCTCGTTGGCCAACTGGCTGACCGATACGGAATACGGCGCCGGTCAACTGCTGGCCCGCGTGATCGTGAACCGCCTGTGGCACCACCATTTCGGCCGTGGCATCGTTTCGACTCCTAACGACTTCGGCTTTCAGGGGCAGCGCCCCTCGCATCCCGAATTGCTGGACTGGCTGGCGCAGCAGTTGATCGCGGACGGTTGGAGCCTGAAGAAGATGCATAAACGGATGATGCTCACCGCCACGTACATGCAGACCGCGGACTACGACGAGACGGATGGAGCGTTGGATCCGGAAAATCAATGGCAATGGCGACATACGCCTCAGCGACTCGAGGCCGAAGTGATTCGCGACGCGATGCTGGCCGTCAGCGGACAACTGGACCGCACCATGTTCGGCAAGGGAACCCTTGACGAACGGATGAAGCGGCGCAGTATTTACTTCATGATCAAGCGCAGCAAGCTGATTCCGTCGATGCAGATCTTCGACGCTCCCGAGCCGCTTGTCAGCGCGGGCGACCGGCCGACGACCACCATCGCGCCGCAAGCGCTGCACTTCATGAACAATAATCAGGTGCGTGAGTGCGCGTCCGCGTTCGCCGGACAGCTGGACGCCGCGTCGACCGAACTGGCGATCCGCACGGCCTATTTGACAGCGTTAGCGCGAGAACCAACGGCCGGCGAACTGGCCGACAGCGTGATGTTTGTGGAACAGCAGGCTAAGTCCTACGAGGCAGACAGGATCGGCAACGCCCCGCGTTTGGCGCTGACCGACTTCTGCCAGGTATTGCTGAGCCTGAATGAATTTATTTACGTGGATTGAGGGACTTGAATCGTGAATCCTCCATTTGATTGGGTCACCCGGCGGCAGCTACTGCAACGCGCCGGATGCGGCGCCGGCCTGCTGGGACTGTCCAGTTTATTGCAAGACGAAGGGGCGCTGGCGGCAACCTCGACGCCCTTGAACCCGCTGGCCCCGCGGCCACCCCATTTCGGCGCCAAGGCAAAACGCGTGATCTGGCTGTTCATCAACGGTGGACCGAGCCACGTGGATACCTGGGACTACAAACCGGAACTCGAAAAGATGGACGGTAAGGAGCTGGAAGGCTTCGACCGTTTCACCGGCTTCTTTGCCAATGCCGTCGGGCCGTTGATGAAGTCGCCGTTCAAATTCACGCAGCATGGCGAGTCGGGAAAACAGGTATCGGAGATCTTTCCGAATCTCGCCCAGCACGTCGACAAGATGGCGTTTGTGCATTCCGGCTACGGCAAGTCCAACAACCATAGCCCCGCCCTGTTCATGATGAATACGGGCTTCACTCAAATGGGCTTTCCCTGCGTCGGGTCGTGGGTCACGTACGGATTGGGCAGCGAAAGCCGGGACCTGCCGGCCTTCGTTGTGATGTCCGATCCCAAAGGACGCGGTTTGCCGAAAGGACACGCGCAGAATTGGGGCGCCGGTTTCCTGCCCAGTATCTATCAAGGAACCTGGCTCAAACCGCAAGGCGAACCGATCGACAACCTGACACCCGCCAAGGAATTGAACGATACACGCCAGCGCGCCCAATTGGATCTGCTAGCCAAGATCAACGCGCGGCACTTGGAGAATAACCCCGAGGAAAAGGAGCTGGCGGCGCGGATGGAAAGCTTTGAATTGGCTTACCGCATGCAATCGTCGGCGCCCGAAGCCTTGAACGTCGACAGCGAAACGCAGGCCACGCAGCAACTCTACGGCCTGGACGACAAACAGTGCGCGCATTTCGCCCGACAGTGCCTCATCGCCCGGCGCATGGTCGAACGGGATGTCCGCTTCGTCCAGATCTATTCAGGAGGCATGGAAAACCAGCGCAGCTGGGACGGCCACAAGGACATCGTCGGTAACCATACCGGATTTGCCAAGGAAACCGACAAGCCCATCGCCGGCCTGCTCGCCGATCTGGACCAGCGAGGGTTGTTGGAAGATACCCTTGTGGTTTGGGGTGGCGAGTTTGGTCGGCTACCCGTTGCTCAGAAATCGCAGAAGCCGGGCCGGGATCATAACCCGCACGCCTTCACTTTCTGGTTCGCCGGCGGCGGCGTGAAAGGTGGCACGACGTACGGCGCCAGCGATGAGATCGGACACAAGGCGGCGGAGAACAAGGTGAACGTGCATGATCTGCACGCCACGATCTTGCACCTGCTGGGGATGGACCACAAGCAGCTCACCTTCCGCTTGAACGGTCGCGACTTCCGCTTGACCGACGTGGAAGGGGAAGTGATCCGCGAAATCATCGCTTAGCCAAGACATTGCCGATCGGTCCAGACTCGCTACACTACGCGGCTGCGTGTTCAGGCATCGTACCGTGATCGTCGCGCACATTGACCGTCTTCATGACACGGCCGTCTTCCCCGTAGAATTTGACCTGATCCTCCTCAATGAACCAGATTGCCTCCGACTTTGCCGCGTGAAACCGCCGGCCACAATAATGGCCGTCGCGGATGAGAATGGTTTCACGGAGTTCGGTATGCTCCACCCGCAGTTCGGACAGGGTTGCGTGAATCAGGCGGCGAATGGCGTCAATCTGTTGAGCGTGTTGCATCGATCGTCCGTGATCAAAAGAAATTCAAGAAGCCCACTGACCATAGATCGGCGCTCTGCCCCGTTCGAATTGCAACATCTCGCCGCTTCCGCACAGCTTCCCCAAACTACCCCTTATCGCAGCCGCATTGGTTGTCTTTTCGCGTAGTTCGTTCATTCGTCAGCGTGCTGTTGTCGAGATCCTGACGCTGTAGGCATTTCCCGAATCCGCACGAACGGAGCTTGAAAACGGGTAAGACCATCTGGACCTCGCAGAAAAAGCACGTAAACTGAGTCATCCACCTCGCGGGTGTGGCGGAATTGGCAGACGCGCTAGATTTAGGATCTAGTTCCCTTTGGGAGTGAAGGTTCAAGTCCTTTCACCCGCACTACTTTGCAGTAAAGGACTTACGTCATTTGATGTGAGTCCTTTTTCTATTGGAATCGACCCCCTATTGATACGATTGGTGTCGTTTTGGTGTCGGAATGTCCACGCCGCCGCTCGTATGCTTCAATGGGGCCGCGTTCGTGAGAACGCGGAAAGTTGGCAAAGCCGAACCTTCCGACCAGGAGTGTTATGAGCTTCAATGGGGCCGCGTTCGTGAGAACGCGGAAAGGTGTGCTGAGTACAGCCAACCCTTCGCCTTATCTTTGCTTCAATGGGGCCGCGTTCGGGAGAACGCGGAAAGGGTATCCAGTAGGCGGGCAGCAT
>CALBSZ010000715.1 GCA_937967665.1 uncultured Planctomycetaceae bacterium
GTCTGCTCACGAGAGTTGTTCGCGAATGCAGAACCACCAGTTTTCGCTCGTTTGCGCGACACCATCTACAACTTTCACGGCACACTGAATCATCCGGCCTGGGACTTTCGCCCCGGAAAAGACGTCTTTTGGCGCGCCTCCTGGAAGTGATATCGCTTCTGCCATAAAATGCACGGCTTCTGCAATGACGCTGAATTCTCGCAAGTCAAACGATGGAGCGCACGATGAGTGGCCAGGATTTCGTTCACCTTCACTGCCATAGCCACTACAGCCTGCTGGACGGGGCTGGTTCGATCAACAAGCTGATCAAACGCGCCAAGGAGCACGGCATGAATGCCCTTGCGCTGACCGATCATGGCAACCTGCACGGCGCGCTCGAATTCTATCAAAAGGCGAAGGCGGCGGAGATCAATCCGATCATTGGCTACGAAGCTTATATCGCGCCGGAGAGCCGCTTCAAAAAAGACGCCGGCAACATGAAGGAGGCCAGCTATCACTTGACGCTGCTGGCACAGAATCGCACCGGTTTCAAGAACCTCGTTAAAATGGCCTCCGCCGCTTCGCTGGAAGGTTTTTACTTCAAGCCGCGGATCGACAAGGAACTGCTGCAAGCTCATAGCGAAGGGGTCGTGTGCTTGAGTGGATGCGTGTCGAGTGAATTCAGTCAGGCGATTCTTCGCGGTCACGGCGGGGAAGCGGAACTGGAGAAAGCGGCCGAAGTGGCTGCCTGGTTCCACCAGGTGTTTGGCGATCGCTACTACATCGAGGTGATGAACAACGGTATCGAGATCCAGCGTTTGCAGATGAACGGTGCTGTCGAGATCGCTCAGCGGCTGGGGCTGCCGCTGGTGACAACGTGTGATACGCACTACGTCGACCCCGAAGACGCCGAAGCGCAGGACGTGATGCTATGCATCAACACCGGTAAATTCCGTACCGATTCCAGCCGGATGAAGATGGATGGAAACACGTACTACCTGAAAACGCCGCAAGAGATGTACGACGCGTTTCCCGATCATCCGGACGCCGTGGCCCGCTCGCAAGAGATCGCCGATTCGGTGGATATCGACTTGGAACTGGGTAAGCGGCACTTTCCCACTTACAAGATTCCCGAGGACACCACGGCCGAGGACTACCTGCGAGAACTCTGCATCAAGGGATTAAAGGACCGCTATGCCGGCAATTCCGAAATGTGCCCCGACGGAGAACTGGCCCCCGTGGTGATGGAGCGACTGGATCGCGAATTGAGCGTGATCAACAAGCTTGGCTTTCCTAATTACTTCCTGATCGTCTGGGACTTTGTGCATCACGGTCGGAAGCAAGGGATCCCCGCGACAGCGCGCGGTAGCGGCGTCGGCGCGATCGTCTGCTACGCGCTTTATCTGAGCCATGTGTGCCCGATCAAGTACGACTTGCTGTTCGAGCGGTTCCTGGATGAAAACCGCCTGGAAGCTCCGGATATCGATATTGACTTCTGCAAAGAACGCCGGGGCGATGTCATCCGCTACGTGAAAGAAAAGTACGGTGAAGAAAACGTGGCACAGATCGGCACCTTCGGGACGCTTGCCGCCCGCGCTGCCATCCGCGACGTCGGCCGGGCGCTGGGGATTCCTCTGGCCCGTGTGAATCAAGTCGTCGGCATGGTCCCCGATCAGCTGGGCATCACGTTGGAAAAGGCCCTGGCAACCAGCGACGACCTGCGGACTACGTACAACGCCGACGGGGAAATCCGTGAATTGATCGATCTGGCGAAACGGATCGAAGGCCTGGCGCGCAACGTCGGGACCCATGCTGCCGCGGTGGTGATCGCGGACCAACCGCTCACCGAATACGTGCCGCTCGGGCGCGTCTCAGGCAAGGACGACATCATTACGCAATGGGCGATGAACGAAGTCGAAGCGGCCGGTCTGTTGAAGATGGACTTCCTCGGACTCCGCAACCTGACGATCTTATCAAAGGCCGTCGACCTGATCGAACAGACGACGGGCCAACGCGTCGATCCGCTCAAATTCTCGCTCGAGGATTCCGCCACTTTCGCGCTCCTGCAACGCGGGGAAACGAAAGGCGTGTTCCAATTGGAAAGCGGCGGGATTCGAGACCTGTTGCAGAAAATGAAGCCGGACCGCTTCCTGGACATCATCGCCACCAACGCCTTGTACCGGCCGGGACCGTTGGAAGGAGGCATGGTCCGCGACTATGTCGAAGTCAAACACGGCCGGCAGCAGGCGGAATACAAGCACGCCATCCTGAAAGAGATCCTGGAGGAGACCAACGGCGTCATGGTGTATCAGGAACAGGTCATGCGAATCCTGAATCGGCTGGGCGGGATTCCGTTGGCCGGTGCCTACACGTGCATCAAGGCGATCAGCAAGAAGAAGGAAAAGCTGATCGCCCAGAACCAGGAGCAGTTTATCGCGGGCGCGGTCGAGAAAGGATTGACGACCAAGGAAGCTACGGACATCTGGGAACTGATCATCAAGTTCGCGGGTTACGGATTCAACAAGAGTCACTCCACGGCGTACGCGCTGATCGCTTATCAAACGGCCTACTTGAAGGCGCACTACCCCGTCGAATTCATGGCGGCGCTGTTGACCGGCGATATTCCCGGACGCAACTTCACCACCAAGGATTCGCTCGTCGAACACCTGGAAGATTGCGACCGCATGAACATTGAAGTGGTTCCGCCGGACGTGAATACCAGCGAGGTGGAGTTCTCCGTTGCGGACGGCAAGATCCCGTTCGGTTTGTCCGCCGTCAAAGGGTGCGGCGGTTCCGCCGCCGAGGCCATTGTCGCGGCGCGGCGGGAAGGGGGAAAGTTCAAGGATATCTTCGACTTCTGCGAACGGGTCGATGCCAAGGACTGCAAGCGGTCGACGATTGAAACGCTGATCAAGGCCGGGGCCATGGATTCGTTCGGCGCCAAGCGCGCTCAGTTGATGGCGGCCGTCGATCGCGCCATCCAGGCGGGCGCGTCCGCGCAGAAAGACAAACGCAGTGGGCAGAAGAGTTTGTTTGGGGGCTTCGAAGAAGACACGGCGGAGGCAGAAGTGGTCAGCTTGCCGGAAGTTCCCGAGTTCGAAGAGCGGGAAAAGGTGCTGATGGAAAAGGAAGTGCTGGGATTCTATCTGTCCAGCCATCCGCTCGCCGAATACGAACAGAAACTCTCGCAGTTCTGCTCCCATTCCACCAAACATGTCCCCTCGCTTCCCGATCGCGGTGAAACGATTCTGGGCGGCATGCTGTCCGCGCTCAAGCTGTCCCATACGAAGAATGCGCGGGAAGGATCGCCGACAAAATACGCCATGTTCGATTTGGAAGACAAGGACGGATCCATCCGCTGCATTCTCTGGCCGGACGACTACGCCAGGTGCGGCGAACTGGTCAAGCCGGATGCCATCCTGGTGGTCCGCGGAACGATCGATCGCCGCGGGGGAGAAGAAGCCAACCTCATCGTGAAGGAACTGATCCCACTCGATCAACTCGATTCACGCTACACCAGCGGCATCATCGTTCGCGTGAACGAAGAAGGGCATCCCGCGGAGGCCATCAAGAACCTGTATGAAGTGGTGCGTGGCTATCCGGGCGACCGCGAACTGCAGCTGGCCGTCTACCTGCGGGATGGCAGCCAGGTGTACTTGAAATCGCAGAAAGTTCGCGTCGACATTACACCAGAGTTGCGCGCCCGCATCGACGATCTCCTCGGCCCCGGCAACCTGCAATTGATCACGTCGCCCCCTACCGTCGCGCCCGCCGCCAGGCATTCCGCGCGCCGGCCGGCGCGGGTCGGAGCCTGAATCGGATCGTTTTGCCTGGCGGCGCCGCCGCGGGAGAGGCAAGCTACAGCGCGTTTCGCGTAAGTGTAGCGGTTTTTCGCCAATTGACACGGTGATTGACAGCGCCGGAGACGCTACACGTCCGTGCGACTCGCACTAGTTGCCTTGATCCAGGCCGGAAATCGTGTCTGTAATACTTCCCACGCTAAGCGTTTCGTTTCCTTGTAAAACGCTTTCCTGGCCTTCCGTCGGGTTAAGGAAGTCGGTCAGTTCGAGCATCGCGGGTCCCATCAGCAGAATCAGGACCGCGGGAGCGAAACAGAACATTAGCGGAAGTGTCAGGACGACGGGTGACTTGTTGGCATGCAACGTCGCCAGCTGGCGACGCGTGCTGCGGAAGTGATCGGCCTGGTCCATCAACGAGGAGGAGAGCCGCACGCCCAATTGGTCACCACGAGCCAGCAAGCTGGCGACCTGTCGCACTTGCGGCATGTCGACGCGGTTGGCAAAGTCGGCCAGGGCATGTCGCAAACTGCCGACTTCCGCCTGCTTTCGTAGAATTCTCAGCTCTTCCGACAGCGCGGGATACGTTTTCAAATTGTTCGCCACATGTTCCAGACTGGGGCTCAGCGGCATCCCGCCTCCCAGGCACATACTCAGCATGTCCATCATGTCCGACAGGCCATCGCGGATCTGGCGCACTCGTCGGCCGCGGCGGAAGAATACGTAGAGACGCGGAATAATCGACAGGCCGCCGGCGATCAAGCCGCCGCAAAGCAGGTAGCGCGAAGTATGGTCCGGATCGATGATGGCCAGGGTGATCGCGCCGCATATCGGGAAGAACAGGAACACAAAACGAAACGCATAGATACTCGCCCGAGCCGTTGGGCTGTACAATCCCGCTTGCCGCAACAGGAAATCGAAGTCGCGAGTTTCTTTGCGGGATTCGGGAATCTGTGCTGCCAACGCATCGGTCGCGGCGCCGAACGCGCCTTCCGAACGGTCGGCCAGCTGAATCGGCAGAGCCTCCTGTTCGTCGCGTTGCGTATCCGCCAGTTTCTTGTGGCTGCGCAGACGAATGATCAAGAGGATGGTCACGGCGACGATACCGTACATCATCCATTTGGATGTGCCGTCCTGCGGGATCAGGCTGATGTCGATCTGTCGGAATAGCGACTGGATATATTCGATAATGTCGGACATGGTTTTGTTTTCGGTTGTGTTTGGTGACTGTTACGTCTTCCGGTTCTGTGCCACTGGCTCTGCCAGTGAAAAGACAGTTTGAAGTCTACATGTCGTAAGGCCGGCAAGACCCGGCGGCCTCCTGACGTCCATTTGAATTAGTAGTTCTCGCGTAGAGCGCGCCAGACCCAGAGGATGCCGAGGACCTGGAGGCAGCCGGCGACTATCAACAGTGCGGGGCCCAGTCGATGAGTCCAGAAAGCGCTCACATAATCCGGTTCCAGGGCGGCCAGAATCAACATCGCCACAAACGATCCGAAGACCATACCGAAGGCCGACAAACGGCTACCAGCGGTCACGGCCATCAAGTAACCGCGAACTTCCTGACGCTCGCGCGCGGCGTGCGACATGCGTTCTGTCAACAGCGACAAGTTACCACCCGCACGTTGATGAACGATCACGGCGGTGGCAAAGACGCGGAATTCGGGCAACGGAATGCGTCGTACCATCCGCGTCATGATGGAAACCGGGGAATGTCCCAATGTCAATTGCGAATAGGCGTGCGTGAACTCGCTTTGCAGCGGTCCTTTCGTTTCCCGTTTCACCAGGTCGAAGGATTCCTCCAGGGTATGTCCGGAACGAACCGCGTCCGCGACAATCTGCAAGGCTTCCGGCATATTCTTACGCATGTTCCCCACACGCCACCAGCGGATGAGGTTCAAGACCAGCAGCGACAGGACAATACCGCCGATCAGGCCGAAGGCCGCGGCCAGGAAGTTGTCGGCAATGACGATGGGAATCGCCATGCCAATCAGGCCTACGCCCAGTACCAGCAGGATGGCGGCGTTGTTTTCCAGCGGCGCTCCTGTTTCCTCCAGGAATCGAAAGAACCAGATATCGAGCCAGCCTTTGCTTGGTTCACGGGGGAACAGTTCCAGCCGAGGGGACTCTTCATCCGTGTTGTGCGAAAACAAATCCCGCAACAGGAAGCCAATGAAGAGCAGCGCAACAGCGCTGGCCAGAAACGTGGCCAGCATGTAGATGCCAATGGTGATCACGCTTGATCCTCCGGGTTGAGAAGTTTGCGCGGTCCTGGGACCGAGGGCTCTTGAAGCTGGGTGGGGTCGACCTGCATGTTGCAGGGAATCTCGCGCTTGGCGAACAGGCTCTCGGGCATGTCCACGCCAATTTCCAGCATGCGATTGCGAAAATGCGGGATGTTGCCGGTGGCGTAAAAGCTGCCGCGGGCAAAGCCGTATTGGTCGACGCCATGCTGGCGGAACCCGAACAGTTCCTGCATCTTGTAGTCGTCGTTTTCGAGACCGCAGATTTCGGAGACTCGCATGACGCGACGCACGCCGCCCTTCAAGCGAGCCAGATGAACGATTAAGGTAATGGCGGATGCGATGTAACGCCGCACGACCATCACCGGCAGTTCAAACCCTGTCATGCTGACCATCACTTCCAAACGTGACAGGGCGTCGTGCGAGTCGTTGGCGTGGATCGTGGTCAAGGAACCTTCATGGCCGGTGTTCATGGCCTGCAGCATGTCCAGGGCTTCCGGACCGCGAACTTCGCCGACGATAATGCGATCGGGACGCATACGCAGGGCATTGCGTACCAGATCGCGTTGCGTGACTTCGCCCGATCCTTCCGCACTCTTGGGGCGCGTTTCCAGTTTCACGACATGCTTCCGTTGCAGCAGCAATTCGGCCGAGTCTTCGATGGTCACCAGACGATCGGCACCGGGAATGAACCGCGAGACGTTATTGAGCATGGTCGTTTTACCGGAACCGGTACCGCCGCTGATCATCAGGTTGATGCGGCCTTCCACAGCAGCTTCCAGGAATTGCACCATTTCCGGGCAAATCGAACCTTTGGCCAGCAGGTCGTTAACTTGCAGCGGCTGATGCCCGAAACGGCGAATGGACAATACCGGGCCACTCAACGACAGCGGTGGAATGATCGCGTTGACACGCGAGCCGTCCTGGAGCCGCGCGTCTACCATCGGCGAATGTTCGTCGATACGACGTCCGACGCGGGCCGCGATACGACCGATGATCTGCATCAAGTGTTCGTCGTCCGCGAACACTGTGTTCGTTTCCTGCAGTCGACCGAAGCGTTCGACATAGACCTCGTTCGCGCCATTGACCAGGATGTCTGCCACGTCCGGGTCGTGCATGTACGGTTCCAGCGGTCCGAGTCCGAACGATTCGGCGACCAGTTCGTCCACCAGACGTTCTTCGTCCAGGCCGGCGGTCCGCTCGCGGCGGAATTCCAGGATTCCCACTGCCAGCCGGCGAATTTCATTCCGCAGCTGCTCGTCGGACAGTTCGGCGATACGGGACAAGTCCAGCGAATCGAGCAACTCGCGATGAATTCCCGTCTTGATGCGTTGGAATTCCGATTCGTTCGATTCCGCGCGGACCATCGTGTCGGTATGGCCGTTGCCATTGCCATTCTCCGGCTCCGCTGCGTTACGAAAGGGATTCAAGTTCATACCACCAGGCTCCTAGGTGTGCAAACGTCGAGTTGTCCTCGGTGGGGACCATCGCCCCGCGACCGCGGATCCACTACGGCGTTTCGTGTCGGATGAGTCGTAGTTTGTAGATGTAGGGATTGACTTCGTCGTCAGGAAGGGACTGATCGGTCTCTGCGGTAAAGTGCACGATAAAGGCGGGTTCAATGCGAACCCGCAATTCGTCGTACCCCATGCCCGTGCCGGTGTTCTCGGCTTCCAGCACGTCGGCGGCGATGAAACCGGTGACGGTCGCGAAACCGCCCGCTACCATCGAATAGATGGGGAAGATTCTGCGCGGATCGTCGCTGACCGCGATCGTGTTGAATTCCATTACAATGTCATCGGTGGACGTGGCATCCGCCGCGGTCGGGCTGCTGGCATCGGCGGCCAGGCTGAGTGGCGATCCCATGCTCGCGGGTCCCAGCGTGGTCCCGGAAAGGTCGCCGGGGAAAATGCCGTCGCGGATCTGGTCGTCGATCACGCTAAGGTCGACGGTAACCGCGGAATCGTCGACGTTTACCAGTGCCGAGTTCGGCGAACCGCCGCCGCTGGATCGATCCAGCATGACGTCCAGTTCGTAGCGCAGGTTGCCGTTGAAGGAATCGTCGGCGTCGGACACACGCGTCGAGTGCCAGGCGGTGGTGTCGATCGCCAGTGGCGCCACGGGCGAAGCGACCGCCGACGTCGGTCTGAAACCGACAACGCGGTTGTCCAGCGCTGCGATCGCCACACTGCTCATCTTGACACCGTCGCTGGGCGCTCCGAAGCCGCGTACCAGCATACGGACCGGATTCGAACCCGTCGGACTGCGGAGGACTTCCACGCGTAGGGCGTTGTATGCCTGATCCGTATTCATCGCCGCCAGGGCGTGTGTGGTCAATGTGTAGTAGGGACTGGTCGCAAATGGTTCCGAGTCGTTCACGTTGTTAACGTATCCGGGGGTTACTGTGACGTCGGCTGCTTCCAGTTCGTTGCCGCGGCCGGCGGCGGCATTATTGTCGATTCTCAGGTCATCCACTTCGCTGGTTGCCGCGGCTTCCGCGGCGGATTGCGAAAGGGCTGTCGGGGTCATGTCCAGCAGGATGTTCTCGTCCAGCAGCTGTTGCGCCGCGCCCAGTGCCAGCACGTCGGTCGTCTGCGTGGTACGTTGACTGACCATGAGCAGGTAAACCCAGTTCAATACCAGTGCCATGGCCACGATCCCCACCACCACAATCATGGTGAAGAGGACCGCGGTGAAACCTTTGCGTCGCGGACGACGCCAGCCGCGTCCGGATCGCACGGGCGCACCACACGCGGTGCGCCCTGGAGACGCATCAGTGGATCGCTTGGTGGATCGCGGCAACATTTCGTGACACTCCGGTAAAGATCGAGTTGCGTAGGACAGACAAATCCATTCCCTTGTCGCCGGCCGGGCCGCACGGCCCGGCCGCTACTCTTGACGCACTAGTCAAACAACCCTTCGAAGACATCTTCGTTGGTTGTATTTTCTTTCTCGGCCTCCGTTGCCGGCTCGTCGGAAGTTCCCGGTTGTCGCTCGAAACCGGTCGAACGGGCTTTCTTCTTCTGCGAAGCGAAAGCGGCGTCGGCTTTTTGGGCTTCGATCACCCGGTTGTAGGGCAAGACCACTTCGACCATCTTGCCTCCCACATACTTCTGTACCACGTAGTTCGGAGTCGGAGCTGGTTTGGGCTCCACCGGCGGCGGCGGCAACGCTCGCAAGCCCACGATCTGGTCCCAAGTCACCTCGGCTTTCGAACCGGGTGCGTCCAGGTCGTTTTCGTTGGGACTGACCATGGAAACGGCCAGCTGGCAGTTCTGTTTCGCGTTGATCAGCGTATTGGCTTGTTCTGGCGTTACGGATACCGTGATGGCCGCTCCACTGCGATTGCGCGGATCGGTCGACGAGTGAACGCCGACGATCAGGATCTTTTCGAGCAGCGTACGGGTCAGCGTCTTCCCGATATCGGGATGGCTGCCTTCCACGGTCATGGCGATGTCGACATAGCTGCCCGCTCGCACCAGGCCGTTGTTGATGTCGGTGTTATGGACTTCCAACGTCAACGCGCGATGCCCTGGCTTGATCAGATCGGCCGCGCTTGGCGGTTGGCCGATATCTTCGCCGATGCCATACAGGTCGTTCTCGTTGACGATATCGCCGGCCTTGATGGTCGTCCGCGTCACGCGGCCGCTGGCCACCATGGGATTGGATACCGTACCGGCGGGAACGTCGCGACTCGCTGGGACGCGAAGAACCTGGATGTCGCTTTCGCGAATGCGATCGTGCTGTTCCAGGTTTCGTCGTGCCACGACGATCGACTTCGTGGGCGGGGCTGGGGCTGGTGGTGGCGCCGGTTCAGGGCCTCCCGAGTTGCGAACAACGTACGCGGCAATCAGGCCAAACAGAATGGCCATGACACCAACCGTAACGGTTCCAGGACTAATGCGTCTCACTGTACTGTCTCCTTATCGCAAAGGTTGTCACGTATCTTGGTGGTGAAGATGGTGGAAAGATTCATGGATCACCGCTACTCGCGACGCGTCACGTAGGAGGTGGTGAGCGCCGTATTAGCGATGGAAATGTTGACGAAACTGAGTGTATCGGGGGCGGCCTCGCTGGCGACCACCGTGACGGTGACCGAGATCTCGTCGCCCGTGTCCGCATTAGCAAGTTCGCTGCCGGTGTCCAGCGTGCCGTTGACGTAGACCACCACTTCCTGGTTGCCTTCCCAGCTGAAACCTTCCAGCGCGTCCTCGACGGCTGCCGTGACCGTGGCCAGCGTGGCGCCGGGCAAAGCCGCCTCGCGCGTGCCGCGCGCGGCGGCGGAGGCGATTCCCTGGGAGGCAATCAGCATGATGCCGAATTCGACAATGGCGATGATGATCAGAAACAGGATCGGCAGGGCCAAAACCATTTCGATCGAAAGCGCAACGCCTCGGCGGCGTAGCCGTCGAGGTCGTGGTGGGCGTTGGTTTTTCCGCGTCGTATTCATCTGGGGGCCTAAGCGAGTGGGAATCACGATGTCACGATTTGATTTTCAGCCGTGCGGCTTTCCTTCTGGGGGTCTAATACAACAACTTGTAGAGGATCAGCGTCCAGGTGCTCAGGGCGACCGGAACGGCGAAGGGGAGCACGCGTCGCAGCTTGCGCTTCGACTTGCGTCCATTCTTGCCGGTCGAACACATGCTGGCCATGTACTTGTTCTTGGTGGCCGTCACGCCCTTGCTAAACGCGCTGTAGATCAGGACGGTGAGCGCCATCATGGCCGCGATCAACGCGCTGACCGCGAAGGCGATGAGCATCAACTTGATGCCGAGCCAGGCGCCGAGGGCGGCGAGCAGTTTCACGTCTCCCATGCCGCCGCCGCCCAGAATCCAAGGCAGGATCAGCAGGCTGAAGCCAACGGCAAAACCGCCCAGGGAGAACAGGATGCCTTCCGGGTAGAAGCCAAAGCCCTGGGCATTGTGATAAAGCGTGTGGTACAGCAATCCCAGCGTGGCCGCGGGAACGGTCAGGTAGTTGGGAATGCGGTGCTTGATAATGTCCATGACCGCGGCAGCGGCCGTGTACAGTCCCACCAAAGCGACAAAGTCATACGTGAGCATCATGCGCCAATAGCTCCCTGCGCCGTTTCCTCGGAATCGAGTCACGGCCAGCTGGCAAGTTGATGGATAAGGATAAGTTGCGAATCTTGTGTGTGGCGGATCCGTCGATCAACGACTGCAATCCGCGTAGGTCGCCGCGGTATCGGAGTAGGAACTTTCCGGGAACCCGGCTGATGTGCTGGCAGCGATGGAGTAAGTCTGATCGAATGCCAAGGCGGCTTCGGCGATGTCGCCAAGTTCGTCGATGATGGCATCTCGAGCACCCGCGATGCCGCTGATAATGCCCAGCGTCAGCAGTGTGCCCAGTAATACCCACTCGAACGACAGGACGCCGTCGTCTTCGGTCCAGAGCTGCTTGAGGAACTTGTGAGTCATCATGATTTGGTTTGATCGGGGAAAGGGTTGGCGGGCCGAGTAGACTGCGGCAGCGAACGGATCTAGCCGCCGTCCGTGCTGTCGTCCAGGCCGCCTTGGCCCAGCGGGCTGGCGGTGCGGGAACAGTCGGTTACCACCCCAGCGTCGTCCGTGAAGGAAAACCCGGCGGCCGTGATATCGGCGGTGCTGAAAGCGGTGATCGAATACGACTGGTCGATACTGACCGCCGCTTCGGCGATGTCGGCCAGTTCATCGATGATGGCGTCGCGAGCGCCCGCGATGCCGCTGACGATACCGATGGTCAACAGGGTCAACAGAAGTACCCATTCGAATGACAGGACTCCGTCATCTTCAGACCAGATTGGTTTCAGTCGCTGGTACATGAATTGTTTCCTAGGAAGTGACTTGCGAAATTAGGCGGATGTGATCCCGGTTTTCGTAAGTGGTTTTGCGGCTGGCTTCGAAAGGGGCTTGGTGATGAAGGGATGGGGCGAATTCCAACCGGAGGTGCAGGGTTGGCTTTCGGGGATTCTGAAATTGCCCTTCCGAATCCTCATCATTCCAGCTTAATTCGACAAAGCGAATTTGCTAGTCAAAAAGTTGCCGACATTTTCGAAGATTCAAATCTTCGTCTGGCGGCAGGAAGGTCACCGAGAACAAGCAGTTCCCGTTCGAGTGTCTCGCGGGACGCGTTTTCCGTCATCACGCGACACCCTGCATGCGCGAACGTTCGCCCGGCCATGAAGGCCGGGCGAACTTCGTTCACGTCAAGCCGTTAAGCAATTCCGATTAGGAGTCGGTATCCGACAGAGCTGCTTGGCCAGTCGGAGCCGATGTACGGTCGCAATCGGTGTAAGCAGCAGCGTCGGTAAAGGCCGAATCGCTGGAGCTGCTGGTCGAAGTCGTGTGCACGCTGACTTCCAGAGGGAAGTCGATCGTGTACGACTGGTCCAGGGCCAACATTGCCTGGGCAACGTCGCCCATTTCATCGATGATCGCATCACGGGCGCCGGCGACGCCGCTGACGATACCGATGGTCAACAGGGTCACAAGCAGGACCCACTCGAAAGAAAGAACACCTTCTTCTTCCTTCCACATACGCATCACAACACTTTTCACTGTAAACTCCT
This sequence comes from uncultured Planctomycetaceae bacterium, assembly GCA_937967665.1. Classification (GTDB taxonomy): domain Bacteria; phylum Planctomycetota; class Planctomycetia; order Pirellulales; family Pirellulaceae; genus CALBSZ01. The sequence continues at coordinate 12,588 of CALBSZ010000715.1, forward strand.
TGTACCTGATACAGAAGAGAAAAACGAAATTGGACGAGTCCAACGTTGGACCGGTCCTACCTGTCGCTCGATGTGCCCAGAGCGACGGCTAGCCGAGATGCGTTTAACGCAGGTTGCGTGCCGAATGTCGCGGACGGCAAGAAAAGAAAAAAAGCCCGCTTTAACTCTTTTCCGGGAAACCGCTTAGATACCCACAACCCGATTGAGCGGTGCAGGATTCGCGGGGAAGAAATGGTTGAAGTGTCAAAACACCAACTACATTTTGCTTTGCATCTTGTATAGAAAATTTGACGCGTCGATAGAAAGCTCCTCGGGGAAAGACAGGCTTTCCCCGAGGAACCCGTTTCCATCGCTACCTTGGGGTGGCTGCTGAGTGGAGACAGCCACAGCCCAAGGCGGGTCAAACAATCGCCGCATTAGGAGTCGACGTCGTTTTCGGCACCCTGGCCAACCGGAGCCGTCGTACGTGCACAATCCGTGTACGCAGCAGCGTCGGTGAAGGCCGAGTCACTCGCACTGCTGGTGGACGGAGTATGAACTTCGACCTGCAGTGGGAATGCAATGGTGTACGATTGGTCTAAGGCCAACATGGCTTGGGCAACGTCGCCCAGTTCGTCGATGATCGCATCGCGAGCACCGGCCAAACCGGAAACGATACCAATGGTCAACAGGGTCACAAGCAGGACCCATTCGAAGGACAAGACGCCTTCGTCTTCCTTCCACATACGAGTAATGTAATGCTTCACAACGGACTCCTTAAACGTGTAGAACGAATCGATTTGGCCGCCACGAGGTCTCATTACGACGGTCATGACTATACGTAGGGCGCTTCCAAAACCTCACAGCGCAGTTCAACGTGCTCATGTCGCTCGTTAAATTCTCATTGAGGCGTCACATGGTTCGGCCTCAAGCGTCGTTTCTCCCAAATGACTGCAGGGAGGTTTCCAAGGCGCTTAACCTCGTGTCCGGCATAATTGGCATAATCCGTACCAAACGCGCAATCGTACTGGCATTTCGCCTGTCGCTATCTCGTATCCATAGATTATATAAGGGTTTACGGCACGCTATCTTTTTGGAACATGAAGTCCGTCGGATTCACCTTTTGAAGCGCGGCATGTTAAGTCGGTCTAGCGAGATGTTCAGGCAGCTTAGCGCGCGTACCCCGTTGGTTGGCTTCGATGAACACCATGACCGGGACTTCTGAACATGGTCGTTTTGCCGCCGATACTGAATGGCACCGTGCCACTCGGTTCGAACGAACGTGCCTTAGTTCATGCCGCTACTTTGTTTAACCCCTAAGCCACAGGCGTTGGCGGTCGCACCGACCCAACGCCCGCGGCTGGGGGGCAAACGATTTGCCCACATGCGTTTGACCGTGCTAACATAAAGCAAGCCGTCGCTGGCCGCGAAGGCATTACCCGAGGTCCATGGAAAAAAAGAACAGGTAGCAAGTAGCATCCAGCCGGGGTGCTGATGATCGACAACACACCGCTCATCTTCAGTCCGCCCACGATGCTTCCAGATTTGCAAAAATGTCATGCGCATTCAAATAGCCTCTGTTCTCGCCTGCTGCTTGTTTGTCTGCTCCGGATTGCCAGCCGGTCAGCGGTCGAAGGTGGCGATTACGAGTACCGCGGATGGAACGGCACAGCCGTGCTACGTCATCATTCCCGACCAACTCCCGCAGGACGCGAAAGTGCCGCTACTGGTGTCGCTGCATACGTGGAGCAATGACCTGGAACAGCGGAATCGTGAGCTGGAACTGCTGGTCGAGCAGAAAGGCTGGATCTACCTGTTTCCCAACTTTCGCGGCGCCAACAGGCATCCCGAAGCCTGCGGTTCGGTAAAGTCCCAGCAGGATATTCTGGATGCCGTGGCGTGGGCGCGGCCGAACTACCCCATCGACGCGCGTCGCATGTACGTGACGGGAGGTTCTGGAGGAGGCGGTATCACCATGCTGATGGTCGGACGCCATCCGCATATCTGGGCGGCGGCGAGCGCTTGGGTCGGTATTAGCGATCTTGCGGCCTGGCACACAAAACACGCCGACGGCAAGTACGGCGCCATGTTGCGTGCGTGCTGCGGGGGAGCGCCTGGGGACGGCCCCGAAGTCGATCGGGCGTATCGCCAGCGATCTCCGCTCACCTGGCTGCCGCGTGCCAAGGACGTCCCGCTGGATATCGCCGCCGGCATCCACGACGGCCATCAAGGTTCCGTGCCGATTCGCCATTCGCTGGAAGCGTTTAACACGATTGCCTCGGCGGTCGGCGAGCCCGCTGTGACGGCGGCCGAGATCCAGCAGCTCAGCCAGCCTCGTGGGCGGTTGGCCGATCCACAAACATCGGACCAGGCCAAGGACCAATCGCTCGGACGCCAGATTCACCTGCGACGTACGGCGGGCCGGTCGCGCGTGACCATCTTTGAAGGAGGGCACGAAGGAATCGCCTCCGCCGCCATCGCCTGGCTGGAGTCGCACGTGAAGGAGTAGTAGTGCCCGTTTCAAGACGTGCTACGATGGGCCTCCCGTCCGTTATCGCTGCGAGAAATCTTCGAACTCGGCCCTTGCGTCCCAACTGGTTTTGCGAGCGGAAATCGTGTACACTGCTGACTGCGATACAGCAGAAACCCCTATAATGGGCTACTTGTCACGCACGTACGTGCATTGGAATTGCAGGTTGTTATGGCGCGCAAAGTTGTAAATCGAAAGGCCTTACGCGAAGAGGCTGAGGCGGCCGAAGCGGCGGAAGGAAAAACAGCCAAGAAAAAGAAGAAAGCGAAACGGAAGTCGCGTAAGAAGGAACCGGAAGACATTCGCATGAAGCTGTTCTGGGGCGTCTTCAGCCAGTCCATGAAACGCGTGGCGCTCTACGATTTCACGCAAAAGAAGCAGGCCGAAAAGAAGGCCGTGGAACTCAGCAAAGACGGCAAGTCGCCTCATTTCGTGCAGAAGGTGAAAGAGGCCGTTACCGAGTAGTCTCGGGACGGATGCCCGCACACCACGACCCCGCCAAGCGATCTCCACCCTGGCGGGGCGTTTGGGTTCGTTCCTACTCGGTGATGATATCGTCGGCGGTACGACCGGTGGGGATCATCGGCAGAACGTGTTCTTGGTAGGGAACTTCGACGTCCAGCAAGAACGGGCCTTTGTGGTTAATCATTTCTTCCAGCGCTTCGCGCAATTCGCTCTTCTTGCTGACCGATCGGGCGGCAATCCCATAGCCTTTGGCAATGGTAACGAAGTCGGGATAGCGCTCCTGGGCGAACGCACTTCTTCCCTTGCCTGACGCTTCCTGGTGGTGAATGGGGCCGAGGTACGTATGGGCCCGGTTGCCGTCCATGAAGCGATCTTCCCACTGGACCACCATGCCCAGGTGTTGATTGTTCAGCAGCAGGATTTTCACCGGCAACTGTTCGCAGTGGATGGTTGCGAGTTCCTGGATGTTCATCTGGAAGCTGCCATCCCCGTCGATATCGATGACCAGCGCATCCGGGAAGGCTGCCTGGACGCCCATGGCTGCCGGCAGGCCGAAACCCATGGTTCCCAGTCCCGAGCTGGAATGCCAGGTCCGCGGTTTCTTGAATTTATAGAACTGCGCGGACCACATCTGATGCTGTCCCACGCCTACGGTGATGTAAGTGTCGCGGTCCTGGGTCAACTTCGAGAGTTCCGCGATCGCGTGCTGCTGCAGGATGCCGTCAAACGATTCGTCATAGCGGAGGGGGTGCTTCTCCTTCCAGGCCTGGCACTGTTCCACCCAGTCCGAGATGTCTTCGGGCGGTTCGACGATCTTGTTTAGTGCTTCGAGGGCATATTTTACGTCGCTCACAATGGGAATGTGGGCTTCCTTGTTCTTGTTGAGCTCGGACGGGTCGATATCGATATGAACGATCTTGGCATGCTTGGCGAAGGCTTCCAGCTTGCCGGTCACACGATCGTCGAAGCGGACTCCCAGTCCCAGCAGCAGGTCGCAGTCCCGCACGGCATAGTTCGCGTAGACACTGCCGTGCATTCCCAACATGTCCAGGGAAAGAGGATGTTCGTTCGGAAAAACGCCCAGTCCCATCACGGTCATCGTCACGGGAATGCCGGTCTTGTCGACCAGTTCGCGCAGCGCCGCGCTCCCCTCGGAGGCGTTCAATCCGCCACCGGCATAGATGATCGGGCGTTTCGCCCGCTTGATGGCCGCTGCCACTTGTTTGATCTGTTCGGGTTGCGCGTGGCGGTCCCGTATCTGATATCCCGGCAGCTGCATCGGCGCGTCCCAATGGGGAACAACCTGGGATTGCTGCACATCCTTGGGAATATCGATCAAAACCGGCCCGGGACGACCGGTCGTGGCGACGTGAAAAGCTTCTTTGACGATTCGGGGAATGTCCGCGATATCCAGAATCATGTAATGATGCTTGGTAATGCCGCGGCAGACTTCGACGATGGGGGTTTCCTGAAAGGCATCGGTACCGATGACGTGACTGGGAACCTGTCCCGTGATGCAGATGACCGGCACGCTATCCAGCTTGGCGTCGGCGATTGCCGTGACCATATTGGTAGCGCCGGGACCGCTGGTCGCCATCGCGACTCCGGGTTTCCCTGTTGCCCGCGCGTACCCTTGAGCCGCAAAAACGCCTCCTTGTTCATGGCGCGGCAGGATGGTGCGCATCTTGTCGGCGTACCGCGTCAGCGCCTGGTGCAGCGGCATACTGGCGCCGCCGGGATAGGCGAAAAGGACCTCGACCCCATGGTCGGCCAGGCACTTCACCAGGATATCAGCGCCGCTCATGACTTGGGAATCGGTGGCGGATTTCGTGGCGGCCATGATAACTCCAGACACGGTAAACGTTTACAAACAGGTTCCGGTTGCGAAAAGTCAAACACTACACTCTACGCCAGCGAACCGTTTTTTTCAAGGACGCGTTGGGCAATGGCGGAACCTATCCCGGCAGCGCAGGGTCGCGAGAAAAGAGGGTAAAGGGGTCAGGAGTCAATTGCCGGAACGGCCCTTCGGGTGCTTCGCA
>CALBSZ010000716.1 GCA_937967665.1 uncultured Planctomycetaceae bacterium
AGCCCGCGGGGTAGCGCCACTCAGGCAGCGCTCGCCGAGGAAGTGCAGAACCGCAACCTCGATGGTGAGAACACCCGCGGCGAAATTCGGCTGGGTGGCGGCACCTCCAGCGGCGGACCAAGTTCCGCCGATCGCGGTGATCTCAGCGTCGCCGAAATCCGCCGCCAGCAGACCGAAGGGACGACGGCTGAGGACGCAGAGCTGGCTTCGCTGATGGCACGTGCCCAAGGCGCTCTCGACGCCGGTAAGGCGAACGTTGCGGCTATTTACTACAAGATGGCGGCCCGCCGGGCCACCGGAGAGCAAAAGCAGCAGATCATCAACACACTTCGCGAACTGGAAGGCCAATAGGCCCTCCGCCATTCGCCAACGCAGTTTCAGTTCGACCGCCGATGGTCAGTCACGGCGGTCGATTTTTATTGCAGCATATTGAAGCGTTTGAATGAACGCTTGAAAGGAAACGGACCGTGTCGCAACGAGAACGTTGGATTGTCTACCCACTGTTGTTTTTCAGCTTCGCGCTGGCGATACGGGATCAGTGGCCTCCCTCTAAGCCACGTCCCGATTTCAACGTGGTAACCTGCCGGCAACTGATCGTGAAAGACGCCGACGGCGGCGTGGCAGTCGATATTCATGCACAGCCGCTTGGCGATGCGGCCGGATCGGGCGTCGTTACCGTCTATTCCCCGTCGCAGCAAGTTGGTTCGGCCAAGCTTCCGGCCGTGCATGTCGGTGTGAAACAGCATGGAAACACGGGGCAAGTGTACGGGCTGGTGGAAACATTTGGGCCTTTGGGAACGCCTGCCACACAGTTGACGAGCGATCTCGCTGGCGGTTCGATTCGCACCTATGACCCGATCGGACGCGGCGTTTTCATCGGTCCCGTCCGTCGCCGTGTGCCGCAAGCAACTCCCAGCCAGCGGGAAGAAGATACGCGCAAGGTGACGCCACGCCCACCTGTACCGGAAGTCGAAGACGCCAATGAAGAGACAACGACGGCGATGTTGCGAACGTCGCCGCTGAAGTAACCGCGAACGTTGCCAAAATGCAGGTTTCAATGATGGCCATTCTCGTTACAATTTCCTGCGAACAAATTTCTTTCTCGATCCCGCCAGAAGCGCCGCCCGATGCGGGTTAATTGCGGCGCCGGATATGAAATCTTCGAAGTTGCGGCGGCAAATCGCCTGGGAAGCCGCCCGCCTGATGTACAGCCGACAGGAGTCGGAGTACTACCGCGCCAAAATTAAGGCCGCCCGGCGACTGGTGCGTGGATGGGTCAAGCCATCCGATCTGCCGAGTAACGCCGAGATTCGCGACCAGATTCAGTCCTTCGCCCGCGTGATGGAAGGCGAGCAGCGAACAGAAAACCTGCGCGACATGCGGTTGGAGGCGCTCCGGATGATGCACACCCTTCGCCCTTTTCGCCCTCGCTTGATTGGCAGCGTGATGACCGGGCACATTCGCCAGGGGAGCGATATCGATCTACACGTCTTTTCGGACAGCGTCGAAGCAGTCGCTCACGCTCTGGCCGAAGAAGGCTACGTATTCGACATCGAACGCAAGCGGGTTCGCAAGCATGGCGAGGAGCGAATCTTTACGCATATCCATGTACAGGATCGCTTTCCTTTCGAACTGACTGTTTACGCGGAGAGCCTCGTCAGCTTCGTATTCAAAAGCTCCATCACCGGCAAGGCTATTGAAAGGGCCAGCATCGCCCAACTGGAACAGTTCCTGGCGGAAGAGTATCCCGAGCTTGATGTTGAACAGTCGCTGGCAGAAACGGCCGATCAGGTGGATCCCTACCGCGTCTTCGAGTCGCTGCTGTTGCCGCTGGAATACGTCAAACAAAGTCGCAAGTATCACCCAGAAGGGGACGCCTTGTATCACAGCCTGCAGGTGTTTGACCTTGCCCGCGATGAGTTGCCTTATGATGAAGAGTTTCTGCTGGCGGCTTTGTTGCACGACGTCGGCAAGGCGATTGACCCGAAGGACCATGTCCTCGCCGGTCTGGAAGCACTGGAAGGATTCATTTCCCCGCGTACGGCATGGCTGATCCACCATCACATGGAGGCACACAAAATCTTCGACCGCACTTTGGGCATGCGGGCGGCACGCCGTTTGCGCGATCACGAGTGTTACGAGGAACTGCTGCTGCTGGGGAAATGCGATCGCGGAGGGCGGCAAGTCGGGGTAGCTGTCCCGGAGGTCGATGAAGCCTTGGAATACATCCGCGAAGTAGCCCGTATGTGCGGCTGACGGTCGGCGAGCGACAAGCGTAAGCTCGCTGAATGTGTGCTCCATTACGTGCCGTGCGTGAA
>CALBSZ010000717.1 GCA_937967665.1 uncultured Planctomycetaceae bacterium
ACCATCGAACTCATCCCTTCCAACCTTCCCCACGCTCACCCGGTCTCAAGCCGCTTCGCAGTCGCTCATCGGCTGCTGCGTTCCCCATTTTTGATCCAGGAACGTTTGCTTGCCAATGAAATAGACCTGGGCCTGGAAGGGGGACTTTTCCCAGGGGGTGGTGAGTATGCGGGTAATCAAAGGAACGTTGGCCGTGGTCAGGGTGTGCCGGCCAGGGCCGAAAGCATCCATGGCTTTGCCGTCACGGAAGAAGATGGCTTCCTGGTTTTCCTGAACAATCAACTGCGCACCGATCTTGATATCTGCCGAGCCTTGAGGAGGTATCCGGTGAACAATCGAGCGGTTTGTGGAATCGAAATAGTCAATGACTTCTAGTTTTGCCATGGTTCTTTATCCTTTGTGCACTTCCTTTTTCGATGGACCTGTTTCCTGGAAGGTCGTGTCGTGAGCAGTTTGGAGGCTGCTGCCGCCAACGATGAAGCTGTTTGCTGTGTCTTTTTCGTTCCGCGCTGGACGTCCGGTCCCGCTGATTCGTGTTGGAATTCGCTGGATGGCATTTACGACGCTGTCGTGCCCAAGCCGTTCAACAAGCGGGCACGCTCGTTAAATTTCGCGCTGATGGCATCGATCTGCGACAGCATGCGGGCAGATATTTCTTGAGGCGATTCGACCGACGACAGCAGGCCCGCGGCGGCGTCGGCAAAGTCGGCCACGTCTTCCACCAGGGACATGTCGTGCTCGTACACCTGGTCCAGCAAGTCCTCGCGGACACGGACGAAATCAAAAACGCCGCTATAGCCACGTACCGCGCCTTTCATTTCATTGATGACGGTATCGATTCGCGTGGCTACCCGCTCGCATTGCGGCAAAGCGTTTAGTTCACCGGTGTCAACCAGGCTGCGTAAGTAGGCGTCGAACTTCGCTTTCGCATTGCTCAACTCTTCCGCCATGAAAGTACGCGTCAGGTGATCGCTTTCGCGGCGGTATTCTTTCTCCAGATAGCCTTTAAAGCCCGGTACTTTGAGCAAAATTCGTTCTACGAAATTGCGGTCATCCGCGTGCTGACTCGGATCGATCACACCTAACCTCCTGAGTTGGGAGTGCTGTTGAGAAGACCCTATCATACCGAATCTCCCCGCGCGGGAAACATGGCAGTGCCAGCAGCGACGTGACAGCAAGCCGCTGACCCCTGCCGCGTGCTCGACTGACGCCCATTCGTGATTCCGACTGTCGTGGTCGGACGAATTGGGCCGGGGCCATCGGAAAGGGTATCGCCGCTACTGTCCAGCGCCTGAGCAGCCCCGGAACTTCTCCAATTCTTGATGGGCGGACGGAAGCGTCCCGCGGGGCGCCTAATTTGGGAAAAGACACAAGAATTCCCCGTTTGCGTCACATTCAGGTGCCTTGGATTGCCGAAAACTCGTCTGGCCGGGGCATTTTCCGTTTGATATAGTCCCTCCCCTCATCAACTCGAAACCCAGATCAAGTCGGGTGCGCATGCCTGTTCCAGCGAAACGCTTGTTCCTCACTCTCTTGCTCGGCAGTATGCTCGGCGGCTGCGCAGAATTCTCCGCCTGGGACCCGATGCGGCGGAAGGAATGGGCGGCGGACGAGCGCTTGGGACTCACCAGCTACCAGCGTTTGGAAGAATTACGGGCCGTGCGACGTGATGCAAAAAAGTATACGCCCGAGCAACGGGAACAACTGACGCGCCAGTTAGTGCATCTGCTGGATACCGAATCCAATGCCCTGCTTCGTGAAGCGGCGGTGAGAACACTCGGCGTCATGAAAACGCAACGGTCCTTCGAAGCGCTCGAAAAGGCTGCGGGGGACAGTGATGCGGACGTTCGCGTCATTGCCTGTCAAGCTTTGGGAGATCGTGGAGACGATCAGGCAGTAGCCGTACTGGCCCGTCTGGTGGGGAGCGATACCGATATCGATGTCCGGCTGGCGGCGACCCGCGAACTTGCCCGGTTTCGCCAGCCCGCGGCCCGCGAGGCGCTGGCCCTGGCGCTGGACGATGCCGACCCGGCACTGAGATACCGGGCCGTTCAATCGCTGAAAGAAACAAGTCCCGTTGATTACCAAAACGACATTGCCGCCTGGCGTGAATATGCCAAAGGCGGGACGCCTCCCCCCGCAAGCACCCCCACCATGGCGCAGCGCATCAAGGATTGGTTCTAGGCAGCCCTGCCGCGAAGCATCAAAAATCCAGCGTAACGCCCGAGCGTAGCGATGCAATCCCTGACAAGCCGGTGGCAGAAGGGCGCCCGTCTGCCCACGCATTAAACCGGCGACGTTGCGAGCGCACCATGGCGACGAGCTTGTGAACTGAATTCGTGCGCGCCGCGGCGTGTGCGTTTCGCTCACTCGGCAAAACGGTCCAACGAACCTCTCCGGATACGCTCGCTCCTAAGTGCGTAATCGTTAAAGTCGCGATCATTGTGAAGAGGGGCAAATCAGGCGATACGACTCCATCTAAACGCTATCGCACAATTGGATTCTCGTGCGCAAATGGTCGATACCACTTTCTATCGCAAGGACGCGGCACCTGTTTCTTCCGATTTGTAACCAGATACGGTGACTACCCCAGCAGTACACCTTCCACTTGCGTCCTTTTCCCACACGAGCCTCACGATGATCCGCACCGCTTTGTCATTCTGCGCACTCTTTGCGACCCTCATCTGTTTCAGCAAAATGGTGCTCCAGGACACGACCGCTGTGGAAACCGTCGATCCTGCCCCCATGCTGACGGCAAAAGTGTCGGGCGATGCGGAAGTCAACTTTCATTTCCTGGGTGCAGCGGACGTCGAGCCGGCCGCTGCGGATGTCGTGGCAGCCACGGATCTGCTTCTGGACAATGACGTCGTGTCCATCGAAAGAGTTTCTTCGGAGGAGAGCCTTCCCGTTGACGAAGAGGTCTTGCGACGGGATCTACAGGAACTCGATGGAATGCTGGAAGAGTTCCTGAGCATGGTGGACGGCTCGGGAGAACTCCAGTACAAGCCGAGTCCGGGGAATACCGAGCCGGCCGCGCCGACGTTTGGCGGCGTGTTTTCCGTCGATGCTCAACAGGGCGCGGTGAAGGTTGTGGACACGCAGCTGGACGATGGTTCCGGATCGGACGCCGGGGAGGCAGGCGAAGCTGGCGCCGACGAAGAAGTTGTGGATGAATCGGAAGCGGTGCCAAACGAGGAAATCCAGCCTGAAGAGGAGAATGACGTCCAGCCGGAATTGATTCTTTCGCCCGAGTTGATTCAGTTGCGCGAAGAAGTGGCCGATTGTCTGGCGATCTATTACTTTCGACCGGAGAACGTGGCCAGCCGCAGTCCCTGGGGGATCATGCACATGATGCTGTCGTTCGGGGTGGACACGAAGGTGGTGGCGGGAAATCAGAAGGTCAACGCGGCGGCCTGGCTCTGCTGGAACCGGCCGTGTCGCGGGATGCGGCTTTTCTACACGCACAACCGGGGCGAAATCGGTGTCCGGCAGGGACCGGGCTACGAAGGGCATCGAGGCCAATTCCTGGCCATGCTGGCTCAATGTCGGGTGCGCGATGAATATCGGATGCGCATCAATAACAAGGACTTCACCGTCGCTGACCTGGTGGCGCATGAAGCCCGTACTTGCGAACCAAAAAGCGAACTCACTTTTAAGCTCATCGGCCTGTCGCACTACCTGGGTACGGATGCCCACTGGACGGACGTCCAGGGGCGTCATTGGAACGTTGAACGATTGATTCGCGAAGAGCTTGCTCAGCCCATTGTCGGAGCGGCGTGTGGAGGAACACACCGCATGATGGGCTTCAGCTATGCCGTCCATCGCCGCGACCGCGAGGGCCTTCCCGTTACGGGGCAGTTCGCGCGAGCTCAGAAATACGTCGATTCCTATATCGACTACCTTTATCGGCTGCAGAACCACGATGGCAGCTTCAGCACGCAGTGGTTTGAGGGGCGCGCGAACGAACCGGACGTGGAACGCAAGCTGCAAACCACTGGCCACATGCTGGAATGGCTTGTGTTTTCACTTCCCGAAAACGAGCTCGACGATCCCCGCGTGGTGAAGGCGGTCACCTACCTGACCACGATCATGCTGGAAAACCAGGATCGCACTTGGGAAGTGGGTCCCAAGGGGCATGCCATTCGCGCGTTGAATTTGTACCAGGAACGCATGTTCGGCGGCCGGCCGGGCGGCCGGGATGCGAAATTCGCGGAACGCTATAAAAAGATTCAGCAGCGGTAATTGTCAGCACTCCGAAAGCGCTTTACGATAAGGGTCGTCGATCCGTAGACTGCGTCCTACCCGCCGGGCGGCTCGCGCGCCGTTCCTCTTTCTAAGTCGTATCTGCGACTGGAACTGTTTCAGCGTGCGTGGTGGGATGCCGTCCAGACGCGTGATTCCTCGTGAAACGTTAATTCCGGACGCAATTGATGAAGCCGCAGAAG
>CALBSZ010000718.1 GCA_937967665.1 uncultured Planctomycetaceae bacterium
GGGTCGCAAGTACCTTGACCGCTTGCTCGTCGCGTCGCACGCCGATCGAATTGAGCATCCCGATCAACAGCCGGCCTTCGACCTCGCGGGTTGCCTGACGCAGGGCTTCGTCCGCCTCCGGTCCCGGAATCGCCTCCAGGGCAATCCGCGCCCACGAGGACAACTGGGGATCGGGCAGCAGTTTCGCCAGGTCGGATACCGCGGCACTTGATCCGTAAATTGCCAACTGTTTGCAAGTAATGGCTTTTTGCGCGGCGGGGGCGTCGGAACGCAGCACCGCAATAAACTCAGCTTCTTTTTCACCTGAAGAATTGCCCGGTTCGTCTTGGGCGCGCGCTGTCGAGACCGTGACGGCCAAGGCAGCAGCAAGCATCGCGAGGGCGAATGGTTTCCTGGTAAGCATGGTTATCAGTCCTAAACTGGGGTGATTGTATGTTTCTTGGTTTGAGTTGGTTTGAGTCAATCGAGCCAGCCTGGCGTTCCCGCGAAGCCAGCGATAGGGGGACCTGGCGACCGGACCGCATCACAGTCGCCACGGTTCTCGCAGTGCCTCCGACCGCAAGCGATTCGCCTGCTCGTCATTGATGAACTCGTGCTTGTCGCAGTCGTAGTGTACCTGCCGATCCAGATGCAGCGCGATGTTTGCCGCGTGGCAGGCAATATGGGCATTGCAAGCCGCGTCGGCGTTCCCCTTCGGCTGACGGCGAGTCTTCACGCAGTCGAGGAAATCGCGGACATGGAAGGTGGCCGGATAGCCGCCGATTTCGGCCACGGTGCGGCCGGCGAGCAGTGCGGGGGAACTCAACACGAGCTTGCCGCTGTCGCCGGCTTCCACCCAACCGTCTTCCCCTTCAAACCGCACGGGGCACGAACCCAATGGAATCCAGCCAGTTTCCCGGAAGATCAGTTCCGTTCCATTCGCGTAGCGTGCCATCAGTTGTCCGTTCTTTGGCGCGTTGTATTCGACCGGGGGAGGGCAGTCGCCGACGGCCCACTGGCACAGATCAACGCAATGCGAGCCCCATTCGAGCACGCCGCCGCCCACCAGGCCGCCACCCTTTTCGAAATTGAATCCGTCCAGCAGCTTGGAGTTGAACGGCCGCCAGGCAGCCGGGCCGAGATACATGTCCCAGTCGACCACTTCCTTGTCCGGTTCTGGTTCGGCCGGCAGCCAGCCGCTCATCATGGCCTGCAGGCCTGCCGGATGCGCATACACTTTTTGAAGTTTGCCAAGTTTTCCCGTCCGTGCCAGTTCGCAAGCGAATGCGAAATGAGGCAAATTGCGGCGCTGCGTGCCGGCCTGAAACACGCGTCCCGTTCGCCGCATGGTTTCGGCCAGGATGAGACTCTGCGAGATATTCTTCGTTACCGGCTTTTCGCAATACATGTCCTTGCCGGCCTTGGCCGCCGTCATCGCCGCCGTCGCGTGCCAGTTGGGGCCCGTGGCGATCAAGACAGCGTCGATGTCACTGCGGTCCAGCAGCTCGCGAAAGTCGCGATACGTATCGCAATTCTGATTGTCGTACTTGGTATCCGCGATCTTCTTGACCGCCACGCGGCGCGCTTGTTTCACGTCACAAACGGCAACAAACTGGACATCGGGTTGCTGCAGGAAGCAGCCGAGGTCGTAGGTTCCCCGCCGCCCGATGCCGATCCCGCCCACTACAATGCGCTCGCTGGCAGCGACCGCGCCGTCCAGTCCTAAAGCGGAACTCGGAATAATCGTCGGTGCCACTACAGCGGAACTGGTCGCCGCCAGCGCGGTCTTCAAGAACCGTCGCCGCTGAACTTGCTTTGTCTTGTGGGACATAGCGGATCTCCTGATTGGATGAGTCGCCGAAGCGGAGTTTGATATCAAGGACACGATCGAACCCGGAGCGTCGCGGCCATAACTCCGAAACTTCGAATTCCCGGCCGCGCGATTATCACCAGGTACCACGTTTCCCGTGCCACCACGTTCAGACGCTTGGAAGGGCGTCCTGTGTACGCTGTCAGCATATACCCGCAACTGGGTGTTTACCACATGCGGGCCGACGGTTTTGGCTTTTTCTTTAACGCACACGGGGCGCGGCGAATGAGCACAGGCCGCGGGCAACTTGACCCCGTAGTGTGCGTTCACGTCACACCGACCTGAGCGAACGGTGCCGGCTGGCATGGAAAACCACTTGTTCTTCGTCGCACAACACAGTCGGAAGCCACCGGCGCGCCGATTGCAGTTTTCGCATTCTGCTTTTTTTCGTGTTAGGATAGAGAATTCAAGCAGGCATCTTTCTCAAGACCTGCAGGAGTTCTATCCGTGACCGAAGAACAACGCGACGGGACGGGAGAAGCGATGTTTCTGGCATGCGAGACCAGCGCGCGAAGGCTTGGCAAGGTGACCGTCTTCAGCTGTGTCGTGACCATGCTGTTCTGCGGGACCATGCCATCGGCCGTCGGGCAGGATGCGGCCAACGTCCGCTGTGTCGTGTTCGAGTTGTATCATGACGGGCGTGACGACGCGTTCGCAGCCGCCCATGCTGTCGTCGCAGAGCTGGCTCGCGATCGAAACGGCGTGGCCTTGGTGGTGCGCGACATCCAGGATGATCGCAACCGGCAACGGCACGCGGCGATCGCCAAATACTTCCGCATCCCGGCGACACAATTGCCCCTGGCGTACGCCGCCAACCACGCGGTGGCCTGGCAAGGATCGGCCGAGGCGTTTCGCGGCGACTGCGAAGGGATGCTGGTCATGCAGGTGTTTGTCCGCCGCGGCTGCCCGCATTGCGCGGCCGCGAAAGAATATCTGAAAGAATTCGCGCCGCGCTATCCCGCCTTCCAACTCGAATATCACGATCTGGTAACGGACCGCACCGCGGTCACGAAACTGAATGAACTCGTCAAGAAGCATCGCCGCTCCGCTGCCAGCGTGCCCGTTTTCCACGTTTGCAATCAGCTGCTGATTGGCTTCGATCGCCCTCGAACGACGGGACCGCGGCTGGAAAAACTCTTTACGCGCTGGACCACCGATTGTCCCGAGAAACAGGAAGATCGAGCTACCGCGCCGAAGAGTTCTTCTCGCGGGCCGTGCAGGCCGCTTCAAGTCGCGCACGTTTTTCCAGGTATCGACTTTCCAGGTGTCGAAGCGAATGCCGCTGCCCTAAGCTGGCTGCTGCCGGCGCTGCTGGTGACTGGCGAAAATGGTTCCGGCGACGAAGCGGAATTACCGCCGCCCGAACTCCCCCTGCCCGAACTCCCTTTACCGGAGCTGCCGTTGCCGGAGATTGGCGAGCCTGACGGGGACGCCGCCATACCGCCCGACCCGTCGACGGCCAGCGAGCCCGAGAGGGAGGCAACTCATGCCGCCGCCGGTGATTCGATCGTCGAATTGCCGTGGTTTGGCAGCGTTGATGTGCGTCGTTTGGGATTACCGCTGTTCACACTGGCTGTCGGGCTGGTAGACGGATTCAATCCGTGCGCCATGTGGGTGCTGCTGTTCCTGCTCAGCCTGCTGGTGAATCTGAAGAGTCGCCTGCGCATCCTGGCCGTGGCGGGCTCGTTCGTGCTGGTCAGCGGCCTGGCGTATTTCGCGTTCATGGCGGCCTGGCTCAACGTGTTCCTGTTGATCGGCTTCCTGCGACCGGTACAGGTTTTCCTGGGGATCCTCGGTATCACTGTCGGTGCGATTCATATCAAGGACTTTTTCGCGTTCAAGAAAGGAGTGACGCTGTCGATTCCGGAGTCCGCCAAGCCGGGCATTTACGCTCGCATGCGGGCCATCATCACGGCGGAGAACCTGGTGGGCGCGATCATCGCCGCCGTCACCCTGGCCGTCCTGGTCAACATTGTGGAACTGCTCTGCACGGCCGGGCTGCCGGCGTTGTATACGGAGGTCTTGGCAAGGTACCAGCTGGCAGCCGTGACGAATTACCTGTACCTCGGCCTGTACATTCTGGCATACATGCTGGACGACAGTATCATGGTCGGGGTTGTGGTCCTGACGTTAAACAAACGCAAATTGCAGGAGTCTCAGGGTCGCTGGCTGAAACTTGTGAGCGGCGCTGTCATTGCGGCCTTGGGAGTCGTTGTGATCGTGCAACCCGACTGGCTGATGTAATGTCCGCGTGGTTAGCAGCCGTTGGTTGCGGCGGGGCGCTCAGGCAAGTAAAAATGGGTCGAGCGCTTCTTGTTTCCAACCGAGGCGGGTTTTTCGCCGGAGAGTGGCCGTGCGTCGCGGCCGCGTCGGCTGGTTGACCTGCGAGTTGCTCGCGCCGTACACGGATACATTGTCCAACTCGATTCATTCACCCTCGCCGCCGTCGAGTTACAAATGAGTCGCATTCTCGTTACTGGAGCTACCGGATTTTTGGGCCATCATTTCGCGCAACGCCTCAGTCATCGCGGCGCGGAGGTCACCTGCCTTGTGCGGTCTACGTCCGACACCAGTCGGTTGCGTCACCTGCCGGTGCGCCTGATCGAGGGGGACGTGACGGACGCTGCATCGGTCGAGCGCGCGGTGCAGGCTTGTGACGTGGTCTATCATCTTGCCGGGCTGACCAAGAGTCTGCGTCGCGGCAGGCTCTGGGAAGTAAACGCCACCGGTGTCGAAAACGTCGCGCGCTCTTGTGCTGCGTTGGAAACGCCGCCCACCCTGGTGATCGTATCGTCGCTGGCCGCGGCGGGACCTTCGACTCCGGAAAGGCCACGCAGCGAAACGGATGCCCCCGCACCCGTTTCGGATTACGGAAGAAGCAAGCTGGCAGGCGAGGCCGCTGCGTCGCGGTTTGCCGATCGCGTGCCAACGACAATTGCGCGGCCGCCGATCGTCTTTGGCGCACGAGATCGAGATGTATTCGCCATGTTTCAAAGCGTCGCCAGGTGGAATGTCCACATGACTCCTTCGCGCGTGGACCATCGCTATTCGCTGATTCACGTGGAGGACCTCACCAGTGCGTTGATCGCGCTGGCGGCGCGGGGGCGGCGGATCACGAGTGAGGGATCGGAGGGGATCTATTTCGTGGCGGCCGAGGAAGCGCCAACGTACGCCGAGCTGGGCAGCATGATCGGCCAAGCGCTCGGACGACCCAATGTGCGGATTGTCCGTGGTTCCTCGTGGGGAACCTGGGGAGTTGCAGCCATGAACGAACTGATTTCGCAAGTCCGCCGGCGACCCCACATCCTGAACCTGGATAAGGCCCGCGAAGCGGCTGCCGGTTCGTGGACTTGCACGACCGACGCGTTGCGGAACGATGTCGGTTTCACGCCATCTCAATCACTCGCCCAGCGCCTGCACCAGACAGCACAGTGGTATGTGGAACACGGCTGGCTGCGCTCACGGAGCCCTCGTCCCCGCGAATCGCGATCCGATCGCTCTGTTTCTCAAGACGACGCCCGCCAAATCGGTTAGCGACGACCAGATGCCGAAGTGACTCTCGAGTGATCGCGGAGGGAAGCCGCCTTCAACCTAGCGGATACGGATACTGCCGGGTGATGGCATCGATCTGTTCCATGATCTCGGCGGGCAGGACCAGGTCGACGGCGGCCAGGCTGTCTTCCAGTTGTGCGGCAGTATTTGCGCCGAAAATGGACGAGGCGACAAAATCGTTCTGGCGACTCCAGGCCAGGGCCAATGCCGTGGTGGTAACACCCAGTTCCTGGGCCAGCGGTGCAATGGCCTCGGTCGTTGCCAGGCTCTTTTCATTGACGAACCGTGGGGCCATCTTCTGTTGGGGTTTGACCACTCGCTTGCATCGGCTAGTGCGTTGCACGTGGTGGGCTGCATTGGGGGGGAGGTGGCGGCGTC
>CALBSZ010000719.1 GCA_937967665.1 uncultured Planctomycetaceae bacterium
CATCAAATCCACGGAGCATGTCGAGGTCGGCGGTCTTCCGGGCTGCCGCTTCAGGGTCGGAGGAAGCTACGCGAACAACTACGTTAGCGCCGTCGTGTTCTACGTGCAGTTCCTGTATGACGATGAGAACGGCCGCTGGTACGAGATGCAGGTTCAGGACTGGCACTTCGACAAGAAGACGCACGAATTCGGTTCACGCGATGCCGAGTATTTCTTCGACTCGTTCCGTCGTGTCTCGGACGAGACGAACTCTCGGCCCGCTGTTCGTGAGTCAGCGAATTGAGGAACTTGCAGACCGCGACGTGCATTTCCCTCCCGACTTCACACGCACACGAAAGCACGGGTAAGAGTTCTTCTCACAATGTCTCATCGCATCAACTACGCATACCGTGAAGATGGTCAGGTCGTCGTCGGCTATAGCCGCTACGGTGCCGAGGCTGTCGTGTCTGACTTGGTTCTAGGGCACGAGAAGTCCATTCCAGCGGCGGACTCCGGTTACGTGCGGCTCCCCGCTTCGGTGGTGGGAGCCCACGACTGGCGGCACAGCGTGCAGACGGCCCGAATGTCAGATGTCACGCAATCAGATCTGGAATCCGACTACGGACCTTTTCGGCTCTATGGTCAGCCCTGGTGTTCAAAAGAAAGACTCCTTGCAAGTTGGGAGAACGACGTCTGGTGTGAGGCGGCCCGCCTGGAGGATGGCGACCGCGGGGTGCGGATTGTCTACAGCGACCTCATGCCTGCCTGCTACCCCTATCCTCAGATCATCCACAGAATCGTGGAACGCAACTGGCCGAGCTGGACGAACCAGTTCGCATACAACGGCCTTCGAGATTTGATGGACTACATGGGTGTCTCCGCTGATCACCTGCTCCGGAACCCCAGGCATGTGCAAGCAGAAGACATATGGAATGGGACGGCAGCCGAGGACGAGTACACCGTGTGGGTATCGTTTGAAGCCTTTGACGGAAGATTCTTGCACTTCTCTGTCCCACACCGGTTTCTGGAAGAATGGTCCACTCTGGAGTGGCTTCTGTCGCACGGACGTGAAGGGCTGGAGGGATTCAAGAGGACATGGTCAGCTTCTGGAGTTCCACCGCCATCGAGAACGGTGGCGGGTCTTGCGGTGACAACTGAGATGCAACTCCTCATTTGGCCGCGAAGCCCGAAGTTGACGGCGACAGTCGCCAAGGTGATGCCAGACGCCGAACGAACGTGGGGGCATGCATTCACGGGATACTTCGAGCAGCTTGCCCTTACACGGGCTACATGCGTACGCCCCGAGATCGAATGGGAGGCGGTGACCATCGATCTGGCCCAGAGCATCAACTGCTCCGCGTGGGGCGATGAGGTGATTGTCGACGATCAAGAATTGGCCACGCTGATAGCCGAACGACGAACATCCGTAAAGCGAGTCCCACCCGATTTCGAGCACAGCCCGCTGGCAGCTACCACGAATGCCGGGCGGCTGATCCAGCAGGTCGAACACTTGAAACGAGCATACGAGGCTGCTCTTTCGGCACCAACCTGAAGCACCTCACCTCCAATTACCCTTCATCTACAACGGAGATACCAATGCGTTGTCACCTTGACCAGACTTGTCGATTTGCGATCGCTGTCGCCCTCACAATGGGAGCGCTGGGGTGCAGTGAAGTTTATTCTCAAGGCGTCGATCACCCAGCGACGGACTCGAATGAGAAGTCGAGCAATGCGAGTAACGATGCCCTGACAAGTGCGGATGGAAAGGAGAATGCACTGGACACCGACATCCTCATGGGAATCTATCTCCGCAGAAAAAAACCGAGCGACAATGGTTATCGACGCTTCACTTACACTTTTGCTCGCGGTGAGCTTCGGTTCGAAGAGCATTCCGGACGAAGGCGAGACGTTTTCGCTCTAAAGATCGGAGAGAGTCACGTTCGGCCGACCAACACGACGAAAGAAGTTGACTTCGAGCGATCTGATGGGAGGGGCAAAATAGTCGTCGAGTACGAAGATGTGTGGTTAGACTCCTATCGCGGCTACCGTCCGGAGTATTACGAATATGAATACACTCTAAGGTTCTCCATCGGGCAATGCCGAAAGATGCTCCGCTTTATTGATGACTTCGCTGTCGCCGCACACGGTGCTGACGAATTGAAGAGACGAAGTGACGACCTGCAAGTGACGCTCAGCCGAGAAGCGGACAACTTTTATCTTGTTCGGCATGACAAGGTGGCGAGAGAGTTCTACGGTTACCTGAATCGGGAGTCCAGATTGATCACGGTCACCTATTCGGCGTGCAACATTGACCTTATGCGGCTGCGTGCTTTGTTGCTCAAAATGCTTCGTGGCCTCGGCGAGACGTATGAGTCGTCTCCGTCCGCGATGAAAGCACTGGCAAAGATCCAGGACCAGCAGAAGCGCAATGCAGCGTGGGTGCAGAAAGAGCTTGAAGTTGACGAAGCACGAATCCAGGCGCGGCGAAAGAAGGAGCTGAGAGAGGTGTTAGAAGAAGCTCGACGCGCCGTCGACGGGCCAAGAGAAGCGGAGCAATATCGTGCGGACTTCGAACGATTCGAGAGAGAACACCGCCTCGCACCATGAGCTTGTCGAGCGTGTGATGCCATCTGGAAGGCGACCACATGGGTCGACAGCCGAAACTGCGACGCTTGGCATCAGGTGAGGGGCGTTTGGCTCAGAAGGTGATTATTTGGTTGAACAACTCCCTTCGTGGCGTCGAGTGACAGGGCCACAACTCACCCAATCCAGCCGTCGGAAGGAATCCGAACGCTGGCGCAAATCTGGAGAAAAGAGATGAGTAGGTCGTGGTCCGTTGACAAAGAATACGCATCGTTCTACTGCGATAACTGCCGCGCCAGAACCCGCGCTGAACGAAACGATTACAGCGTGAGTGCCGTTCAGCACGTAGTGTTCAGCGTGGTGACGGTAGGTTGCTGGGCGCCAATTGCTCTTGCTTTCATTCTGTTTGGGGGCCGGTGGCGCTGCCTGTTCTGCGCATCGCCAGTCGGACCTACGCGCATGCAGCTGTGTGTCCGCCGCGTCATCATGCTGGTAGTCGTGGCAGGAGTTCTCGGAGCTGTTGCCGCGTTTGTCTGAGCGAGAGATCCGGGAAATCAATGCGATTTTTCATCGCCGGGTGATGATTGGGCCGGCGACATCGCGACCTGAGGCGGTTTGAACCGGCTCAGAGACAGGTCTTTGCGTCAGGCAGTTTTGTCTGACGATTCCGACCATTTCCGGCGAATGAGTTGCAAACGGCGCTCGATGGTCGCGACAGCACAATCGAGTAGGCGGGCGATTTCTGCGTTCGTGCGGCCTTCGAATTTGTAGATAGCGATCAGCCGCTGCTCGGGATCGAGCATTTCGATCAACTGGCCGAACGATTCGGCCACCAGCGCGGCGTCCTCGGGCGTGATATCGGCACCCGCTATGCGATCGAGACCGACGCCTTCGTCAAGCTGGCCCGCGTGGCAAAAGATCGATTCGCCGCGCAGTTCGCCACCACCGCGTTTTTGGGCGCGGGCGTTGCGGATCTGGTTCAGCGCCTTCCGCTCGGCCAGCGTGATGAGCAACTTCCACAGGTCGTGGCGATCGTTCAAATCGGGAAACTGGCCGTCCTGCGCGCGGCGGAAGAACGAATGAAACGCTTCCTGCACGACGTCGTCCGCGTCGGCGTCACGAACCGGCGACGATTCAATCCGTTTCTTTACCCGCGCGATCAGGTTGCTATAGAAGCGCTGCCAAATGTGGGCCGCGGCTTCATCGTCGCCGGTCCCCAATGAAGCTAGCCACATGGTGACGGAGTGTTCATCGCCGGTCATGGAGTGCGTCTTTCATTTTCAACTTTTCCTGCAGGCTGTCACGTGCAAGGTCGAGGGATGCCAGAAGGTCTCAATTCGGCGGGGACGGTTTGGCTTCGCTGTACTCCGTGTGGACCTCGAAAATAACGGCCTTGTGTGAGTCTGATGCGACCAGCCGCGAGCCATCGGGTGAGAAATCGACCCACCTGGCTACTTGGTCGGTGAAGTGTTGCTCCCGCAGAAGTCTACCGCTGGGCAGCGCGTAAAGCCGGAGTTGCCGTCCCGCTATGGCAAGGAGTCGACTGTCGGGCGAAATGCATGGAATACCCCCGCCCTCTTCGATACTGCGTGCTGTTTTGTCCGTGATGTCAAACAGCAAAGCGCCGCCGACTGCAGACACAACGGCGGTACGACCATCCGGCGAGACCACGGCAAGCGCGTAGCGCAGATCCTCGTCGGACATTGCTGGTCCGACGATTTCAACGGACTCGTAGGGCGGCTTGACCTCCGTCAAAAAGTGACCGTTACGACCCGTGGAAACCAGCGATCGATTATCCGGCAATAAAACCGCGGCGCGACATCCTGGTCGATCGATGGTGTGCAGTTGCTCTCCGGTCGCGATGTCAAAGACTCTAATCGTGCCGAGAGTGCAAACGACAAGCAGCTTTCCGTCCTCTGAGACCGTAAGCGCACTAAGCTTGCGCGGCAAGTCGAATCGCGACACTTCATCACCGGATCGTATGTCCCAGGCGTGGGCCGCACCCGATTCCCTACTCACTAACAACGCGATCTCACGTTCGGTCACCCGTCCAGGGAAAAGCCGGGACCTTATTTCGGTCAGTTCACAAATCTGGCGTTCCTCTTCGGATGCAAGATCCCAGGCGAACATCCTGGTGAAACGAGTGTCGAAGTCTTGTGTCATGTAAACAAGTTCATCGCCGTCGGCCGAAATGAATCCACCGTTCGGCGCGCCGGAAAGGTCCCGGGATTCCAGCCGTTCGTTTTCCCTGAGTGTCACTCGCGCGATGTCCGCCTTGATTCCGTCGCCGGGCGGGTCCTGCTGATCCGGAACATTTCGTTCCTCGCCCACGAGCGGCTGAGGGTTGCCGCCATCGGATGACGGAGTGACGTTGGGGTTGGAAAACATCACGAACCCGACAACCATCGCCAACAATAACGCCGCCCCGCTCCCGGCAATGGCCGGCATAAACCATCGTGGTCGCACGCTCGCCGCCGTTGGGTAGACGCGTTGGCTGTGTAACGGGTTGTCGGAAGCCGCTGGCTCACCTTCGGATGCTTCCTGCAGCGGTTCGACCTTTTCCAGGTGCTCGTCCGTGCCTTCGTCGCCGGAGCCATGGTCCATCGTGTCGTCGAACGCGGATGTCGAGCGCTTTGGTTTCGTCCTGACCGTCGCGGGTTGCGATTGGCCATGGAGGAAATCGGACAGCGCCGGGTCGGCCGATGGCGGTTCTTGTTCACGCGCGGGAGCCGGCGCAGCAGCGGCCCATGGCCTAGGGGGTGCGGCGCCGCTGGGCAAAGCGGTTTGCAGTTGCTCGGCGACTTCGGCCATCGACTGCTGCCGGTCAGCGGGGTCTTTAGCCAGCATCTGCTGAAACACGGCATCCAGGGCCGCGGGCACATCGCTGCGGGCCTGGCAAAGGCTGGGAACCGGCTCTTCGCGATGGGCCAGCAATCTCCTCATCACCGTATCGCCCTCGAAGACGGGTAAACCGGTAAGAAGCCGATAAAGGGTGCAGCCCAGCGAATAAATGTCTGCGCGGTGGTCGGCCGCGCGGGTGTCTTCGGCCTGTTCGGGGCTCATGTAGTCGACTGTGCCCATCATCTGGCCGGTGCTGGTCAGGGCCGCGTGGCCGGTTTCGCTCGACTGTCCCATCTCACCGACATTCATGCGAGCCAGTCCCATGTCGAGGATCTTGACTTCACCTTCGTTTGACAGCAGCAAGTTGCTCGGTTTGATGTCACGATGAATGACACCTCGTTTGTGAGCGTAGGCCAGTCCGTTGGCGGCTTGTACCACATAGTTGACGGCTTGATCGATCGGCAGGGGGCCGTTGTTGTGGATTACCGAGGCAAGGTCTTCGCCTTGCACGTATTCCATGACCAGGTAGTGGACGCCATTCTGTTCGCCGGCGTCAAAGGCCGTGACAATATTGGGATGATGCAGCTTTGCGGCCGCCTTAACTTCTTGATGGAACCGCTGAATCGATTCTTGTGAATCGACACGCGACGTCGGCAGGATCTTGAGCGCGACCACTCGCTCCATGCGGCGATGGCGGGCCTTGAGGACCTGCCCCATCCCCCCCTCGCCAATCTTGTCCAGCACGACGTATTCGCCCATGACGAGGTGAGCCGTCCTGTTCTGATAGACGGATTGAGCTTGGTACGCGGTGAGCTTCTTCTGCGCGACCAACGCCCTGGCGAGTGACTTGATGCCCGCCGGCGATTCGCCCAACGAGTCTTGAAAGGCGGAGACTTCGTCTGCAGACATCAATCCGCTGTCGGTCAGGCTCTTGACAAAATCAGCAAGCGGCTTTGCTCTCCGGCTGCTATCGCGGTTCGCGGCATTCGTACGCGTTCGATTCGGTTGGCGCGCGGGCGATTCGTTTCGCTTCATCTCCGCAAAGGCCGCATCGACGACGGCGGCTAGATCACGGAACCGTTCTCGGTAGGCGTCTGCCGAACATCCCTCGTTACGCCGTTTGCGATACTCAATCTCCAGCAATAACAGTTGCTTTAGAAGAAGCGATGCCTCTGCACCAGCAAAGCCTGCGAGAAACTGCTCAATCTGCGGCGCTTTGCCGGACTTCCACTGTCTCTCAAACTCGGCACAGACGCCGTCAATTCGTTCCAGTGCGGCCAGCGCTATTCTGTCCGGATGTGGATCGTCTGATTTAGCCATTGGCACTCTGCACTCTACTCTGCCTACATCGCTTCGCAAACCCTCGATGTTATACGAAAAGGAGTCCAGCGCACAGCTTCACGCGGAGATTCGCCGCAGGAAGAAGGATCTGCGCCATTTACGTCGCCCGCGATTCGAGAGAAAAGCCCAGCGGCGACGGTCTGGTCGCCACCCACGACGTCCGATGATTCGCCCGATACCATTCGGGCGTCCTGCCGTTCTCGCCCATCTCGTAGCCGATGTTCTGAATGCGGCTCAAAATCGGAAACACCTCGCGGCGCGTGCGCCGGTACTGGGCGCGGAACTGGCAGGTGAAGCACTTTCTGTTGCGGAAGCACCAGTTGACGATCAACCAGGTGAGCCGCTTGCGGTCGACGGCCCACCCCCACGGCGTCCAGATCGGTCGCGTTTCACAATCGTGGGAACGATGGGGTGGCGGTTCGCGTCTCGGCTTGTTGTAGCCCGACGCCAGTAGGATCTGGCAACCGTCTGGTGACTTGACGTCCGGGATCAGCAACTCGCGGACCGCCCAGTCGAAATACCGCAAGGCGTCGGGGCTGGGAACGGTGTCATCCTCCAGGTGGAGCGTTACGTCGGCCCGGAGCTTGAACGCGCGGAACACGGCGTCGTGCGTGTTCTTGTTCAGACCAACTCGCTTCTCGTTGACGACCAAACGCATCTCGCATGAAGAAACAAAAGGACAGGCAATAGTTATTGACGAGCAAGTGGCGATTCGGTAGGTTTCGAGAAACCTTGGTGTGGGAGATGGGAGATGACGACGGCGAGAAGGGAATTGGTGGATGTGGAGGTAACGCGTTGGTATCACTGCATTTCGCGGTGTGTGAGACGCGCGTTTTTGTGCGGCGATGGCTTCGAGCATCGGAAACAGTGGATCGAAGATCGACTGGAGGCCTTGGCCGGTTGTTTCGCCGTCTCGGTGGCCGGGTTTGCGGCGATGGATAACCATTTGCATGTGCTCGTCAGGCTGGATCCGGAAGACGCCAAGGAATGGTCGGACGAAGAAGTCGTTAGACGCTGGATCACTGCCTATCCGCCCAGAACGCTGGACATGGATGATGAGGCGATCGTCGCTGCGTGGGTGGTACGGCAGGCTCAGGATGAAAAGCGAGTGGCCGCGTTTCGCGAGCGGTTGCAGAGCCTCGGCTGGTTCATGAAGGCATTGAAGGAACCGTTGGCGCGCATGGCCAATAGGGAGGATAATTGCAAAGGCACGTTTTGGGAAAGCCGGTACAAATCGATTGCCGTGCTGGATGAAGAGGCGTTGTTAGCTACGTGTGCTTATATAGATCTCAATCCTGTGGCGGCCGGCGCGGCAGCGCTGCCGGAAACGAGCAAGCACACGTCGATCCGTCAGCGCGTGCAGCATGTGCGCGAAAAAGGGGAAATGGATTCCTTGAAGGAGGCTCGGCACGGCAGCGTGGCGGCGAGTCGAGCGATTGGTAGTGCTGAACAGGATCATTGGCTGTTGCCGATCGAGAACCGCAAGCGTTCGCGTCGTCGGGGGATGTTGGAAACGCTTTCGCTGGGCAGTTACTTGCTGTTGGTCGACTATACGAGCCGACTGGTGCGCAACGGCAAGGCTCGTGTTTCCGCTGAGGTTGCAGGCGTCCTGGATCGCATCGGCAGTAGCGCGGAATTCTGGTCCGGGCGTCTCTGCAAGATGCTCAAGAGCGCCCGGCTTCATGGCCGCTACTTCGCCGGCCAGCGTGCATGCCTTCAGTCTCTCGCCGCCGAACAGGGCCATCACCACCTGGCCAACCTTTCACCACAGCCGTCCGGCTGACCGGTTTGTCGCAAATCCGCCTCTGCGAGCACTTCGCCGCGAACGCTCGCGCGCCCCGCCGTTTTCCCAAAGGCATGCGCACACATTTGCGGCAAACAGCCCACGCAGTTTGGCCTCCGCACAACCTAAAGAGCCGCAACATCCGCGATTTCGTCTAATCTACTATCGCGTGTCCTTTATCTTTCTATCTTTCTCCCATCGCTGCGTCCAACCGGCGACGTGACATGCCGAGTTCGCGCTCGGTCTCCGTTCTGTTGCGTTCCAACAGGGAACGACACACGTCCTGAAGTTCCGGTGGCAAGGACGTAATGGCGCTGGCGACGCCCTCGGCCAGCTCATACATCTCGGCGTCGGACAGTTCTGCTTTCCCCGTTCGCCGCTGGAGGTCGGCGATGGAGATGAGCATCCACAGTGGCACCGGCGGACCGTCGGTCTGCTCCACCTTCACCTCGAGCGACTGCACTTCAGCATCGCCGGCGGGACTCCGTTTGATCCGACCTCGCTCCCGCACCAACATCGCCACGGCCGAGTTCACGACGCGAGCGATGAAGGTATTGAGCGATCCGCGGTCCGGATCAAAATGACGAGCTTGCCCCAACAGATGCAGGAACAGGTCCTGCTCAACGTCGTCCTGGTCGGACCGGCAAAAGCCGGGACGGCGAACAAGCTGCTTCGCCTTGACGCGGATCAGCGTCCGCGCGTAATCGTTGACGACGTCGTTGCGTCGAAACGCCTTACCCATGACTACCTCCTGCCGGAGGCAGCCACCCGAAGGCTTCACGCGGAACGCGAAATAGACTGTGCTGCGACGCACGAGATGGCCGCAGTTACCACACAGTCGCGAGCCGTGACCGCCGGGTTATGTCCTCTCGGCGGAAGGCCGGCGTCACAACTCGTGTGGCGATGCCACAAAGCGTGTGGCATCTGAAAAGCAGGCGTTTTCCTCATCGCGGCGGGCCTTCGGCCGTTTACATCGGCCTTGCCCCACGGCGATATCGCCCGTATAACGATCTGCGCAGGGGGACACTTTCTATCCCTTTGCGCAGACTCCGTGGAGGCGGCGAAATGGCGACCACAACACTGGAAAACTGGATCGACGAGCGGCAAACGCAGGGGCGGTACACGTTTCTCCGTAGCGAAGCCATCGAGGAGAGCGGCGTTTCGGGCGAGGCCGTGAAGAAGGCGCTGCAGCGAATGACGCAGCGCGGGCGCATCGCGAAGGCCAAAGACTACTTCTATGTAATCGTACCTCTGGAGTACGCGACGGCGGGCGCCCCGCCAGCATCCTGGTTCGTCCACGACCTGATGACCGCGATGGAGCTTCCGTACTACGTGGGATTGCTGAGTGCAGCCGCGCAGCACGGCGCCTCCCACCACGCGGCCCAAGAGTTTCAGGTGGTAACGGATCGCTACGTTCGACCGATTGTCGTGGGACGGGCCAAAGTGCGATTCTTCACCAGCAAGTTCATGGCGGATGCCGCCGTCGCAGACGTCAAGACGCCAACGGGAACCATGCGGGTGTCGACGCCTGAGACGACCGCGATCGACTTGGTGCGGTTCTCTAAAGCCGCCGGCTACCTCGACAACGTGGCTACCGTCATTTCCGAGTTAGCCTCGTCGCTCGACGCGAAGAAACTTCTGAAGGCAGCGAAGCTTGTTGGCGACATACCGAACGCCCAGCGGCTGGGTTACATCCTTGATCATGTACGAGCCCGCAAAGCAGCGATTCCATTGCGAGAATGGATCGACCGCCAATCCCCGAATTGCGTTCCGTTGCGCACGGGCAGCCACGTCGGCACAGAGGATCGCCGCTGGCATGTGCTGGTCGATCGCCCGCTGGAGATCGAGAGTTGATTCCGCAAGCCAACATAACTGCGTGGCGCGCCACCGCGCCGTGGGCCGACGACGCCCAAGTGGAGCAAGACCTGGTGCTTTCGCGCGCAACCGTCGAGTTGTTCGCTGACGAGGACTTGAAGGCAAAGATCGCGATGCGTGGCGGCACGTCACTCCACAAGCTGTTTCTTCAGCCGCCGTATCGATATTCCGAAGACATTGATCTTGTGCAGACGGAGGCGGGTCCCATTGGTCCCGTCTTGGATGCAATCCGCGCCGAGCTCGATCCCTGGCTCGGAAACCCAAAGCGCGATCGCGGTCCTGGCACCTTCACCTTGACCTACCGTTTCGAATCGGAAATCCCACCTGTGCGTCCTATGCGGCTAAAGATTGAAATCAATACCCGTGAGCATTTCGCATTGCTCGGATTGAGTCCTCGCGAACTCAACGTTACGAATCCCTGGTTCACGGGCCAGAGCGAAGTTGTCACCTTCGAACCCGACGAATTGCTTGCAACCAAGTTGCGAGCGCTCTACCAGCGGCGCAAAGGCCGCGATCTCTTCGACCTATGGCTTTGCCTTGAACAGAGACTGATCAATCCACAGCGCCTTGTTGAATGCTTTGCGGAATACATGGACCGCGAAGGCCACCCGATCACACGTGCCCAGTTCGAGCAGAATCTCCATGACAAAGAATCCGATCCTGCATTCCTTTCGGACATCGAGCCGCTGTTGCGTCCTGACCTGTCATACGATGCCGCCGCCGCAATCGTGGTTGTAAAAGAGTCGTTGATCAAGCTGCTGCCGGGCGACCCATGGCGCGGAACCTCGGCTGACAAACCGGCCAAAAAGCGCCGACGCAAGAAGAGTTAGCTCACCGTCGATATTCAATTCGCGCGCAGCGCTGCGCGCCGACGGCATACATAACCCAGGGGTGGATGCAGCAAGCGTCCACATTCACTTGTTCCCTGGTGGTGCCAAGTTATGCCGACTCGTACTGATTCTCCCGCCAGCGACCTGACGCCCGAAGAGCGCCGTTGTCAGGTGGCAGCGATTCTCGCGCAAGGGGTTGTTCGATACCGACGTAGCGCGGAACTGGCCAAAGTTGGCCAAATCTCCCCACCTCGCAACACGGGCCTTGAGCTTGTCTCGGAAACGAGGCTCTCTGTGTCCAAGGGTCTCGCCAACGAAACGCGAGTCCCGGATTGCGAGGTGAACGATGGACGAAACGCGTGAAAGTTGTCTTGCCGCGATCTTGGCCCGCGGACTGATTCGCGTTCGGCACCGTGCCGAACGCGCGGGCACTTGGAAGCAAGACGACAACGAACCCCAACCGTCCGCTGCCGATACGTCCAACGATGATCATCAATCGGCGGACCAGCAGACAGCGGCCAAAGAGCAAGGAGAACAGCAATGAACAAGAAAGTGGCCGCCGAGGTTGCTCGGCTCGAGAAGATGTCGGTCAACCAACTTGCCAAGCGGTTTGAAGAAGTGTTTGGCGAGGAGTGCCGAAGCCGGCACAAACGCTACTTGATCCGCCGCATCGCGTGGCGGTTACAAGCCAACGCGGAGGGCGGCTTGTCGGAACGCGCCCACCAGCGGGCCGAGGAACTCGCGGACGACGCGGAGATTCGTGTCACGCCCCCACGCGAAAAGAAATCGAAGATTGAAGATGCGTCGTCGGCCACGATCAAAATGGAAGCAGGCCGCGACCCACGATTGCCGCCGCCCGGTAACTGGCTCGAACGCGAATACAAGGGGCGAACGATTCGCGTGATGGTGATTGCGGACGGCTTTGAGTACGAGGGGCAGCGTTACCGATCGTTGTCTGCCGTGGCGAAAGCGATAACCGGATCGCACCTCAACGGCTTTCAGTTCTTCCGATTGTGGAGGGACAAATGAGCCGCAAGAAGAAACCCAAAACGTCGGTAGTTCGCTGCGCCATCTATACTCGCAAGTCGTGCGAAGAAGGCCTCGAACTGGAATTCAACTCGCTCGATGCCCAACGTGAATCGGCCGAGGCGTTTATCGCCAGCCAGCAGCACGAAGGCTGGAAATGCCTGCCCGAGCACTACGATGACGGCGGATTTTCCGGTGGCAGCATGGATCGGCCCGCGCTCAACCGCCTCATGGCGGACATCGCGGCCGGTAAGGTCGATTGCGTAGTGGTCTACAAAGTTGACCGCCTAAGTCGCTCGCTGCTCGACTTCGCCCGCATCATGGAGACGTTCGACAACAACGGCGTTTCCTTCGTGTCGGTGACGCAGCAGTTCAACACCACGCATTCGATGGGCCGGTTGACGCTCAACATCCTGTTGTCGTTCGCGCAGTTCGAACGCGAGATCATCGGCGAACGCATCCGCGACAAGATCGCCGCCCAGCGGCGCAAGGGCAAATGGGCCGGCGGCGTCCCCGTCCTTGGGTACGACGTCGACCGGTCGAACCCAAGCCCGAAGCTGGTCATCAACGCGGAAGAGGCGATTCGCGTGCGACGAATCTTCAGTCTGTACCTGGAACTTGGCTCATTGCTGCCGGTCGTCGAGGAGCTGACCCGGCGCGGTTGGTGCAACAAGGCCTGGACGACGAAGAAGGGAACGGCGCGCGGGGGGCGGGCGTTCGACAAGTCCTCGGTGTACGCGCTGCTGACGAACGCGATCTACATCGGCAAAATCAAACACAAAGCGGATGTCTACGATGGTGAGCACGAGCCAATCATCGATGGAAACGTATTCGAGAAGGTTCAAACGCGACTCCAGCAAAATGGTCACGGGCGCGGCAACTACCTGATCAACAAATATGGCGCGCTGCTGAAGGGCCTGCTTCACTGTTCCGCTTTCGAGTTGGTGATGGTTTACGACCGCGAACATGGTGCGCTCGACATGTACGTTCGCGGAGGCAAGAAGGTCTACGTCCCGCTGCAGGAGATTTTCTGCCGGGTCATCCTCGGCGAAGAGATTGGGCCAGAAAACCCTAACTCGCACCCCTACGAATTAAACGGTTTGCTCAGCCGGGACTTTCAATTCCCAACCGATCCTGCTGATGGAATTGATACCGTTCGTGTTCGAAAAATGCGATTGGCAGTCAAGGGCATGCCACGCCGCCGGATCACGTTGGAGGCCGATCCCCAAGCAGGCGTCAACGATATCTAAGATATGATCGAAGACTACATGAATACCGAGCAACTACCCGCATCGATCCTTAATGTGACGCAGGTTGGGTTGAAGTTTGGTTTCGACTCCGAGCGAGAAGATTTGCCAAAGTCATTGTCGTTCGACCTGTCGTGGCCGAACTCCAGCAATCTGAAAAGCAAGCCGGAAGGCGTTCGTGAATTGGCAGAAAAATGCCTGAGGGAATGGGGGCTGGACAATGCCACAAGTCCTCAAGACGCTTAGCCAACTCCTCGAATTGCAGCGGGCGTCGCTGACTGCATGTGACCTGGTCGACTTTGGCGAGGATGCGCGTGCTGCGCTTCTTGCCCAGGGGATCCTGGTTCCTTCGAGACCTGCCACCCACGTTGCGTGCGACTCCTGCCATGAGGATCACGTCGAAGAGGTGACGCCAATCAAGAGCGGGGCAGAAGTCGTCTTTCGAATACCGTGTCCAAGCGCCGGTTGGGTCGATGTCCCCGAAGATCGCTTAAAGCAATGGACCATCGATGTGAGCAAACTCGCCGCGCTGCTCGCGGATGCCGTTAGCGGCACGGTGTCTGATGAGTTGATGCGGGGCCTTGCGTGGAAGCTGGGATCGCTCGACTTCGGTGATGACTCCTTCGACGTGATCTTCTTCCGGCCGGGAGAGCAACCGGTTCCGGACGCCTGGCGCCAGTTGTCCATGCGGATGGTCCCTGCCCGAATTGTGCTGATCAGCCCCGGTGAAATTCGAGAGCGACCGGAAGACTTAGCGACGTTGTTCACACTGGACGCCGCGTTCGAGCTGACGCAATCCGGGATTGTGTTTCAGGCACAACGCGTCCGATCGGCAATCACAGCTCAGTCCACGGATGTGGGCAACGTATTCATGCTTCGTGGTGAATTCTGGCAGGCGACGTTCGCAGGGGAGACGCAGTACTTCAAGGATTCGGTTGGCGTGAAATACATCGCCCGGCTGCTTTGCGAGCCACACAAAGACATACCTGCTGTGACGTTGCAGTCGCTCCAATCTGGAATCGATCCATTGGTCATGACCGGTTCATCCGGAGAGTTACTGGATGAACAGGCTCGCCAGGAGTACGGCCTACGGTTCCACGAGCTGCAGGAGGATTTCAGGAAGGCGCGGGAGAATGATGATCTCGCCAAGATCGAAGCGCTCGAACTCGAAATGGACCAACTCACCAACGCAGTGACGGAAGCCACCGGCCTCGGGGGACGCTCCCGTCAGAAAACCGACATCGAAAAGGTGCGCAAGTCGGTTCGAGAAGCCATCAGTCGCGACATCCGCAGGATTGGCAAGAAGCACGAAGCGTTGGGGAACCATCTGACGACCTTCATCGACACCGGCCTGACGTGCCGCTACATCCCAGATCCGTTGGTCGAATGGGTAACGTGATGCGCACCGGACGCGGTCAGGTAAAGGGCGACGAGTGATGTCACGCACGCTTAAGAATCCCTACGGACTTCGATCTGGCATCGTGGTGACGGCCGACGTCGTTGAACGCGGCCTGGCGTGCAGGTGTACTTGTCCCGATTGCGGCGAACGGCTTATAGCCAACCACGGCACGGGGATCAAACAGCCGTACTTCTCCCACGAGTCAGGAGCCGAGTGTGAGGCTGCTTATGAAACGGCCCTTCACTTGCTCGCTAAGGAGGTGCTGGCCGAAGAACGAAGAATCCTCCTTCCGCCGCTGAACGTTACGGTTGACCATCAACTGGTGGCGGAGGCGAGACGAAAGATTACCCTCCTAAAATCGAGGATGGTGCCGGTTCCCGGCGATGCGACGGATCTACTTACTCCCACGACGACCATCGTGCCGGCGCGTCACTACCAGAAGTTTGATGAGGTTGATGTTGAGGTGTTTCTGGACGCGGTGATTCCTGACGTTGTCATGCACGTCGCGGATCGAACCTTGCTGGTCGAAATATTCGTCACCCATGCCGTCACGGACGCGAAACGGAGGTGGCTGGAAGAAAACGACCTGCCGATGGTCGAATTTGACTTCAGCGCAGCCGACAGAACGATCGGGAAAGCGGATCTAAAACGTGCGTTTCTGCAGCCGCGTCGGCCGATCGGCGACGGCAGTTCCAAATGGATTCATCACCCGAAAGCGGGAAGCGACCAGGAAGCCGTCAACAGTGAATTCCGGGCGAAGTACCTCGACCGTCTCGATCCGCTGGTTGAAGCCAGCGACCCCACAACTCAAGCTGTGTGCCACCACGACCCGACTCCGAAAGTGGGTGACGACGGGGTCCGCCGGAGCCTGTGCCGCAAGTGCTGGAAATTCTTTGGTCGAATCCCTGGATGACGTCAAAGCGGCCGAAACGCCCGGTTGCCGGAGGGGTAATGAAGTCCCAACCATTACCGGCATTTTGGAGAGCGTTCGAGCCGAGTGTGGCCCCCGCAACTTGAACCCCATGGTAGCGAAAATTGCGACCGTGGGGTTTTGTCTTGCGCTCGTGGAGAGACCGGGCAGTTTATTCGCACTATTCGCAAGGGTTTGCGACGCCTCGGTGGCGTAAGAAGTATCTCTCCCAACGTCGCGCGCGATACCGACTACTCACACGCTCGGCCCTCCGACACCCCATTCTTGACCCAAACTCTCGGTCGTCTCTCTGTCTCGCGCGGCCTGGGTGATCGAGGTGTTGGCTTCGCTCTTTCGGTCGCAACCTACCGGGGTTGGCTTCGGGAAGCTGAGTCAGCCCAAATCGAAATCCAAGTGCGTAAATGGAATTCAACCGATTTGACTTGAGTTGGTGGACTGACTTGCATGCCATGCCGAAGACCTGGCGTGGGGTAGCTTATTGCACATTAGGCGAATAGTGAACGCGCCAAACAACGAGTAAAATCGAGCTTGCGTAGAACTGCTAAAGAGAAGTCAACTTACATTGAGGCGGTCCAAACAACGCCGGACCGACGTGGAGATTCCGTGCAGGCATTGGTGAGATTCAAATCAGACGACGCGTGTGGAATTCGCAAGCGATCCATTGAGGGCAAATAATGGGCAAGAAGAAATCTGCACGCGCAGCCGCAGAACCTGAGTGGAAGACCAAATGGCCACGCAATGGTGATCTGGCATCGTGGTTCCGCTGCATGCTACAGAAATGCATGGCGATTGAAGATGACCCGACTGCCGCCAGCCATGCTCAGCTCCCCATCGAATCTCTTGCTGAAATGGGGCACGAGTCCGAAGCGATTCGTTGGGTGAACCGGTTCCTGAAACGCCTACCTCGGGAGTGGGTCCTTCCGACCGTGCGTATGGCCAGAGTCGGTGCGAAGATCAGTTTGGACGCCGGGAACCTGAAGCGAATGGAGAAGTACCTGGCGATCATGGAATCCACCGAACCGTTCAATACGCGCAAGTGCGACGAAGGGTTTTCGATCAATTCCGTGCGGAACTTCCGGGCGGACAACGGTATTCTGGATCCGGCTGACGCCGTTGATGAGGACCAGCGGAGCCGGGCCGCTTTCTGGGGCGCTAAACGGCGATTCAAGCAGGCTTTGGCAAAACGACGACAGAAACTCGCTCGTCAGGCGGTTGCTGAAATGGAAGAGACTGCCTGCCAACTGAAAAAGCGTTCGCGGCGAGAATCGTTTCTCTATTTCGTCGTGACCAGCTACGCGGAACTGAAGGACGCGGATGCCGTCAAACGCTGTATCCGCCGACTCGACAAGGATGACCGAGAACGTGTTCTGGACGTACGCACGCTACAGGTCCTGGGGATGAAACGCGAGGCGATTGCTCGTGCTAAGAAAGACATCGCCGACGACCTCGAGTTACTTGCCACGATGGAGAGCCCGAACATCCATTTCCCAGCGATGTCGATTTCGGAATCTCTGCGGTTTCTGTTTGCACAGGGTGAGGTGACTTCGGCCAAACGCTGGTTGCGGCGGGCGCTGCGAGAAATGCCGACCTGGCCGGCGATCGAGTACGGTTGGACGACATCGGCCGTTTATCATGCGTTCGCGGAGGCCATGGCCGTTATCGAAGGGCCGCAAGCCGCCGAGCAGTTGCTAGCCCAGGCGATGGAGGATGGCCATCTCGAGAAGCGAACCGGCTTTCGAAAGGCCGCGATCAATGACGCCATTGATCTCAAAGCCGACATCGGGCGACTGGAAGAAGCGATCGACGACGCTCGCAAGCTTCGCTCACCTACTCAGCGGCGGAAGGAACTCGGCAAACTGCTGGCACGTGCTGGCCGTTGGAAGGAACTCCGCGAGGTGCTCAGCCAGGTCACGTCACCGGAAGAAGCCGCCGATGTGATGTGGTGGATCAAGTTCGAACTGCCCGGCGGCGAAGTGAAATAGAGATTTGGCAATGCCACGGCGCGAAGGAATTGAAATGACGAGTGATGTCGACCGACTGGCACACCTTAGTCGTGATGTCGAAACAACCTTGATCGACTGGCTGCCGAAGGGCGTCGGTCAGCACGTCCCTGAATCTCCGGCCTATTGTGTGTTTCTGTGGTACCACGACTTCAGCATGGACGACGCCGCGTTGAGTTTCGGGATCGGCACAACTGAGTTTCGAGACGCCTGTGTGGGCAGGCTCAAGCGATCCGCCACCGAAGCGATCTGGACACCGCAGCAGATGATTGACGAACCATTTCCAGGCTTTCCGTTTCCGGGCGGAAATTGTGATGTCGTTTCCGCCGAAGTGAATGAGATGTACGCGCTGATGTCCGCTCCGTACTTCGAGCAGTTGGAGAAGGGTGAAACCGACGAGGATGGCGAAAAGGAACTCAATGCGTTGGCCCCGCTGCGACATGCGCTGCACCGTGTCGGGCTGTCCCTGAACAAACTGGCGGAGTGGAAAGAAATCCTGCCCGTGACCGATGACTTCATCGTCTTCCCAACGGACTTCATCGGTAGCTGGCAGTGCGAGGATTTTGAAGCTGCCGTGCCCGAGGAGCGTCATCAGCGGTTGGCTCGCCAGCCGTGGCATCCCTGCTGAGCACTAGAACGCCGCGAGCGGCTAAGGCAAATTTGCACCATGGCAAACGTCTTGGACGTGGCCATCGACAGCCTTTTGCAATGAAAGCAGTTCGATTTATGCCATAAACTCACAGTCACCGATCCGAATTCAAAACAAGCCACTTGTTTTGACGGTAGCGAAATCCAGCTACCGTCGGGTTATACAAAAGGCCGGCGTCGAGAGACGTCGGCCTTTTTGCGTTCTATCGCCAGTTCTGGCAACGAGTTCGAGCGTCCCCGAAGGTCTCTGATTCGCGATCTCGGCCATCGCTTATGACGCCTTGCGTGACCGCCACGAGATGGAGGTGTTATTCATGCTGCTGGCGGAACGCTACGAACGCGGCAGTGTACTGTTGACGAGCAATCTAGCG
>CALBSZ010000720.1 GCA_937967665.1 uncultured Planctomycetaceae bacterium
GCGTGCTTGTATTTGCGCGGATTTCTGCAAACGTGGCGCTGTCCAGCTGGATTCTTGCTCGGCAGACCGCCCGGAATTCGGTTATCATGAAGGTTTCGGCGTTGCGTACGCGAGGAACCATGGGAGCATTGAGATCGTGCGTCTGTGGAGAAAGCCCTCCCCGGCCGCTGACGCGTCCGACCCTCCCGCGCGCGGGAGGGTGGCACAACGCAGCAGAGGATCGACATGCAAGTTGAAGATTCGGAAGCGATTCATGACTCGTTCCTTGCGCAGCCGACGACGATTGGTCTCCCCCTATAGTCACACCCTTTTACAGGCGCCCGCCAAATGAAGTTACTCTCTTCCAGCATCATGATTGCTGCTGTCCTCCTATTCGCGCCCGGGATCGGCCGAGCGCAAAACGACAACATGCCTGCGGAACCCGCAGTGCCTGTGCCGGAGGCGGCCAGCTCCGGCAATGCGAAACCCGAGGGCACCGATACGGAGACTCCGAAAGCCGATAGCCCAAAATCGGCAGCTGCGGAACCCGCCGGTAAGGAAGCGGAAAACAAGACTAAGGAAAACAAAACAGCAGAAAGTACGGCAGGAGAAGAGCAGGCGGACGATTTGCTCGCCGGCCATTCCATCCACGGCGAAACGTTCAACGAAGGACCGCGGCAGGCGGCCGTGCTGATGCCGGGAACGGGTTCCATTCACTTTCCCTTGGAACACGACAATCCGAATGTGCAGAAGTTTGTGGAACAGGGCATCGGCCAACTTCACGGTTTCTGGTATTTCGAGGCGGAGCGGTCGTTTCGTCAGGCGGCAATGCTGGACCCGGAATGTGCGATCGCCTATTGGGGCATGGCCAAGGCGAACATGGGCAACGAAAAGCGTGCCAAAGGGTTTCTCGCCGAAGCCGTGGCGCGGAAGGAGCAGGCGAACGCTCGAGATCGCATTCTGATCGAAGCCGCCGACGACTACCTGAACAGCTCGGACAAGAAGCCGCAAAAAGTGAAAAGGTACGTGGCGGCCATGGAGAAGCTGGTTGCGGAACATCCCGACGACGTGGAGGCGAAAGCGCAGCTGGGGTACGCACTGTACAAGTATCGTGGCCACTTGAAGATGTCTCATGAAGACGTGGACGCCAGGTTGAAGGAAGTGCTGCAGCTGGAACCCTTGCATCCGGTGCATCATTATCGCATCCACTTGTGGGACGCCAAAGACCCGAAACGGGCGCTGGATTCGGCGGCGCTGTGCGGCAGCGCGGCGCCGGGCATCGCCCACATGTGGCACATGCCGGGGCATATCTATTCGCGATTGAAACGCTACGAGGAAGCCGCCTGGCAGCAGGAAGCGTCGGCCCGCGTGGACCATGCACAGATGATTCAGTATCAGGTGATGCCGGACCAGATTCACAACTTCGCCCACAACAACGAGTGGCTCATTCGCAATCTGATTCATCTGGGACAGGTGCAGGACGCGATCGATCTGGCGAAGAACATGACCGAACTGCCTCAGCATCCCAAGTACAACACGATCAGGCGTCGCGGCAGCGCCTACTATGGTCGCACTCGCTTGTTTGACGTGTTGACCACGTTCGAGCTGTGGGAGGAACTGGTTTCGCTGTCGGCGACGCCGTACCTGGAGCCGACGGACAACGAACAGGAACAGCTCAAACGACTCCGCTGGCTGGGGGTCGCCCACGCAAACCTCGGCCAGACCGCCGCGGCCCAGGAGCAGATCGACGAGTTGCAGCGACGACTCGTCCCGGTGCGTGAAAAGATGGCCGCGGACAAGGAAAAACAGAAAGCGGAAAAGGAGAAAAACCCCAAGGCCAAGCAGAAGAAGCTGCCAAATCTGGCGGACCCGTTCGAAAAAGCCATTGCCGCCATCGAAGGACATCTGGCATTTCACTCCGGCAACGTCAAAGACGCTTTGCCAAAACTCCGTCAGGCCCGTGAAGATGCGCTGCTGATCGCCAAGGCGCAGTGCCTGGCCGGCGACAAGGAAGCGGCGGCCAAAGCGGCCCTCGCAGCGGTGAAGTCAAAAGAAAAGCAGGTGCAGCCGCTGGCCTTGAGCGTCGAAGTCTTGTGGCTGGCGGACAAGCGGGACGAAGCGCGCGACGCGTTCGAACAACTGCGTGACGCTTCGAGCAAAATTCAGTTTGGTTCCCCGGTATTCACTCGACTGGAACCGATCGCCGCGGCTTTGGAACTGCCCGCGGATTGGCGGAAAGTGATTCCGCGGGGGGATGATTTTGGCGAGCGCCCGAGTCTGGATAGCCTGGGTCCGTTTCGCTGGCGACCCGTGCCGGCCAAGGACTGGAAGCTGGCCGACCATTTAGGAAAGAGCCACGCTCTGAGAGATTATCGCGGCAAACCGGTAGTCGAGATCGTTTATCTGTGTTACGGCTGCTTGCACTGTGCGGAGCAATTGCAGGCGTTCGCGCCGCTGACGAAGCAGTATCAGGAGGCCGGGATTTCGCTGATTGCAATCAGCACGGACAACCCCACCGATTTGAAGATTTCGGTCGACAACTACGAAGGCGGCATGCCGTTTCCATTGGTCTCGGACGAACGACTGGAAGTCTTCAAGCGTTATCGAGCGTACGACGATTTCGAAAAGACCCCATTGCACGGCACGTACCTGATCGATGGACAAGGCTTCATTCGCTGGCAGGACATCGGTTTTGAGCCGTTCATGGACCCGAAGTTCCTACTGGCCGAGGCCCAGCGCTTGCTGGCTCAGACGTCGGTCGCCCCCGCTGCCGAGGTCGACGCGGTGACCGAGGCCCAACAGCAGGAACGGCTGCGCGCGATTGATCCGCAAGGCATCCCCGGTTCGTTGGTACTGGGCGGTCCCGACGTTCCGGCAGCCGCATATACGACGTTCTTCGATTTAGCTAAACGCGACAACGCCCGCCTGGTGGTCTTGCAGGTCGGTGCCGGCGACGCGACCAGGGCCGACGTTCGCCAGTTATTCGATGCCTGGGAATCGAACGGGGCCCCGGCCCTGCACGTGTTTCGGCTACAGTCGACCACGCAGGCCAATGCGCCCGACGTGGTGACCGCCTTGCAAAATGCCACCGCAGTGTGGTTTTCCGGGCAGGACACGGTCGCCATGCGGGAAGTCATGATTGGCTCGGCGGTCGAGCAGGAATGTGTTGCTTTACTGGAGCGGGGCGGTGTGGTGGGATCTTCGGCGGCCATGTCCACGCTGCTGGCACAAGTGGCCTTTTTCGACGATCAATCGGCGGTGACGACACGCGGCATCGACCTCCTACCCGGCTCGCTCGTGGACATGGCGGCGGCGGGACGCGATCACCACGCCCGGCTCGTCGACGTGCTGGCCGATCATGCCGCTCACGTCGGTTACGAAATCGGCCCTCAGGCCGCGCTGGTAGTTCGCGGCCGACGCATCCGCGTCCTCGGCAAGGGCAGTGTGACCGTGCGGATGTCAACGAACGAGCAGGGTTCGTTTGAACGCACGTATCGGCAGCAGGAACAAGCCGACCTCGTTGCCCTGCGACGACTCGCCTGGGAACGTTCCGGAACTGTCTTTCCCGCCGCCAAACCGGAAGTGCCGAAGGTGGAAGACGGCACGTTGATCGTCATCGGCGGCGGCAGAACACCCGATGGCTTACTCAAACGCTTCGTGGACCTGGCGGGCGGCAAGGATGCGTCGATTGTCATCTTCCCGACGGCACTTCCCGATCCTCTTCCTGAAAAGAATTCGATGGAGGAGTTACTGAAGAAGGAAGGAGCCGGCAAAGTTACCGTATTGACCGGCCGCACCCGAGACGTTGTTGAAAGTGAGGCGTTCCTGGAAACGCTGCGCGGCGCGACCGGATTGTGGTTTGGCGGAGGAAGGCAATGGCGCTTTGTCGACGCCTATCTCGGCACGGCGGCGCACGAACTGATGCACGAGGTGTTGCGTCGCGGCGGGGTGGTGGCGGGAAGTTCCGCCGGTGCGTCGATTCAAGCCGAATTCCTTGCCCGCGGTGACCCGTTGGGGAACCGGAACATCCTGGCACCCGGCTATCAGCGGGGACTCGGGTTCCTGCCCGGTGTCGCGATCGACCAGCACTTCAGCCAGCGAGGACGACAGCCGGACATGACGGAACTCGTCGACACCTACCCGCAGCTCCTGGGCATCGGCATCGACGAATCGACGGCCCTGGTCGTGCAAGGAAGCGTTGCCGAAGTCGTCGGTCCCCACCACGTGTCCTTCTACGATCGCAACAAGCCCGTAGTCGCCGGCAAACCGGATTACGAAGTCGTACATACGGGCGGCCGCTACGATCTGGCTCAACGCAAGATCCTCGATCCCGGCAAGCAGCCCACGAAACCAACGCAAGACGCGGGCAAGTCGAAACGGGAAGAAACGAGCGCAGAACCGGCGGAGCCTGCCGAGCCGACAGTTGCGGGAGCGGGCGCGGAGTAGCCTGTTACGTCGTGCTTTCCACCCAGCCGGCGGCACCCTTCACAGACGCGTCGTCGCCGAGTTGTGCGGCAACGAGTTTATAGAAGTCTCGAAAGCCCGGCATGACCGCACCTTTGGTGGCCGCACGGACTTCGCCGAGGAACAGGTCGGGCATCGCTTCCACGAGCCCGCCGCCGAGGACAACCACGTCCGGGCAGAGCAGGTTTACCAGATTGGCGACGGCAATGCCGACGTGGCCGGCTGCCTTCTTGACGATCTTTTCAATCATCACGTCGCCCTCAGCAATGGAAGCAGCCAACACGCCGCTACGAATGTTCATCAAGTCAGTGCCGGCGTTCTCCATCAGATACGGTGCCAGGCCGCGAAAGCACGCCTGCGCCGCTTCGGCCGAAATGGCCAAACGGCTCGCCAGCGCCTCCAAAACCCCACGCTGGGCAAAACCGCTGAACGGACCGTCCGGCATCATGTAGACGTGGCCGACTTCCATGCAGGAACTGCGACTGCCATGGAAGATCTTACCCTCGTAGACACAACCTCCGCCGATACCCGTGCCGGGGAAAACACCCACGACACAGCGGGCGTCCTTGGCCGCGCCGAAACGGTATTCGCCGAAAACGCCGGCGTCCACGTCGTTGAGCACCTCGACGGGACACTTGAATTCCTTTTCCAGCTGCTTTTTCAGCGGTACGTCTTTCCAGCCCAGATTGGCGGCTTCGATAATCACGCCGCGAGTCAGATCGACCGGCCCGGGCACTCCGATTCCGATGCCACCCACCTGCGACTCGTCAATTTTCGCCTCGGCCAACGCGGATCGAATCGTTTGGGCAATTCGCTGCACTCCGGACGCAGAGCCTTCGTAACCTTTGGTCCGCTTACGCTCCTTGGCCACCGGTTCGAAGTTGCCGTCGAAAACTTTCGCCAGCATCTTGGTTCCACCGAGATCGAAACCGATCCAATATCGTTCCGTCGACATACCATTGTTCTCGTGAGAGGGACTGGTTGAATGACCAATCATGGTAACGTAAACGCAGGCAAGCAGCAATTACGCCGCAACTCCGCCAGCTCTCCCGCCCTCCCTGAGCAGGAGAAAGCTCCGGTGCAGATTTTGAACCACGAATTAGCTCTAATAATCACTAATCCGATACCGGCTGATCAACAACGGGGGAGCACGCATGTTGAAACAAGAAGGCTACGACTTGATGGGGGCGGCGTTCGAGGTTTACAACGTTCTCGGCTACGGCATGGCGGAAGAAATATATCAGCAGAGTCTGGAGATCGGACTGGGGCTGAGGACGATTGCATTCACCAGCAAGGCTGAAATAGAAGTCAGCTACAAGGATTGACGACTCACCACCGTCTACCGTCCCGACTTGCTGGTCTACGTTGAAATCGTCGTCGAACTCAAAGCGGTCAAGGCTCTCGCACCAGAACATGATGCCCAGTTGTTCAATCACCTGCGGATTAGCGAGAAGAAAGTTGGCTACTTGATCAACTCCGGCTCCACCGGCCAACTCGAATGGAAGCGAATCGTCTTGTAGCGCACGAACTGCACAAACGGGGATGGGTCAGCTCTTCTTGCCGGTCCACAGCAGTGTGACATCGTGTCCGTCAAGGATTCGATAGAGGCGGTAGTGGACGCCTCCCTTATTGCCGTACTTGTTTCGAAACGCCTCGACCGACTTGACGATGTTCAAGTCGCTGGCCTTTTTGCGAATGACTCGACTCATTTCCCGCAGCTGTTTGTCGAGCGCTCGGCGCGGCCCGGCGGCCTTTGTCTTCGCGCGAACCGCCGCCACTGCCTTGCGGTTGGCGGTGACCAGTCGCAAACTGTCCTCAGCCGCCTTCTTCGCCGCCGACAGCCGGGACGTCTGCAGCGGAATCTGCTGCTGCATGTTGGGAAGCTTGAAATACGGCTTGGTGACGATCCGGAATTCGTCGTCGCCATCCATCACCACTTGCAGGCCGATACGCACGGAGGCGGCTTGATGCAGGGTCACTTGAGTGCTGTCGTTGGGCAGCAGCAAGTGGCGGTTTTCCACACGGCCTTCGGGAAGCCCGTTCGCGGAGGACACGATTTCGACGAACATGGTTTCCGCAGGCGGCGGAAAGGAAATCGGGTAGCTGGCAAACGCGTTGCCTGATTTCAACTGCACAGGCACGACCGGTACTTTCTGAATCGGTCGCAGTCGTATAACGTGCTCGTTCGCAAATTGGTCTCGCAGCAGCAGCAGGCAGTTTGCCAGATAGCCGGACGGTTCCAGCGTGATCGCATCGTGCGACCAACGGAACTTCAGCATGCCGTTTTCGATCCACAATTGGGCGATTTCGCCGCCATAGTCAACGAGTTCCACGTGCCAACGAATGGCGTCGGTGCCGACAATTTCCTTGAGCCGAAAAGTCTTGATACCGTGAACTTCGCCCCGTGGTTTGCTGCGTGCGGCACTTGGCTGGCGGCCGCTGGCAAGATCTTCGAAGGCAACTTGCGGCTTCTTGGTATCTTGCTTTTCCTCTTCCTGCGGAGGCGCCACGTGAACACGATACGCCAAATCGCCTCCCAGTAATTCGACAACCAGCGGCGCGCCGGGTGCCACGTGAACCTTTCCGATATCCTGCGTCTTGAATTGCGACAGCCCGGGCAGGATGTCGAATTCCGTTGGCAGGTCCTGGAAAGCATTGCTGGGAACCGGCGGAGCCCTGCGAGGTTCCGGTGGCGGCGTTTCTTCGGCGGTCGCGGCGACCTCGGGAAGCGGCTCATGGAGCGTGATCTTCATCCAAAACGGTTCGCCGCGAAAATCCGCGAACTCGATGTCTTCCGGGCGTGCCTTGAACTGAAACAGGTCTCCCGGCCGACCCGACCCGGCATCCGGAGTGAAGGCGAGCTGACCGTTGGCGAGTTCGTCCCCGCCGATGATCGTTCCCGCCGCGACCGGCTCTTCCTTCAGCGTCAGCTTTCCATAAACGGGCACGGACACGAGTTCCACTTCGTGCAAGCGATCGCCAAAGAAGAAATCGTCCTTGGCGAAAACATAGGGCTCGTCGCGATACGTTTCGAGCTCGCGCGTGCTGAGGAATTGCACTCCATCGATCACACTGCCCGCTGTATCCGCCGTCGCAACCAGCGGACTCAATTTCAGGCGGACCACGTCCGTCGTGGCAAAGTAGATTCCCTCGCGTTGCTGCCAC
This sequence comes from uncultured Planctomycetaceae bacterium, assembly GCA_937967665.1. Taxonomy (GTDB): domain Bacteria; phylum Planctomycetota; class Planctomycetia; order Pirellulales; family Pirellulaceae; genus CALBSZ01. The sequence continues at coordinate 7,609 of CALBSZ010000720.1, forward strand.
GCCGTCGCCGCAAACGACTCGTGCACCTCATCGCCGATGTCGAAACGCAGCGTCTCTTCCTGCTCGCCGCGCGCCGCGTGTTCCAAACACCAGTAATAGGTTTGGCCGCGGCGCACACGAAAGTCCTGATACAGAATCGTGTTCTTCACGGGGGGCAGGAAGAGTCGGTTGCCGCCGGACGGGGATTCGGAGACCATGAAATTGGACCCCCCGATTTTCCACAGACCGTCTTCCGCCGTTGTCTGC
>CALBSZ010000721.1 GCA_937967665.1 uncultured Planctomycetaceae bacterium
ATTGTCGAGCTGGTAACCGTTTGTATCACCGAGCCAGTCCCCTTTTTTCGCGACCGTGCGCTGTGGTGTTAGGGTAGGAGAAATACACTACCGAGAGCCGCGTACATGCTCGGCGCGGAACAAATCGATGCAAGCAATGACAGGGACACTTTCGGCGGCCTTCCACCTGACCCACAACTGCAACTTGCGCTGTACGTATTGTTATACGGGTGACAAGTTTGGGCTGGGAATGTCGCGTGCCACGGCGGATCAGGCGGTACGGTTTTGCATCGCGCAGGCGAGGGAATCCGGGGTCGATCATTTGGAAGTGATCTTCTTTGGCGGCGAACCGTTAATGAAGCTGGACCTGCTCTGCCAGATCGTGGACCAGACGCGTTGCCAGGCCGAAGACTTGCGCACAACCTTCAAGCTCAGCACCAACGGAGTCTTGCTGACGGCAGACGCGATCGACCGCTTGTCGCGGCGCGGCGTCTTCGTTTCGATCAGTTTGGATGGGAATCCCGCGTTGCAGGCGCAACAGCGTCCCGGCATCCACGGTCGAGATGTTTCGATGGAATTGGAGGCGGCGATCGACCGCCTGTTGCAGTGGAATCCCTGCGCCGCGGTAAACTGTGTCGTCACTCCAGAATCGGCTGGACAACTGGACGAATCGGTCCGCTGGATTTTCGCGCGGGGCTTCGCCTATGTATCGACCGCGCTCGACTATTCCGCCGCGTGGACGCGCGAAGATCTGCGGGCGCTTGGCGCGGCGTACGAGCGGCTGGCGGAATGGTACTACCAGGAAACGATCGAAGGCGAACGGTTTTACTTGAGTTGTTTTGACGAGAAGATGCGCTCGTGGACACGCGGCCCGCTGGAGAAATCGGAACGCTGCCATATCGGGACGCGACAGTTTTCAATCGCTCCCTCGGGGCGCTTGTATCCGTGCGTGCAGTTTGTCCAGGAAGACCGTGATGATACATTCGTCATCGGCAATGTGTTTGACGGCTTCCATCAGCAGCGCAAGCGGTCGCTGGTGTGCGAAAGCGAAGCGGAACATGCCGAATGCGGCGGCTGCGCGCTGCAGCAGCGCTGTTCCAGCTGGTGCGCCTGTGTGAACTGGCAAAGCACGGGGCGGTTGGATGAACCGAGTCCGATCGTCTGCGAACACGAGCGCGTGCTCATGCCGATCGTCGATCGTCTTGCCAACCGGCTCTGGCGGCGTCGCGATCCGAATTTCATTCACAAGAATTACAATCCGGCTTTTCCCGTGCTGTCGTTCGCGGAGTTGCTGGTGATCAAGGAGGCTGCTCGTGTCGAAGTCTAGCCCACTACGCGTCAAACGGGTCAAGCGTTATCACCTGGCCCGCTATCCGTCTCATCGGGATCCGGACCCGACGACGTATCCCCAGCCGGTGCCGTACCCGGCCAGCTGGAAATGGGTGGCCGCGCTGGCGTCGGCTGGTCTCGCGGCAACGGCAGGCTGTAACGGACCGTCTGCCGCAGGGAGTAGTCCGAACGCTGCCAGTTCCGCAGCGCCCGGGAACGGTTCGGAGGGCACCGTGGCAACTTCCGCTACCGCGTCCGCGACGAACGTGAAACGCAATGCTGCCGACAATCCCTTTTCCATCGCTGTCAGCGGCCTGCCCTATCGTACATCGGGGTACGGCACGGGTGTGCCCAGCTGGATTGATTCCGACCTGGCCCGCCGGGTGATCGAGCGGACGTTCAAACAACAAGAGGTGTCGTTGCAACCGGGCTACGAGGTCAAGGACGAAGAGGTCCAGATGGTGGCCACGGGATACAACAAAGACGAAAAGCTGGGCTACGTGTTTGTGGACTGGGACAACCTGGACGTCGATGCGCTGATTCAGTGGTCCATGCCCAAAAACGTGCTTGAAGGAAAACTGGAAGCCAAGGTCGCGTATCTCAAGCAGCAGTCGGTTCGTCTTCCCAACGGCCAGGCACTGGTTGCCGAAATCGCGGCGGCGGAGAACCTGCCCGACCCCGCGCGGCGAAAGGCGGCTTTGCAGCAGGTCCTGGCGGACGTCTCCAGCAAACTGGTATCGATGAAAGAGGCACAGGAGCTTGAAAAGCGAGCTGTTGAAGGAGAACAGTTCATTGCCGTGATCAGCAAGTACGATCGCCGGTTCGCCGTCGACGGCTGGTCGGTCGAGCTCATGGAAGAGTACCAGGAGATCGAGAAGATCGCGGACCCGGCCAAGAAGAAAGCGGCGATGCAGGCACTGCACGAGAAACAGGCTCGCCGTCAGATCGAATTGTTAGAAACCGCAGTACGCGAATACATCACCTGGGCCCGATCGCAAGGCGGCTGAAACGTCATAAGCGGACGCGAACGCATAGCGAATTTAGATCCTTAAGCACATTCTATTAAGCACATTCTATTCGTAGCGAGGCAGCGCAAGGTTCGGTCGTCATACCAGTTCGAAACGTAAGCGCGTGATTCACTCAAGTCCAAATACACTTGGTCGCGCTGCGTGCTTGTATTTGCGAGAATCTCTGCAGGCTTGCCGCTGACTCATTTGGAATTCCCAACGGAGACGCCGATGACGAGCAAACAGCTGGGCTTTCGCAGTTTGCTCGGCGCCGGAGCGATCGGTTCGCCGATGGTTGCTGCGTTCGTCGTCCAGCAATTGCCTTCCGATTCGCCTCGGCTGGAGATCTTCAGCGTCGGGATCCTGGCCGGCTTGCTGGTCGGGCAACTGATCGGTCTGCGACGCGGTGGACTGGCCGCCTTGATCCTTTGTCCCGCCATGGGGTTCCTTGCCGGCTTCGTTGACTTGAAAGCTTTCCAGCTGGCTTGCCTGTACGTGGCGATCACGACCGCGGCGCTGCTTCCCTTCTGGGGGCTGATGATCGGCGTCGCGGCCGCTTGGAGTCGGCGGCACTGGCGCCGCGGACTCGTTATCGTGGCCGTGATTACGGCGATCGATTTCGCGTCGCGCTACGCCTGGCATTGCGGTTTCGAGTGGGAAAGCTGGACCGGTTTCCTGGCGAGCAGTTCGAAACGCTGGCTCCTGGAATCGCTGGTCTATTCACCCACTGCCCTGACCGCCACCATGTTGGCCATCCCGCGTGACGCGTGAGAGGCTTGGTCTGCTCTTGTCAACCCACGAATCGCTGCTCAGCGAAGCGTGCGCAGGACACGGTTTTCTTTGCGGACCAGTTGGCCGCAGGCGGCGGCGATATCGCCGCCGAGCGAATAGCGGATGGTGGCCGGAAAGCCGGCGGCTTTCAATCGCGCGGCGAAGGTCTGGATTGTCGGACGATCGCTGCCGCTGAGATGCGGCGCGTCGGCGATTTCGTTATACGGGATCAGGTTGATGTGCACACGCAAGCCGCGTAACCATTCGATGAGTTCGCGGGCATCGCTGTCGCTGTCGTTGATCCCTGCCAGCATGAGGTATTCCATCATGACCGGGATGTCCTGCAGGCGATTCAATTCGCCCAAGACGTTTCGCAAGTCGTTCAGCGAGTGCTTCCTGGTCAAGGGAATCAAGTCCGTACGGACGGCCGGATTCACGCTGTGCAGGCTGAGTGCTTGATTTACTTTCGGAAACCGTTCCGCACAGCGCAGCATGCCTTCCGGAACACCGACGGACGATACAAGAATGCTGCCGGGAGACCGATTGAACATGTCGGGGGCGGTCAACGTCCGCAGTGCTTCGAGTAGATTCGCTTCGTTGTGCCAGGGTTCGCCCATGCCCATGAACACGATGTTGTGCAAACGCCGCTCTTCCATCGCCAGCAGTTGCCCTGCGTGGACGACTTGATCCAGTATTTCAGGTACAGACAGGTTCTGGGCAATTCCCATCTTGCCGGTGGCGCAAAAGTCGCAGGCCGCGGCGCAGCCGACCTGGCTGGACACGCACAGCGTGGTGCGGCCCGTGGCAATGCGCAGCAGGACGGCTTCGATGAGCATTCCCGCAGGCGTTTTCAGCAGCAGTTTGGTTGCGCCATCAACCGTGGAATCGAAACGCCGATAGAGTTCGAGCGTATGGCAGGTCAGGCGGCCGCGGGCGGGGAAGTCCGCGGTCGCCGCGTCGTCACTGGCGAACTTCTTGAACAGGCTGTTGCGGACCGCGCGGACGTAGGCCGGATCGAGCCGCCATTGCTTGCGGAGCTGTTCGACTCCGGTCGCATCCAGGATGTTGGTCTTGTCCGCCACGGCACGAATCGGGTCAGGTTCTCAAGCGAGGATATCCGGGATGACATTGCCGTGAACATCGGTGAGCCGGAAGTCGCGTCCCTGGAACTTGTAGGTCAGTCGTTCGTGATCGATTCCCAGCAGATGCAGCATGGTGGCGTGCAGGTCGTGCATCTCGACCACGTCTTCCACGGCGTTGTAGCCCAGATCGTCGGTGTTGCCGTAGCTGGTTCCTCCCTTGATCCCGCCGCCGGCCATGAAAATGGAATAGCCCTTGATATGATGGTCGCGGCCGCTTCCCTGCGCCATGGGTGTGCGGCCGAATTCGCCGGCGAAGACGATCAAGGTATCCTTCAGCATGTCTCGCTGCTTGAGATCCTTAATCAAGGCGGCCGTGCCTTGATCGACCAGCCGCGCCGTACCGGCGACGCCGCCTTTAACGCCGCCGTGGTGATCCCAGCCGCGATGATACAGCTGAATGAAACGCACGCCCCGTTCGGCCAGGCGGCGGGCGCGCAGGCAATTCGAGGCGTAGGATCCGTCGGCTCCCTTGGTGCCGTACATGTCGAGTGTCTCTTGGGTTTCGTCGGAAAGGTTGACCAGTTCCGGGACGCTCATCTGCATCTTGAACGCCATTTCGTACTGGCTGATGCGAGTCGCGATTTCTGGATCGTCCACTTGCTCGTTGTAAAGCTGATTCAGCTTGCTGATGGCGTCGATCACTTCGCGTTGTTGCTGCCGCTCGACACCGGCGGGATTGCCGACGTAAAGGACGGGATCACCTGTCGAATGGAAATGCACTCCCTGAAAACGACTCGGCAAAAACCCGCTGTGCCACTGCCGCGACGCGATCGGCTGGCTCTGACCGCCACCCACGGACGTCAAGACGACGAATCCGGGCAGGCTGTCCGTTTCAGCGCCCAGGCCGTATTGCAACCACGACCCCATGGCCGGCCGTCCGCTGATCGTGGTGCCCGTGTTCATGAAGGTATGAGCCGGATCGTGATTGATGGCTTGCGTGGTCATTGAGCGAATGATGCAGAGTTCGTCGGCCACGGAATGCAAGTGCGGGAACACGGACGAGATTTTCTGGCCGGACTGCCCCACGGTCTGGAACTCGTGCTGGGGACCCAGGCATTTGAGGTTATTCCGCTGTCCTTGCAGCTGCGCGATCGGTTGCCCTTCCGTATAAGAAGTAGGCATCGGTTTGCCGTCCAGTTCCTTCAGCTTTGCCTTGTAGTCGAACGTTTCCAGGTGCGACATGCCGCCGGCCTGGACCAGGAAGATCACGCGTTTTGCCTTGGCTGGGTGATGGAGTTGATCCAGGACTCCCGTCCAGCGCTCGTCCGCCGCGGCGGCGTCCACGCGGGTCGTCGGGCCGAGCATTGATGCCAGGGCGATCGATCCGACTCCACGCCCCAATTGCCCGAGAAAAGTGCGACGCTGTTGCTGGCGGATCATGCTATTCAGGTTCATCACGGTTACTCGCTGAAGAGTTAGTATTTGGGTTGTCTGTGTCGGAATCGTTATGCGTGTGCCGGCGACTCGCCCTGCCGCGCCGACGCCAAATTCGCAACGGTTACATGCGGCTGATGGTTTCGTGCAGGTTCAAAATCACACGCGCTACCGACGTCCAGGCCGCCAGTTCGTCGGCGGCGATATCGGCGGGAACGGGGCGTCTGCCCGTGGCAATCAACTTTTTCGCCGCTTCCAGGTTCTCGTGGTAGTGCGCCAGGTGTGCCTGATGCACTTGATTCAGGACTGCGGTTTCGGTTGGTCTAGGCGAACGGGAGACGGCCTGCCGGTAAGCCCAGTCCAGTCGGGCGCCGGTATCCGCGCCTCCTTCACGCAGGATACGTTCCGCGAACGTGCGTGCCGCTTCGACGTACGTGGGGTCGTTCAACAGCACCAGCGCTTGTTGCGGCGTGTTGCTGCGCGGCCGTTCGACGGTGCACTCTTCGCGACTGGGCGCGTCAAAAGCGAGCAGGCTGGGATGCAGGAACATGCGTTGCCACCAGGTGTAGAGCCCGCGGCGGTAGATGTTGTCGTCCGGATCGGCTTTCCACGAGCGTTTGGGGAAATTCATGTGTCGCCAGTAGCCGTTCGGTTGGTACGGTTTCACGCTGGGGCCGCCGACCCGGTCCACCAGCAGGCCGCTGATCGCCAGGGCGTTATCCCGCACGATCTCGGCATCCAGCCGGAAACGCGACTGCCGAGCGTAGAGTTTGTTGTAGGGATCGCGCAGCTTGAGTTCTTCGGTCATGCGTGAATCCTGCTGGTACGCATGGGAAGTGACCATCAGCCTGACCATGTGCTTCGTGTCCCAACCGCTGTCGATCAGCTCCTGGGCCAGCCAATCGATCAGTTCCGGATGAGTGGGATCGGTGCCCTGCGCGCCCAAATCGTCCAGCGGCGTGGCGATCCCGTGCCCGAAAAACAGCTTCCACAGGCGGTTTACGGAGGTGCGGGCCGTCCGCGGGTTGCTGGGATCGACGATCCAATTCGCCAGGTCCAATCGGGTCGCCCGTTTGTCGCCGTTATCCAGCGCGCCGAACCGGGCGGGAATGGCCGGCATCATTTCAGGGCCGCTATCGTCCATCCAGTTGCCGCGATTCAACAGCCGAATGGTCCTCGGATTGCCAGCCTTGGTCATCAGCGTTTTCGGCAAGGCGCTGTGGATCTGTTTCTTCTCTTCCTCCAGTTTCGTGATCTCATCTCGGATGGATTTCAGTGACGGCGAAATGGAGCGATAGTAGTCGGCGATGTCACGTTTTTGCTGGTCGTTGCGTTCCGCCGCGGGAACCTGAAGGGCGTTCACCACTTTTTGAGGCAGGCCGGTCTGGATGGGATTAAAGTAGAATCCATAACCTCCGCTGCCGTTACTGACCTTCAACAGCAGACGATTTTCCCCCGCGACGAGATTGACGGTCAGCTTGTTTTGATCTGGCGCCACGCCGCGCAGCACCTTCTGGTCCAGGACCTGTGTACCGTTCAGCCAGACGCGGATTCCGTCGTCGCTGCCCAGCGAGAGTTCCAGCGGCATGTTCGAACCGGACTTGATCACGCGATACAGGTACGTGGCCGAATTGTCGCCTACCAGGTTGTGGATTTGACCGTCAACGAATTTGTCGTTCTGCTGCCACTTCAAATCGCCGTAGGTCTTAGTCAGGTCGATTTCCGTTTCTGGTGGAAACGCCTTGGTATGCGCGTCGTCGAAACTGGCTGCGGTGAACGGGCCGATCACCTGCCAGGGCTGGAGCGTCAGCGAGGATTTTGAGCCGGGATTCAACGATTGCTCCCAGGCAAGCTGTTCCTTCTCCAGTTCGGCCGACGCGGTGTTCAACTCGGCGGTCCTTTCCGCGATGCGCGTTTCGACATCGCGCAGCCTGGCGTCGTACTCCGGCGTGCGGACCGGATAGGCCGGAGGATTGCCGACCCCTTTTTCCTGGATGTCCGCGAAGAACGCGGCGAAACTGTAGAAATCCTTCTGCGTGAATGGGTCAAACTTGTGATCGTGGCACTCACAGCAGCCCATCGTGATGCCAAGGAAGATGGAGGACGTGTTTCGCACTCGATCCGCCGAATACTTGGCCAGGTACTCTTTCGCTTGAGCGCCTCCTTCGTTCGTCGTTTGCAACAGCATGTTGAAGCCGGAGGCTATCTGTTGCTCGGGAGTCGCGTCGGGCAGCAAGTCGCCAGCCAGGTGTTCGATCACGAATTCGTTGTAGGGCTTGTTTTGATTGAAAGCGTCAATCACATAGTCGCGAAACGGCGCGATGGCGCGAGCTTCATCGGAGTGGTATCCATTGCTGTCGGCGTACCGGACAACATCCAGCCAGTAGATCGCCATGCGTTCACCAAAATGCTTTGAATCCAGCAGGCGGTTTACCATTTCCTCGTAGGCCGCCCGACTCGGATCCTTGGCGAACGCGTCGACTTCGGCGGGACTGGGAGGCAGGCCGGTCAAGTCGAAGTGCAGGCGGCGAGTCAGCGTGACCGGATCGGCCACGGGCGAAGGCGACAGGTTCTCGCGATCCAGACGTCGACGCACAAAGCAATCGATCGCCCCGAGCTCGGGCTGGCCGGGGATCGCCGGCACGTCCACGCGCCGCGGTGGAATGAATGCCCAGTGACCTTCCCACTTGGCACCCTCGGCAATCCATTGTTGCAGCAGCGTCTTCTCGCGATCCGTCAGCGGTTTCTTCGCATCCGGTGGCGGCATGTGGATATCCGGATCTGTGCTGGTGATGCGACGAACCAGTTCACTTTGATCCGGCTTGCCGCGCACGATCACCGGTTGATCGCGATCCTGGAAGACCGCTTCTTCCAGATCGAAACGCAAGTCCGACTCGCGCGTTTTTTCGTCCGGGCCGTGGCAGCGATAGCACTTGTCGGCGAGGATCTGCCGGATGTCGCGATTGAAACGCACCTCGTCCGCAAGCGCCACGGCTGCAAGCGGGAACAGAACGACGAAGCAGGAAAGAAGACTGATTTTTTTCATGGCCGCCAAGGGGGGAGAGTAACGCGGAAAGCATGTAAGACAACTCATCCATGATTATAAATCTCGGGTATTCGCAAGTCACCCCGTTGATGACCGGGAATCCATGGAAAAATCGCGCAACGTTGGCGAAAATCCATTGCCTGCGAAAGCAACTCCTCCAGCGCGCGGATTCGGGCGCGCGGCCTTAATTCGGTATTCCGTCTGCCAGGTCGAGCGCGGTGGCGAGCGACCAGGTGGGCTTGCCGTACGGAGGTCAGTTGGCTTTCCTGCGCGGCCGTCTTTGAGACCAGGCCAAGGCCGTGACGGACGGGACCAGGACGAACACGGCGATGGCAACAGGATGCACGACTGAAATCGTGGGCGCGCCGGGCTGGTACCAGGAAGAAACGTGTTCCCACCCCTTCACGGTGCGCCGCCAGCCGTCGTCACGCCGCGCGGGCGCTACCTGGCGATCGTTGTCGGCGAGGCTCGATTTCATGGGGATGGTCGAGGTGGCCAGGACGAGCACCAGGCAGAATCGCAAATTCAGTACGGCGGTTCGCCAGTCAATCATGAGTGTGGGGGAAGCGGCAAATGTGGGGAGACGGGATAGCTGGTGACGAACGAAGGGGTCTAAGTGTGATCCTCGCAATCGTCATGCCGCAGCTCCGGCGACGGCATAACGGGCGAGTTAAGTGCTTGCTTGGACACGTCTTCCGCTCAGCGAAGTCCGTTGCCGCGATAATCCGTGTTGCCAGAAAACAACGCGTTCGATGGAAGCGTGTTGACGCGCTGCAACCTCGTGAGAAAACGCCTCACCTGCGACGTCGGTTCTTGCTTCGCGTCTGCTATGACGTATTTTTCACCATGAAGTTGAACGGGGCGCGCTCCGTGCGCGGCCAGCAAGCGGTTCTACACCTGTGGTTCAGAAAGCGACGTGAATGTCCAGCACGAGTACCGCTCCCAGCTTAGATGAGTTACTTGCCGGGGCACAGTTACCAGCGCTACCTCAAAGTGCGGTTCGATTATTGGAGTTGTCACAAGATCCGGACAATGGTCCGGCTGAATTTGCGGCGCCGATCGAATGCGATCCTGGTCTCACAGGGCAGGTTCTGCGTTTTGTCAATTCGTCCTACTTCGGATTCAGCCGCGAGATTTCGAGCATTAAGTTGGCGATCACGCTGGTCGGCATCAAGACGATCAAGAACTTCGCCTTGTGGAACGCGGTCTTCACGCTGATGCCCAATCCCAAGTGCGGTCCCTTCGACCTGAAGGTCTTGTGGCAGGATTCCCTGCGCCGGGGACTCTTTGCACGAGCCATGGGCGGCTTGTTGGGCGCGAAGGAAGCGGAAGAGTTGTTCGCGATTTCGCTCTTGCAGGATATGGCCATTCCGCTGCTAGCACAGGAGCTTCCCGAGCAATACAACAAGTTATTGGATCAGCGCCAGGGTGGTCTGCAGCGACTGTCCGACTTGGAACAGGAGACGTTCGGCTGGAACCATGCGGAAGCTGCGGGCATCATGGCGCGGTCGTGGAGTCTGCCGGATCAATTCGCTGTCCTGGTCCAAAACCATACGAAGCTGGAAGAACAGCTGGTCGCCGACCAGCGCGAGAACTTGAAAGTGGCGATTAGCCTTTCGTCCATGCTGCCAACCGTGTTGGATGAGGTCTGGTACGAGCGCGATACGTTCATCCAGGCGTACGATCTGTTCGCCGGAGACGGGCACTGCGGCTTGGAACAGATCCTGACACGAATCGACGCCGAATTCGCCGAGTTCTCGCCGGTTCTCAAAGTGTCCGTACCCGACCAGTCGCTCGTCGACTGGCTGTCTCACGATGTGGAGCAGGGCGAGCGATAAGGCGCGTCGCGCATTGGTGGCTCCGTCAGCGGCCCGTTATCGGGGCTTCTTCATACTACCGGTTCTTCCGGTAGTCACTCATGTTTTTCAGCTGTCTTGCCAACCCCGCCTCCGAAACCCTGTCGGCGACGTGCTCACGGGACATCGACCCCGTTTCCGGAAATCCGCGAAAAGGCTGCGAGGCAGTGCGATTCAGGGTATGCGGACGTAAGTGACTCACTCGCTTGCGGTTCCCGCTCGTATGACGGCCGAACCTGGCGTCATCGGATGCCAGTCTCACTAATCCCGGGGTTGACGCGGAACGGCATCGGGATGTCTCTGCAAAACGATATATTGAGTGCGATTGAAACTCTCGCTTTATTCGGTCTATTCTATTTGGGCTTGCATCGGCTCGCGATTAGAATGATGGTAGAGGAAGACGAAGCGCTGTTTCGTTCTCAACCTTTTAGCGCGGGTGAGGAATCGAGGTCATATCATGTCGGATATCAAGCGAATCAGACGACGGCAGATACTCAGCGAAGCGGAAGGCTATCTTGATTTACTGTTGGTGTTTGCGGACCGCTGGCCGCCGTCGCCGCAGCGTCGAGACCATCTGGCATCGCGGGCGCTGAACATCCTGGAAGCATTGCGGGATACGACCGAGGACTACGCGTACGTCCACTACCTGCGCGGGCAGGCGCTGCGAGTCATGGAGCGCTTTGCCGAAGCCGTGGTGCCGCTCAAGGAAGCCAGTGACCACGATCCCGCCAACATTCACATCTGGCTGGCGCTAGGTTGGTGCTACAAGCGGATCGGTCGATTGGATCTGGCGGTTGAATCGCTGGAAAGCGCCATCGATTTCGATCCGGACGAGGCCATCCTGCATTACAATCTGGCGTGCTACTGGAGTTTGGCCGGGAATGAGAAGCTGGCCATCGAATACCTGTCCAACGCGCTTGACATCGACCCGGATTATCGGGACATGGTGGCGGGCGAGCACGACTTTGACCCGATTCGGAATAATCCGAATTTTCAGGCGCTGACAAGCGTGATTGTTTAGCACCCGGAAATCGGATTGCCACTGTCGACTGGGATTCTACCAGTCTCTTGCATCCGGCAACACATCGAACGGGCTGGCGTCACGCGCGGCACCACACGGTGCCCACCGCGCTTCTAATCGTAACGTACACTTGATCGGTGCATTGTCGCCATCCGAGCGCGATCCTCGCTTCTGGAGCGAGTCGCACGCACGGGTAGCGTCACCGGCGCTGCCGATTGCAGGGATAGCCGTTTACGAACGGCTTCGATCACGCAAGTTACGATCTAAGCGGGGCTTGAAACCAGTTGCACGGCGAAATCCGGGCGTCACGGCCGCTAAATCCGGGCTGCCCATCGCCGACCTCGCAATGGTTTCCAAGCGATTGCTTAGCGAACAACAAAGTGACCACGATGGAATACCTCACGCCGCTTCTTTCTCATGCCACCACTCTGCCGGCGGCGGCACTGCTGCTGGACTTGCTTTGCGACCTGGCCGTGTGTGCGGCCTTCTGGTTCGTCAGCGGATTCCTGGTCTACCATGCCGTCCATCGCCGAAATCAGAAGGGGGGGCGTATCGTCGGAACGTACGCATGTGCCTCGCTCTTTGCGGGTTTGCTTTACCTGTTCAGCGTCGTTGCCCCGACCACGCAGACCACGCCCTATTTCACACTGAAGTTCCTGGTGGCCATCCTGCTTTGGATTTCCGCGCTACGGTTGCTGAAGACGTCCCCGCAACTGTTTGCCGCCTTTGAAATGATGCTCAAACAGAAGCGGCTCCTTCGAAAACTGGCCGGCCATCGCCGTGCGGAACGGCGCCTGCGCGCAGCGAATTCCGACCTGCAAGTGAAACGCCGCGTTGCCGAGGTCGCGAATGACGCGAAGAGCGACCTTGTCGCGAACATCAGCCACGAACTGCGCACGCCACTTACATCCATACTGGGCTTCTCCGAAGTGCTGCTGGGAAATCTGGAGTCTCCCGAAGACCTCGAGATGGTCCGGACGATCCGGCGCAATGGCACCTACTTGCTGGAGCTTGTAAATGACCTTTTGGATTATTCCAAATCGGAGGCAGGAAAGCTTGAAATCGAAATCGCGCCCACGTATCCGTGTCAGGTACTGCACGACGTCGGCAGCCTGCTGCGGATTCGAGCCGAGGAGAAGGGGCTGCCGCTGCGTTTTCATTTTCGCGGGCCCATCCCGCAGGTAGTGCGCACCGATCCGAAGCGGCTGCGGCAGATTCTGATCAACCTGGTTGGCAATGCCGTCAAGTTTACTCAAAGTGGCGAAGTCGTAGTGACGACGAGTTTTGTTCACGACAACTCCGTCAGTCCCTACCTGCAATTCGAAGTCAGCGACACGGGCATCGGAATTTCGCCGAAACAGTTGTCGCGTCTGTTTCAGCCGTTTTCGCAGGCCGACCGCGCGACGGCCGAACATTTCGGTGGTACGGGATTGGGCCTGGTGATCAGCCAACAGATTGCCCGAAGTCTGGGTGGCGACATTTCCGTGGCCAGCGAACTTGGCGAAGGCAGCACCTTCACCTTGCGCATCGGTACCGGATCCCTGAACGGTGTTCCCCTTGTGGAGAACCCGCCGATCGGGCCCGACGACTCCGAGCCGCCGACGATGTCGTCGGAAACCGAAGTGGACTCCGCCGCCGGGCTCCGCGTCCTGGTGGCCGAAGACGGTCCGGACAACCAGCGTTTGATTACCTTGCTGCTGACCAAGATGGGTGCCGAGGTCGCCGTAGCCAATGACGGTCAAGACGCTGTCGACATGGCAATGCAGGCACAGGCCGACGGATCCCCGATGCACCTGATCCTGATGGACATGCAGATGCCGCGGCTGGACGGCTATGAGGCTACTCGGGAACTGCGGCGGAGCGGCTACGAGGGCTACATCATCGCCATCACGGCTCACGTCCTGGAAACAGAGATTCAAGAATGCCTGCTGGCCGGTTGTGACGAAGTCGTGCAAAAGCCGCTCGAAAAGGATTCGTTACTGAAGCTGCTGGATCACTACCGCGCATTGACGCTTGGCGCGAGTCCGGCTTGAGCGGGCTGTCGCGGCGCTTTCGATCTCTTTGCCAATTCACCGTGAAGCATCGCTCGCGCTGTTGAATCTTTCCAAAACAGTGCCTCGTTCAGGGACACTCGCTGCCAAATTCCGGGGCGGTGTCGTGCCGGTGTTGTTGCCGAGGGGCTTGTCGCACGTTTAGAATGTGGCTTTGGACGTGTGATTGAGGCTCATCGTGAAGGCATTTCGCTTTTTTCTGGCACTCGCGTTGCTGTCGTGGGCCCTTGTGCCATTCACCGCGGCGGCGCAGGTGGAGTCCTCCGGTCCTCAACTTGCCGACTACCTCGTTACGCAGCGGCTGAAGCGAGCTCGCGGTATGATTGCCCAGCAGCAGTATTCGCTGGCCGTGCAAATCCTGGGCGAAGTACTGGCGGATAGCGAGAATCTGCTTTACCGAGCCGGGGGGGACGCCGAATCGTATCGCAGTCTGAGCGCGGAAGCCGAAGCGATCCTGGCGTCACTGCCTGCTCATGGACTGGAATGGTACGAAACCCAATACGGCCCTGTCGCGCGGGCGACCCTGCGGCAAGCCTCCGCCGACCGGGACATCGAAACGCTCGAAGAGCTGACGCGAAAGTACCTGTTCACAAGAGCCGGAACGGAGGCCGGGATGCTGGTGTCGCGGTATTACTTGAATGCGGCGGAACCGCTCATCGCTTCGCTCTTTGCCCGACGCGTATTGCGAAACTCGCATCTGGATTCGAATCTGCGTCGGGAAGTTCTGCTCCAATTGGCAGTCAGCGAGTTCCTTGCCGGACAACCTCTGCAGTCGGAGAAGATACTGCGGTCGTGGCGAGCATCTCATGCGGCGAATACTGTGTCCATCGGCGGTCGCGAAGTCAACGTGTTCTCCGAAACCGATTCGCCACTCGTTTGGCTGGAACAGGTCCTCGGCACCGCGCCCTTCGACGTAAAAACGCGAAAGGTATGGAGCGGCAGTCTGACGGGGGCCAGCACACTGCGGGGCGAGCTCCCGTGGATCGACGGCATTCCGCTGGTGTCCTTCGACGAACCAACGACAGCGGAACTAGCCGCCCTGGAAACGCAATTGAGCGAGAAACGTTTGGGGCGGGTGCCCACGCCACGGCCGCTCTTTGTGGGAGACACGATGGTTGTTCGCGCGGCAACCGGCTTGCTGGCGATCGATGTCGAATCAGGAATGGAGAAGTGGCGTGCCGAGGCGGCCGGCAATCGCTGGGGTTATCGACGTCGTGTTTGGGAGGACGTTTCGTGGGGCGCGATCAGCACGAACGGGAAGCTGGTCTTTGCGGTCGAGGATTGGGAATTTGAAACCGGCCTCAGCTATGAAGGGACCAGCGAGCGTTTGGCAGCTGGCAGCATGAACTCGACCAATCGCGGCGCGAACTTCCTGTCCGCCTACGACGTGCGATCGGGCAAGCTGGTGTGGCAAGTCGGTACGACTCTCGGGAAAACCCCGCCAAACCTTCTCCACGGCCGGTTCCTGACCAGTCCGCTACCGCTTGGCGATCAGTTGTATTCGATTGTCGAATTCCCTGAAGGCTGTCGGCTGGTCTTGCTGAACGGCAAGGGGAAGGTAAAGCAGCAGTGGCTGCTTGACGCCGTCGAGGAAACTCCCGCCGTCCGGCGCAGCGGTGTGAAACTCGAACCGCCTCCAGTCAATCGTATCGCGCCTCCCGCCTATTGCGACGGTCTGCTGGTCTGTGCGACTCCGCGAAATCGTATTGTGGCCATGGATCTCGTCACCGGCTCGGTCCTGTGGTCGTGGAAAGTCGACGCGGGCGACGAGGATGCTTTGTCACAACCGGCGAAAGTGGCGCGGGAACGGAACCTGGAACAATACAAACACCAGGCGCTCGACCGGTGGTCGGCGACGGCGACCAGCATTCATGGTGATCGCGTCCTGGTAACCTGCTTCGAATCCGATGATTTGGTGTGCCTTGATTTGAGCAGTGGCCGCCTGTTGTGGCGAGCGCCGCGGAAAGATGGCTTGTATGTCGCGGGAGTATTCGAAGATCGTGTAATCGTGATCGGCCGGTCCGCGCTGTACAGCTACCGACTGGATGACGGTGCGCCGACGTGGGAATCGAACGCGCGACAGTTCGTTGGGGGTTTTGTTCCCGCGGGGCGAGGCTATTTCAGTGATGGTCAGTACGTTCTGCCCGCGACCTCGGGAGATGTCGAAGTATTCGATTTGAACACGGGTCGGCTGACGTCGAAGGTCCTGCCGATCGGGCGTTCTACATTCGGGAATCTCGTCCCGCAGGGCAACCATGTCTATTCGACCGGGATCCGGGGCGTCGATCGCTTCGGCCGCCTGTCCACGGCGGCCGAGGAATTATTGGCGGCGCCAGCGTCCACCGACGACGCGGAAACGGTTTTGCGGCAAGCCAACGTGTGGATCGCGCAGGGGGAAATCGAACAGGCGCTGCAAGCCATCTGCGACCGGCCTGCCTCCCTGCGGGACGAACGATTTTCGCGATTGCTGACGGAGGGTTTGACGCTGGCATTGCGGGCGGAGGCAATGCCGCCTGGCGCAGGGCGGGACGACGCGGGGGCGGTGGCGGCGCGGTACGAACGGTTCGTGGCCCTGACGCTGGAATCGGCCACGGTGAATCACGATCCGCTGCCGGCGCTTTGCCTGGCGGAACAATTGGTCGAAGCAAACGACCTCACCGCCGCGCAGCAAGTCTATGCCCGGTTGGAGAATCTTGGCGATTCGCTCTCCGCGCTTGCTCCGGTATCGCCATCACGGTCTGTTCGCTTGGATCGCCGTATCGCCTGCGGTCGGTCGCGATTGGGAACGTCCCATGATTCGTTCGAATTCGAACAGGACTTGTCGCGGCTGACAAAGCAATTCGCGAAACAACCGTTCGCAGGGAAGAAGGACGTCGCGATTGACGTTAAAGAAAGAGGTTTTTCACGCGGCAAGTACAACAACGCAGCCGGCCAGTTCCTGCCCATTGTTGTGGAAGCAGTGACTGGGGCGGTAGGCGAGTGGGTTGCGAGCTATGAATACCGGCAACGTAATCTTGTCGTTCAGGATCGCTGGGGTCGAATTGTCTGCGAGCTGACTTTGCCTGAACCGGCGAAGGCGTCCGGCATTGCCGTCTCGCCTTTCACCGTGCCGCAACATGCCGTGCTCGCCGGCGACATGTTGGTCTACCATCGCGGGGATCGGGTGATCGCGATCGATCTGGCAGCCGCCCCCCCGCGGGTAGCCTGGAACGCCGAAGTCTGGCCCGCGGATCAGGTCCTGGCGTCCGACTACTACCTGTTACGCCAGCAGCTCGCCGACCTGGGCTTTCCACTTCCCAATCGGGCGGGCTTGAATGCGCAAGCGGCCTACGGCGATCGCACGTTTCCCCGGCAGGTCGCCGCAACGCGGGACTGCGTTTGTTTCCACCGGGGCCGCGAGTTGGTGGCTGTGGATCCTCGCACCGGGGAGGAGTATTGGGTGCGAGACGATTTTCCGATCGGTGCGGATCTTATGGGGGCCGCCAGTCATTTGCTCGTCACACCCCTGCGCGGCGAAAACTCGTCACTGCTGCACTCCCTGGATGGTCACGTCATTTCCACATGTCCGGTGCTGCCGATCGCCAAGCGTCTGGTCACGAACCAGGGTCGAGCGCTGCTGTTCGACCAGGAATCCAAAGTCCGAACGCTGGGTCTGTACGACCCCGTGGAAAATCGATATCTCTGGCAGCGCGAACTTGCCCCCGATGCGCTGCCGGCGGCAGGTATCGATGCGACGATCGGAATCGTTGATCCCCAAGGAGCTTTCACGCTGGTGGATCTTGCGTCCGGTGAAACACGCGTCGAGGTAAAAGTCGGCGCGCTGCCCCATCTCAGTGCGGCAGCGCTGCTGGCGTTTGGCGATACCGTCGTCCTGGCGCTGGATCAGATCGCCAATGACAAGGCGGCAGCGGGAAAACCCAATCCTAACGCCGGAGAAATGAATGTCTCCGGAAAGCTGCTCGCCGTGGACGCCGACAGTGGCCAGAAGCTGTGGGAACGTGCGCTCAAGGACCAGCGACTTCGTACAACGCAATTCGCTGGCTTGCAACTGCTGGTTGCCTGCAACCGATTCCAGAAGCCGAAACTCCGCAACGGCGGCGGCGTGTCGTTTGGTTCGCCCGAAGCGTTGCTGGACATCGTCGACGTGCGCACCGGGAAATCGCTGCGGTCCACGCGGAAGAAGAACGTGAGCACTTTTTATCCCTACTACCGGCTCCGCTACGACGAGCATCGGGAGACTGCCATCTTTGATGGTCGTAGCGAAGCGATTGAACTGCGTTTCACGGCGAAAGAGTGATCCCTAGGGGTTCGGTAAAGGGGTCAGGAGTCAATTGTGCGAAGCACCCGAAGGGCCGTTCCGGCAATTGACTCCTGACCCCTTTACCCTCAATCCTTGCCAACCCAGACTTCGAGAATCCAATGAAATCCTTCCGTCCTTCCTTCTTCGTGTGGTCCTGCTGCATGGCGCTGTTGTTTGCCAGCCAGCTGGCCGCGGACGATTCGTCTTCCCAGGCGGCTTCGCTTGTCGTTCAACTCGGAGCCGATTCCTTCGCGGCACGCGAGGCCGCCGAAGAGCAATTGAAAGAACTCGGTGTTACAGCGTTCCCGTCCCTTTTCGACGCGCTCCGGTCAGACGATGCCGAGCGCGTGCGAAGAGCCCGACGACTGATTACTCGACTGGAAGGGGACGCGTTCGCGGAATTGAATCGCGAACTGAATTCCGCGGACGAGGCGCGTGCGGAGCAGGCACGCTTGCTGCTGGCGGGCTTGTCAGACCGGTTGGTGCAACGAAAGTTGGACGAACTGATTTCACGCATTGATGCGGCGGTGGAACAGGGGACAGTGACGTCCGCCGAGCAGCGGAACTGGACCAGTCAACTCACGCGTGGTCAGATCGCGTTGATCGTCGATGATCGCGGCCAGGTCGTCGAAACGGGACTCGAACGGCAGTTGGCGTGTCGCGAGGCACTTTCGCCGGAGTCCATGGATGCCGAGTCGTCGCTTGTCTCGGCGGAGTTGCAGGCGTTTCGTGAGGGAGGAAAAATCGAAGCGCGTTTCGCGCCCGCGTGGGATGCCGTTGTGGCCCGCGCGGCTGATTCGGCTGAGTTGCGCGGCCTGTTTGCCGATATGGTGGCCGCTGAACCGCTACTCATTGCCGCCGCCGCGGAGGTGTTCGCCGTCCGCGAAACCGACCGTGACGAGGCCGCGCGTCGCGGCCTCATGCTCGGTGGCCTGTTTGACTTGCGAAGTCAACAATTCACCGTGTCGTTTCGAGAGAGCAAACAAGGCCAACGTCCTGAATCGGGCAAGCCCTATCCCGATGTGTACGACGACATGACTGTGGGACGATTGACTTCCTTTCTCTTCGTCCGCAGCGAATTGGCCGAGCACATTCCGACAGTGACGTTGGGTGGCGGTGAGTCGACTGCGTTGATTGACGGCATGGCCGGTTACTACAATTCCAAACAGCCGCTGTTCGAAATGTTGAAGAAAGCCGACGGAGATCGCCCCAAGGCCATTCGTCAGTACTTGGAACTGGCAGCTCTGACGGCGAAAACCGGCCCGGAGCTCCATCAAAGCCTGACCATCGCCATGTACTATCGCCTGAACGACGTGTGCCGCACGTTGGCTGCGAGGATTGTGGACGACGAGCCGGAGGTTTACAACAACGCGTATCAGCAAGCGAATGCCAATTTGCTGGCCGGCCATGCACTGCTCTCGTTCGGCAACAAGTCCGCCGAAGATCTTGAACTGGCCGCGCGACTGCTTCCGAACGACGCCCAGATTCGCGGCGGCTATCGGAAAGAAGACAAGCGCCAGTACATCGAAGTCCGGGAAATGGGCATGATGGCCCTATTAAGAATGCTCGGCCGCCGACCTGAGGACATTGGGGGCACCGCAAAAGTGACTGGATACTGTCCCGTTAAGCGTTTTACCAAGTTCGATGCCATCCGCGACACGGAACGCTGGGGCGAAATCACAAACCATCTACAGCAGTGGATCGGAGCCGCCAAGGGCGAGAAGCCGTAGGGAGATGGTGCTGCAGCTAGCGGTGAGGAGTTAGCGGTTAACGAGTGGCTAATCATCGCTTACGGCAGCGAAACATACTGCCGTCTGGCGGTTTGTCTGACCGGTTTACCGGGCTTCTCCGCGCGGCGGTCCTCGGCCCGTCGTTTACGCCGGGTATCGGGTAAACCATAATTAGAACAACAGGCAGGCTCGCCAGCGGGCCGTTGTTGTCGCATTGGCCCCGGTCCAGCATGAAGGAGTCCCGATGAATCGAAGACACGCCGTTATCCTTGCAATCGCCCTTGCCTTGTTTGCCGCTCGCGACGTCTCTTCGGTGAGCGCCCAGCCCAGGACGCCCCACATCGTGGTCTTCATGGCTGACGATATGGGTTTCGAATGCTTGTCCTGCTATGGCAGCGACACGTATCGGACGCCGCATTTGGACCAGTTGGCCAAGGACGGCATGCGCTTTGAACACTGTCATTCCCAACCGATTTGCACACCGTCCCGCGTGCAGATCATGACCGGGATCTACAACAATCGCAACTATTTACAGTTCGGCTTGCTCGATCCGCGCGCTACGACCTTCGGGCACGTGCTCAAGCAAGCCGGCTACAAGACCTGTATCGTCGGCAAGTGGCAGTTGCGGGGCGGATTCGAAGGACCTCATAAGTTCGGCTTCGATGAGTATTCACTTTGGCAACTGACTCGGCGCCCCAGCCGGTACGTGAATCCGGGGCTGGAAACCAATGGCGAGGAATTTGATTACACGCAGGGCGAATACGGCCCGGATCTGGTCAGCGATTACTTGTGCGATTTCATGGAACGCCATAAAGACGGCCCTTTCTTCGCCTATTATCCGATGATCCTGCCGCACTGGCCCTTCGAACCGACTCCGGACAGCCCCGACTACGACAAGGCATCCAAGGGTCTCAAGGGCACGGGCAAAAACCAGTACTTCAAGGACATGGTGGCGTACACCGACAAGATGGTGGGCAAGGTCGTCGACAAACTCGACGCGCTCGGGATTCGCAAGAACACGGTCGTTATATTCACCGGCGACAACGGCACCTACACCGGGATCACTTCACGCGTCAACGGCCGCGACTACCAGGGAGGGAAGGGGAGTACCAGGGACAACGGCACGCATGTGGCGATGATCGCCAGTTGGCCCGGTACGACGCCTGCCGGCGTGACGTCGGACGCGCTGATCGACTTCAGTGATATCCTGCCCACCATCGCGGAACTCGGCAGCGCCCGCGTTCCCAAGAACTTGCAACTTCGCGGCCACAGCTTTGCCCCGTTGTTGCGCGGCGAAGCGTTTCAGAGCCGTGAATTCATTTACTGCTGGTACGAACGCAACGGGGTGCGCGGCAAGGAGAGCCAGCATGTGCGGAACCGAACGTACAAGCTGTATGGCAGCGGCAAGTTGTACGACGTCGTCGCCGACTCTGCCGAATCGAAGCCGCTTGATCCGCAGTCGATCCCGCCGGATCAGTACGCCCTGCTCAAAGCGGCCTTGGATGACGAGCTGGCGATCACGGCCGCCGCGACTCCCCTGGTCAATCAATACAAGGCGACCGGGAAGAAGAAAGCCAAAAACCCGAAGTCCAGGAACCCGAAGTCCAAGAACCAGAAGTCGAAACCGGCCAAGTGATGCGCACCGTCCTGCCGGCTTCGTTCTACGATCGTGATCCCGTGCTGGTTGCTCGCGACCTCTTGGGAAAGCGGCTGGTGCGGTCCTATCGTGGAGTCGTGACCGCGGGCATCATTGTGGAAACGGAAGCCTACCTGCCTGGCAATGATCCAGCTTGTCACGCGGCGCGTGGGCGGACCAACAAAAACGCCACGATGTTCGGCCCGCCCGGACTGGCCTACGTCTATCCCATTCATGCCAGTTACTGCCTGAACGCCGTCACCCTGGCAGACAGCGTGCCGTCGGCTGTCTTGATTCGGGCGGTCGAACCGACAGACGGGCTACCGGCCATGCAGCGCCGCCGGCGGACCAGCGAGGAACTGCAATTGACTCGCGGACCGTCACGCTTGTGTCAGGCCATGGCCATCGGGCGCGAAACCAACGGCCAGCCGCTCACCGCGGGAAACAGGATCTGGATCGAAGAGACCCGCCTGCAGTCCGGGGGAGATTTTCAGATCAGCGTATCGCCGCGGATCGGCGTGACCGCGGCTGAACAGCTGTTGTTGCGGTTCTTTGTCGACGGCAACCGGTTCGTCAGCGGCCTGCGCCGACACCATTCCGTCAAGAAGGTCGTATCGAGTTTCTTTCGGGACGCTTCGTCAACAGCACGGTAACTTCGTGCGGCTGGCCGTCACGCAGAAAATGAATCCGGATGTTGTCCCCGATGTTGTGTTCACGTAGCGCGTCAACGAGGGATTCGTGGTCGGAGATCGGCGTGTCGCCGACTTTCATGACGACGTCGCCCACCGCCAGCTCTGCCGCCGCTGCCGGCGAATCGCTGACGATCGCGGTGACTTGATAGCCCTGATCAGCGGGTTCTCCGGCGACTCCCAGATACGGCGTGTGCGCCAACTGGCTGACGTACCCCAGCAACAGAAAGGCCCATATCGCATTGATGGCGGTGTGAACCAGGATGGGCGTCAGCAGGGTCTTGCGCAGATCATAAACTGCGGCCAGGAACAGCCCGCTGGCAAACACGACCATCAACTGCACGGCGTTATAGCGGTGCGCCATCGCGAACAGGATCGCCTGAATCACGATCGCTGCCCAGCGAAAGTATTTTCGCAGCACGTTGTACAGGAAGCCGCGAAAAAACACCTCTTCTGCAATCGGCGTCACCGTGAACGACATCAACAAGTACGCCACGACTTCCCCTTGCGAATAGGCATAGGCGACGCGCGGGACAGTCCCCAGCGAATCTCCCGTAATGACGTTGTAGACGACGTTGGTAATGACGACGACCACCACGATCGCCAGCACGACCGGAATGGCCACCACCGCTTCCTGCAACAACATGGACATATCCGGCGCCGTCATCCGCACCGTGGACTGACGCGCCTTGGCCAGCCACTTGGGAGTCAAAACCAGGACGAGCATCGGGATGGAGGACACCACGATGAAACGCGGCACTTCCGGTAACCAGTTGAACCAGTCGTAATAGAAGGCCGGCAGGAAGCGGCAAGCCAGGATAATGGCCAGTCCCAGACCCAGATCGGCCAGGTTCCAGGGTGCGCGGCGAAACGACGATACGATGAGTTCGCCGTCGGTGTCCCGCGATCGGGACATGGCGTGCATCAGCTTGGGAAAGACGGCGAGTGGATTGGGTCGAGCCACGTCAATACCTGCGAAAATCAAGATGGAAATCTGGCGAGTTTCTGGTCCGCGCGGCGAAGCTTTCGACCTTGGTGTCAACTTGTCGCGAGTTGCACCGGGACGCGGCCGTGCGAATCGCCATAGACAAACGTACCTCTAAGATTCCATCTTAATTACCGGATTCGACCGGCGGCACGATATTGACGAATATTCCGATGCGTGGTGCCGCTAGGGCTGCAGTTTTGCCCGCGCAATGGCTGTAATCGTCGCTTCGGGGTAGTCCCGTACCGCCTCGCGATAGAGAGTCTGGGCCCCGGCGGCATCGGTCGGTTCGATGGCCTGCGCGGCGGACACCAGGGCTTCGGCGGCGAGTTGATGGTGGAAGGGAAACAGGATCGGCACTCGCAAGAAGGCCAGTGCCGCGCGTTCCAGATCGCGCTGTTGCAGCCAGGCTTTGCCGAGCACGTAATAGGGTCCCGCTGCCAGTGCTTCCGGCAGTTCTTCAATCGACGCTTGCCAGGCCGCAATTTCCTCGCGCGATGCGGTCGCGGCTTGCGCCCGCCACAGCTGCAGCTCCGCAAGTTTCGCCAGTTGCGGGTCCTGGGCAAGTGCCACCTGCCGCAGGACCTCCATCGCCGCACCTCGCTGCCCGCCACTCAACAGCCAACTTCCCGCCAACAGCTGCCGGACCGGCGCGTCACGCTGCTTGAG
Source organism: uncultured Planctomycetaceae bacterium (assembly GCA_937967665.1). GTDB lineage: Bacteria > Planctomycetota > Planctomycetia > Pirellulales > Pirellulaceae > CALBSZ01. Next base: position 23,586 of record CALBSZ010000721.1, read on the forward strand.
CCATTCCTCCGCGCGGCGTTGCGCCGGCAAGTTCGGTTCCGCGCTGGTCCAGATCAGCGGCAACGCGTCCAGGTATTGGGTTGTGGGGTCGTTCGAGTAGACAATCAGGAACATGTCCGCAGCGCGTACCAGGTTGCCTTGATTGGCGTGGCAGATCGCGATCCGCGACAGGATCCAGCGCTGCAGCCAGGAGCGTTTTTCCAATCGGATCGCTTCGTCGTACTTTGCCAGCGCCGCGGCAAAATCGTGCTGCTCGAATTCCCGGTCGGCCGCGACCTGCGCATCGACCAGTTTGGTATCCCATGCCACCACGCGGTCTGTTGGTATCGTATCGTCGCGGCCCGACCGCCGCAGCGTCAATTGCCGCCCTGTCAGCTCGACGATCTCGCCCGACAAACGCAGCCGGCCGCGGCCCTCACGGCCCGTCTTGATGGTGACCGAATCTTGAGCCCAGGCCATGTGGTTGGCCATGCAGCAGGCCAGCAGCGAACAAACGATCGTCGCTAAAAACACTCGACGCACTGTTTTTCCTGATTCCTGAATCACGGCAACCTCGACACATCGACATAGGCATGACGGCCGCCGTTCTGGCGCGCGAGTTTCACCAGAAAATTGTCTTCACCGTTATACGGACCGGAACCGAACTCGATCGAGTTAATACTGGCCCCGACACGTTCGTTGCGTCGGCGGATCTGGTCCAGCTCGTCGGTCGACAACGACGGTTCCGCGGCATCGGTCAAGAAAAAGATGACGTCCGGAGCCAGTTGCAGGGCCAGTTGCAATGCGCCCAAATGCCGCGTGCCGCCATCGGCGACGACGCTGTTCACGTATTCCGCCGCCATTTGCTTGCTCGACGCATCTCCGAACATGAGTCGCGGCGCCTGGGGGCGGAATGGATTGAAAATGGAAGGACGTTCGTTGTAAAAAATGATCTGAAACTGGTGGATCTCTTCCAGCGAATCGATACTCTTCAACATCTCGGCCTTGGCGGACGCGAGCGGCCGGCCTTGAAAGCCGTTCATGCTGCCCGATCGATCGAAGACGTAGACGAACTTGCTGCCCACGCCGCGCACGCCGTAAACCCCGGTTTCCGTCTTCCCGCCGACTTGCTTGTTGGGCCGTGCGCCAACGGTAAAGTCCCCGGCGCCGGGAAGCGCGTTCCTCAATTCGTCCCCCAGACCAGCGAATTCGCTCTCGACCGCGGGCAGCAACCCCGCCTCGTTCAAGGCAAAGTCGTGTTGTCGAGGCAGCGCGTCGGTGATCCGCAGGGCGTCGTCCGGTGACGCCGCCGAAGATTCCGCCGCGGCATTTTCCAGGTCCGATTCGCCATAGTACTGAGGCCGACCGGTTTGTTGTTGCACCAGGATGATGCCACCCGTACGATCTGGGTCGACCCGAGCCCCACGCTGCGGAACCTGCACGAACAAGGCCAACGCGATGAAGATCAAGAAGTGCAGCGCGGACGACAAGACCCACGCGGGGACCTGCCGTCGAGCGTGCGACCTGGCGATGGCCAGACCTGCCTCTGGTCGTTCCTGATTCGTTGCTGGCATCTGATATTCCGTATTGTCCCAACTCCATTCTACCACGCTGGTCGAATTGAGCGACCTCGGTTGCCGTTGCCCTTTTGCTACTCCGCACCAGGCGCCTATAATCGGGAATACCTTATTGGACAGCGACAGGTGCCATCGTCATACCAGCACGAAGCGCAAGCGAGTGAGTCACTTACATCCCAGCACACTTGCTCGCGCTGCGTTCTTGTATTTATCGGATCTCCGCAAAGGCGGCGCTGTCCAACCAATGCGGGAGAAAGTTTTGAAGATTATTACGTATCCGCATCCGACCTTGCGGCACGAATCCAAACCGGTCAAACGCGTCGACGCCGACCTGCGGAAAATGATCAGCCGGATGTTTGAACTGATGTACGAGGCCAAGGGGATCGGTCTAGCCGCGAATCAGGTGGATTTGCCGCTACGGTTGTTCGTCGTGAACCTGGCTGCGAATGCAGGGGAGGGCGAAGAACTCGTGTTCATTAATCCAGTACTCAGCCGACCGCGCGGTTCCGAAGAATCGGAAGAGGGCTGTTTGAGCCTGCCGGGCGTCTACGGCGATGTCGTGCGACCGAAGCAGGTGCGGGTGAATGCGTTCCTGCTGGATGGTACGGAATTGAATGCCGACCTGGACGGCATGATGGCGCGGGTCGTGCAGCACGAAACCGACCACTTGGACGGTGTCTTGTTCACCGATCGGTTGAGCGAAACGGGGAGAATGGACGTGGACGACGCGCTGCATGAATTCACGCTGGAATTTCAGAGCCGGCGTGAAACGGGCGATATCGGCAGCGATGAAGAAATCGCTCAACGTCTGGCCGAAATGGAACAGAAGTACTGTTAGCGTCGGAAAAGGGGTCAGGAGCCAATAGTGCGAAGCACCCGAAGGGCCGTTCCGGCTATTGGCTCCTGACCCCTTTTCCGCACAACAATAGTGCGAAGCACCCGAAGGGCCGTTCCGGCTATTGGCTCCTGACCCCTTTTCCGCACAAGAAAAGCTGCAGGCGAGTTGAAACATGCGAATGATCATGATGGGAACAGGACCGTTCGCTGTGCCGACGTTTGAGGCGCTGTTGGATTCCACGCACGAAGTGCTGGCGCTCGTCACGAGGCCCACGCCACCCGCGCGCGGACGCCGTCAGTCGCCAGTGAATCCGATGCGCGATGTGGGAAAGGCACGCGGGATCACGATTCTCGAACCCGCGAGCATCAACGACAAAGCGGTCCAGGAACAACTCAGGCAGTTCCAGCCCGAACTGTTTGTGGTCTGCGACTACGGGCAAATCCTGAAAGCCGCCACCCTGGCCGTGGCGCCGCTGGGAGGAATCAACCTGCACGGCTCGCTCCTGCCCAAGTATCGCGGTGCCGCGCCGATCAATTGGGCCCTGTATCATGGCGAGCGCGAAACCGGCGTCACCGTAATTCACATGACACCCGCGCTGGACGGCGGAACGTGCCTGCTCACGCGCAAGACGCCGATTGACAAGAACGATGACGCCGTGACGGTCGAACGGCGTTTGTCGCGCCTGGGTGTCGAACCGGTGCTGGAAGCGATCGACCTGCTGTCGACCTGGGACAGGCAGTCCCCCATCGGCCAGCTGCAGGACCAGGAGCGTGCCAGCAAGGCACCCCGATTGAAGAAAGAAGACGGCGCCGTAAATTGGAAACGCCGCGCCGTCGACATCTGCAATCAGGTTCGCGCCTTCAAGCCCTGGCCGGGAACCTATACGTTGCTGCCGCAAACCAAGGGCGAGCCGCTGCGTCTGATTCTGGAACAGGTGTCCGCGACGACGGGAGAAACGCCGAGTGCACCGGGAACGGTCACCCACGTCGACAAAGCGTCGCTGCATGTCGCTACCGGGGACGGGTTGCTGTCGCTGGATCGAGTGCAGCCAGCCGGCAAGCGACCGATGGATATCTCCGAGTTCCTGCGGGGCCACACGGTGGCAAGCGGCCATCGCTTCCAGTAGGGCACGCTCCGCGTGCCGCGTCGCTGGTCGGCCACAAACGGCGGCATGCGGAGCATACCCTACGGCGACGTTCCGCTGTTCGACTCCACGAAAATCCCCCTCGCCGTCGACGTGCGTTTCGTGTTAAACTACGCAACTTACCCGCACAAGGACGGACGGGGACGATCACATGCAAGCAATCAGTGGCTGGGATTGGATTCTGATTTGTGGTGCCGGTTACTTTGCCGTATCCGCGCTGGTCAAGCTTATGCGGTCCCAGCATCAGTCTCTCTCCGCCACTTTGCGGCGCGATATCAAGGCGGAAAAGAAACGCCGCGAGGAGGCTCGGAAGAAAGCCGACGGCGACGATTCCGATCACGAAGCCGCTTAGCGGGCCACCGCCAGGTTTGATTCGCGAAAGCAAGGTACCGTGGATGTGAGCACAACGACTGTCGGAACAGAGACAGGCCGGTTTGAACTAGAGCGGCGCTGTCTCATTCGACAGCGCCAGGTTCCGTCGTCATGAAGGCTTGAAGCGCAAACGAGTAAGCAACTCACGGCCGGATACACTGACTCGCGCTGCGTGCTTGTGTTTTGGCGGATTAGGGCAAACTTGGCGCTGTCCAACTAATCAGCTGTGCGTCTGGCGAAGTGGTTGCTGGTCGCCGTGAACAGGATCTCCGCGTTAAAGAGACACCATGAGCAAACGTCTTTATATCGAAACTGTCGGCTGCCAGATGAATTTGCTGGACAGTGAAATGGTCGTCGCCAGCCTTCGTCATCATGGCTACGAGTTGGCCGATCGTCCGTCCCAGGCCGACACGATCTTGTTCAACACGTGCAGTGTGCGTCAGCACGCGGAAGACAAGACCTACAGCCAGCTCGGCCGTTTACGCCAATTGAAGCGCGAAAACCCCGAGAAGATTATCGGCGTGATGGGCTGCATGGCCCAAAAAGATCAGCAGATTATTTTCGATCGCGCGCCCTACGTCGATTTGATCGTCGGACCAGGGCAGCTGCATCAGATTCCCGAACTGGTTGCCAAGGCGGCCGCCGGCGCGAGCCGGCAGATGGCAGTGAGTCTCGGGCGGCGCGATGGTACCTCGGACGACATCAAACGCAGCCACGAAACGTTCGATCCACTGCGTGATCCCACTATGCGGCCGACGCCGTTTCAAGCGTACCTGCGCATCCAAATCGGTTGCGACAAGTTCTGTACCTACTGCATCGTTCCCATGACGCGTGGCCCGGAGCAGGGGAGGCCGCCGGAACAGATTGTCAGCGAAGCCCGCGTGCTGGCCGAACAAGGCTGCCTGGAGATCACCTTGCTGGGTCAAACCGTCAACAGCTACCGGTATACGTCGGCTGACGGCCAGACGACCAACATGGCTGCGCTGCTCCGGCAACTGCACGAAGTCGATGGGCTGCAGCGGATCAAGTTCGTGACGAACTATCCGAAGGATATGACCACCGAGCTGTTAAGAACCATTCACGAACTGCCGAAGATTTCGCCCTACCTGCATGTGCCGGTGCAGAGCGGCAGCGACGAAGTGCTGCAACGAATGAAACGCGGCTACACCGTCAGTGACTATCGAGACATGATGGCGCGGATTCGCGAGCACCTTCCCGAGGCCGCGGTTTCCAGTGACTTCATCGTCGGATTCAGCGGCGAGACGGAAGCGGAATTTCAGCAGTCGGTCGAACTGCTGCGGGAATGCCGCTTCAAGAACAGCTTCATCTTCAAATACAGTGTGCGGCCCGGTACACGCGGCGCGGAACTGTACGACGACGACGTACCGGACGAGGTCAAGAAGCGGCGGAACAATGAAATGCTGGCCGTGCAGAACGCGATCAGCGAAGAGGACAACGAGCTGTTCTTGGGACGCACGGTGGAAGTGCTGGTGGAAGGGCCGAGCAAGAACTCGCTCAAACGGGGGGAAGAAGGTCCGCTGATGCAAATGGTCGGGCGGACGCACTGCGACCGCATCGTGGTGTTCGAGGGTAACCAGCGGCAAGCGGGTCAACTGTTGCCGATCGCGATCTACGACTCGACACCCTTCACGCTCATCGGCAGCGTGGTCACGCAACACGTCGGCCCCGAGATGTTTGCGATTTCCTGAACGGTTTCGAGTTCAAATCGGATGCGTTTCGGGCTCCGCTGTTTCTACAGCGCGTTTCGCGTAAGTGTAGCGGTTTTTTCGCCAATTGACACGGTGATTTGCAGCGCCGGAGACGCTACACGTCCGTGCGACTCGCACCAGAAGCACACCGTGCACGCGAGTGAATACGCCGATACGTCGGGACCGGGAACTCACTTGCTAGCGCGTCGTGCTTGTATTGCTCAGGCAACGGCCCCATTTGGGAGCCATCGTCATGACATCGGCGACGGCGCTGGCTACTAATTCTGCGCCAGCCCTTCTTGGCTGGCTTGTTCCAGGCGACGCTCGATCTTGATCTTGAGAAATCCGGGTGAAAGCTGGGGCAGGGCCAGGTTATACCAGATCGCGGCGCGCTGGCGCATCGAACGCTGTTGCAGTGCTGAAGCCGATTCCGACAGGTCCCACCAGCCGTCGGCGACTTCCAGCAACTTCTCGGCACTGGACGGACCGGCCAGGTCCAACTTGGCGATCTGCTGGATCCGCTGATCGCCTGAGGATGCCAGGATCGGCAGGCCGTCCAGCCAGTTGTTTTTGACAAAGCAGAGGTACTTCGCCAGGTTCAAACGCGCCAGCCGGTCGTCCGGTTCCTTGTCCAACGTTTCCAGCGCCCGCTCGGACGCCCGGAAAGCGGTTCGCGCCTCCTCAATCTCGGCAACACGGGAAGTGAGCCGGTCATTGAGATCGCCGTCGCCGGAATTCTTGGCTGAGGTGACGGCGATTTGGATGAAGTTCAGAGCCGTGTCGTAGTCCTCGGCATCGTAACTTGCGTCGGTCAATTCTTCCGCGAATTCGATCAACTTGCGGCTGGAACGCGACGACTGTGTTTGAGCAATGCGTTTCAGCGTGTTGAGCACGATATTCGCATCGGGCAGAACGTAGGTGCGGTCGAGTTCCTGCAGGGTCGACAGCGCCAAGTCGTCGCTGCCACCGGCAATCGCGACGTCCATCACAATCCTGAGCAGCACGTAGTGGCTGGCCGGATCGTCCTTGACCTGTTCGACGTTGCCGATCATTTTCCGCGCGAAATTGGCTTTCTCCTGCCGGGACTTCGCCTTCAGGTATTCGGCTTCGTAGAGTTCCTTGAAGATCAGCTTGGCCTGTTCAATCTGCAAGTCGCTGGGGACGGGGATCCGCGCCGGTGGGGCGTCCGGTTTTGGAGATTTCGGATCGCGCGAAGTCGAACTTGTTGACGCATTATTCCTGTTGGTGGTTTCCGCCGGATCCGTAGGCTCGGCGGTCGCGGCGGCCTCGAGGGACGCAGTTTCGGGCTCCGGCGACTTGGCCTCCGCGGGAACACGAATCGTCACTCCCTCCAGGTTCTCGGCCCCGGCTATGGTGAACGTGGCCAGCAGGGAGGAATCGGAAATGTCCTGGGGAATCCGTTGCACGGCGCCGTCGCCCCAGATCGCGAAGACGCCGTCCGTGTAGAGTCCAAACAGCCCGCGCTTCGGATTACTGGCGTCCAGTTCGTAGTCCTCGGGCTTCGTCCACGGCACGGCAGCCCGATCGTTCACTTCCACAAGCAGCACCGTATTGGACATTCCATCCGTGATGCGGGCTACCGGAGTCGGTAAGTCGTCGGCAAAGGCGGTTTGCTTGCCCGTGACGAGCACGTAGTTGGTCATTTCGTTGAATCGCGTTGGGGACTGAAAAACAGCAGGGATCGACTGGAGCAACTCGGAGTTCTCGTCGTCGCTCCAGGAATTCCCGCGATTGAACTTATTGAACAGGTCCGTGTGCCCCAAGTAGGGCAACAGTGCCACGCGCCAGCTCAATCGGGGCCTGCCCGCGCGGTAAATCGCGGTCGGCGGTAAGGTGCCGTTGTCCTTGATGTAGGCCTGCAAGGCCAGTGAAATGGCCGTCAGGTTGTCGATACTGCGCTGCCGACGCTGCTCCAATGTTAATGGTGTGCTCGGCTTCGTCAGATGCGGCTTTCCGGCTAACGGATGTTCGATGGGGACAATCTTGGCGACATCAATTACGGTGGTTTGTGGTTCCGGTTCCCTTTCCGTGCGGGCTGGCGACGCCTTGGCGGTTTCCGTCGCAGCCGGCGCGGCGTCTGCCGGCGACGATTCAGACGCAGCCGGCGACGTGTCAGCTGGCGTCGGCGAGGCGTTTGGCTGTTGTTCCACCTCTTCTTCCTTCGCTTGACGGTTCCGCGCCGCCCGTTCCTTTGCGATGCGCATCATTTCGCTCTTCTTGGACGCGCTACCCCCGCAGCCGACCACCGATACCAGGAAGAGTAGCAGGAAGAGTAGCAGGAAGAAGGATCTGAGCATGATCGACCTCTGGACCTGAAAGGAAGGAACTGAGCAGATTGAAACGCCACAGGCGCGAGGGCACATTCGCCCATTTCTACGAAGGAGATGCGAAGAATCCATGAAGGAAACGTGAAGAGTTGCCTGCGTCCGGCATCGCAGAAATGCCAGCACAAAAGACTTCATGGGATATTCATGAAATCAGCGATTTATTCGTAACGCCATCTTCATCATTGAGTCATCGCATCTTCATCGCCAAACACGAAACTGCTCAACGTTGAAGAGGAAGCCATGCGACTCGAACATTGGTGAACCAAAATGGTACTACGACACAAACGGCATAAGCGTTCACAAAACTTCCGCAAGAACGGTTTTACATTGGTCGAACTGTTGGCGGCGATCGCCATCATCGGGATCCTGACCGCCATGATGATGCCAGCGATCAATCAAGCGCGCGAAGCGAGTCGTAACGCAGCCTGCAAGAGTAACCTCAAGCAGCTGGGCGTGGCCATGGTGGACTATGCTCAGCGTCACAACGAATTCTATTGCAGCGGCGCGATGGATTGGGCGCGCGACGGCTGCATCACCGAGGTCGGCTGGGTTGCCGATCTGGTGAATTCGGGAACGCCGGTTGGAAAAATGCTGTGTCCCTCCAACACAGCGCGCGTCAATGAAGCATTGGATGCCATGCTCACCATCAACACGACCACGGTGTTCAGTTCAGGTTGTGTGAATGGTGCCGGCAAGGCAGCGGAAACGCTGCCGGACGGATCTATCTATCGCAGTCCGTGCCGCACCATCATTGAAGACGGTCTGGCACCGGGCGACGAGGCGCGTCGCCTGCTGGTGGAGGAGCAGGTTCTGAAGCAGCACTACAACACGAACTACACGGCCAGCTGGTTTCTGGTTCGGACTGGTGTGAACATCGATGCCAGCGGCAACTTACGAGCAGCCGACCCGGCGTGCGGCGCGGGCTTGAAGAACCGCAACAGTACGTTCGGGCCATTGAAGCTTGTCCGTACCGACACGGCCGCGATCGGTGCGTCGTTCATTCCGCTACTCGGGGACGGCGCTTCCACGACGACGCTGTCGGCGAACCTGGGAGATTCGGTGGCCGGCGAGTTCGTCGTCAAGTCGTTTACGGATGGCCCTGTGGTCAAGACGACGATGTCCGCTCCGTCATTCGCCAATGGCACACCGCGGGACGGAGCGGGCGGGTGGTGGAAAGTTTGGAATCGCGACGTGTTGCAAGACTACCGCGGGTTTTACGCCGCCCATCGCGGCAGCGGGAATCTGCTGTTTGCGGACGGCAGCGTGCGCGAATTCCAAGACAGGAACGAAGACGGTTTGATGAACAACGGTTTTCCGGCCAGTAGCCTGAACGGGTTTGTGGACGATACGGTCGAGCTTCCCGGTGAAGAAATATCCAATTTTTACTCGTTGAATGCGAGGCGCTTGCCGTGACGCTGGGGGGTACCGGCGGGGAAGTCCTGGCAGCGACGACAATTCCTTGTCAGGTCAACATGATTCTCAAGTACAACCCAAAGCAGAAAGGAGATTGCCGAGAGAAGCACGAGTGAGAATGCCAGCGAAGGATTCACTGCGCGGACAAGCTAGACGTACACAAGGGAATGTAAGTCAATCGTTACGAGTTTCGGATGTCTACTGAAATACAAAATGTTTCATCACAATTGGAGAAATCGATGAAAGCTACTTCTGGACGCAAAGCGTTCACACTGATTGAATTGCTGGTGGTGATCGCCATCATTGGAATCCTGGTTGCCTTGCTGTTGCCCGCGGTCTCGCGAGCTCGCGAAGCGGCTCGCAACACGGAATGCAAAAACAATCTGCGTCAGATCGGTATCGGCATGCACCTGTTCGCGGACAAGGATCCTCTGGAACGTTTCTGCACCGGTGCCAGCGACTTCCGTCGCGACGGCTGTATGGACACGTGGGGTTGGGTGGCCGACGTGGTCAACATCAACGCCGCCAACGTGGGCGAACTGCTCTGCCCGAGCAACCCGCTGAAGGGCCCTGAAAAGCTGAACGACTTGTGGGGCAAGGACACGACCGACGCGAAAGATGGTGCGAATCTGGCACGCCTTCAGTCGGGCATGTGCGGTGCCGCCAACTGGCCCGGTAACACAGCCTTGGTTGGTGGTGGAGCCGCGACGGATGGCTTCGCCAGTACTGCTGACGATACGGATGAACGTACCGCGATCGTGGCGCGTTGGTTCCTGGAACAGGGTTACAACACGAACTACGCTGCCGGTTGGTCGCTGGTACGTACGACGCCGAAGTTCGGCATTGACACCGGAACAACTCCGGCGCAAGTGCTGACCAATGGTGACGTGGCAGGTCAAGGTCTCAAGGGTGTCAACTCGACAACCGGTCCGCTGACTCGCCGCGTCGTGGAAACAGGTCCCGTTGTCAGCTCGAACATCGCGTTGCTCGGTGATGCGGCTCCTGGCGACTTGGATGAAGCGATTGCTTTGACAACGTTCCGTTATGGAGCTTTGTTGAACGATGGCGCGACGGCTGATCCATTTGCCAATGGGACTACCGACGAGCGACTGTTCATCGAAGAAGGTGAACTCCTGACCGAAGCGTTCAACGACGGCCCGGCGTACTACGATACGTCCGCTAATCGACTCGCCTTGATCGACTCCGTAGGTGCCCGCCTGGATATCCAAGTCGACTGCGAACGCAACGGCAGCTGTGCGCCTCCGACGGAAGCGTCCAATACCTACTTGCAAGACACGCGTGACTGGTACGCCATTCACGGCGGTGGCAATAAGGCCACGTGCAACATCCTGATGGCGGACGGTAGCGTCAAGGAATTCTCGGATTCCAACAACGACAAGTTCTTGAATCCTGGTTTCCCGGTTGCCGACAACCTGACCGACGACGATTACGCGGCTATTGGCTACCGCAATGCCGAAGTGGAACTTCCGCCTTCCGAGATCTTCAGCGGCATTTTCCTGCTGAACCTGCAGAAGCGCAGCGCGTTCGAATCGAACTAGGAAGGTCCACTCGGAAATCATTCCGGAGTTTGAAATCCTGGACTAGCAGTAAAGCTGTCCCCGGCCATCGATTTGATGGCCGGGGCTTTCTGCGTTTACAAAGATTCCCTGTTTGCGGGGCGCAACGCTCCGTAGGTGACACACTACAGCGATCAAAGTGGAAAGCATGAATCGAATTTATTGGAGCATGGCGATGGGGTTGGTGCTCGTCGGTGGCGGTGCGGCCTGGCTGGCGGCGAAGGCGAAGTTCACCTTCCTGCATCCCTCCGGAGCACGGCTTGAAGTGCGTGATCGTCGGGTTTTGGTTTCGCGGACACCCCTGCAGGCCGCGGCCGGCGAAAACATGCTTGGTACACCTCAGGTCCAAGTGTCTGAAAAGAGATTTCACTTTGGGACCATGGACGCGCTGACTTCGGCCACCCACGATTTTGTTGTGCGGAACGTGGGAACCTTCCCGTTAAAACTCACCCCCGCCGGTACCAGTTGCAAATGTACGATCAGCAATATCGACCAGACAGAAGTGCCTCCGGGCGGCGAAGCCCGCGTGACACTCGAGTGGCGGACGCCGCGGAGCGACGACACGTTTTCGCACCATGCCATCATTAAGACGAACGATCCGATTCATCGGCAGCTGCGGTTTGAAATTGTCGGGACGGTACGCATGCAACTGGCTGTCGAGCCGGCTTATTTGCATTTCGACAATCTGCTTCCCGACGAATCGAGAACATTCAAGGCGCTGTTGCTTTCCCAAACCTGGGATCATTTCGAAATCGCTTCCGGGAACCCTTCGCTCGAAAACGCAACCTGGACTGCCACGCCCTTGGACGCTAAGTTCCTGGAGTTCTACAAAGCAACGTCTGGCTACGAAGTGTCGATTACAACGCCTCCCGACTTGCCACGAGGTTCATTTAAGCATTGGCTGCGGCTGGACATTGTGGCGGACGACGCGACCGAGCCAGAACCGTTTGATATCCATTTTTCCGGGGAGGTAATGGGACGACTCGCGGTAATCGGATCTGCGATTGAGGCCAGCGGTGTCGTGAGTCTGGGTACCCTCAGGCAGGGTGAAGAAGTCAGTGTCGCGCTGTTGCTGAAGGTCCGCGACGAGGAGAAAGAACTGCCTGTCGCTTCCATTGAAACCAGTCCGGATTTCCTCGAGGCTGAGGTCACAGCGCGATCCACAGAATTGAACACACTTGGCCTGTACGAGATGAAGATCACCTTGCCCGCTACCACGGCGCCCTGCCGGCACATGGCGGGGGAAGCGGGCCGTGTCCGCGTGGTCTTCGATCACCCCCGCATTACCGATTTGGATCTTTCCGTGGAGTTCATTGTTCTGCCGCGCTGATGCGCCATTACGAGACAACTGGAAAAAAGTAACTTCGCAAGTGCTGAGTACGAGCCATGAGCATCGCTATCAACCCATCCGCCAACCCGGTAAGTAAAGTCCTGGGCATTCCCGTTCGCGAACGGCCGCTGAACGCCTACGACATTCTGGGCCTGGAAAACTTGGAATCGGACCAGGGTCGCATCCGGACGGCAAGCTCGCGGCAGAAACTGGCGTTGGAATCGCGGCGCGGAAAAGTTTCTCCCGACGACTGGAAGTCGGCGGAACACAGCCTGCAGCGCGCCATCGACACGCTCACCAGTATCGACGAAAAGGAAATCCTGGACGCTTCGATTCGCCGCCAGCAGCGACGGCAGGCGACGCGACCCCAAGCGGGTATCGTGCCGGGCGATACTGTCGAGTGCCAATGCGGCCGCGAGAATCCTGCCGATCGCGTCTTCTGTTCGGCGTGCGGCGAGTCCCTGTGGACGGCGTGTATCGATTGCCGGACGGTCTGTTCCACCAGCGTTAAGTTTTGTGGCGATTGCGGTGTGAACCTCAACGACGCCGTGCAAAAGCACGTCCAGCGGGCGGAAGCGCGACTGGTCGAGGCGGACGGCTTGCTAAGCGAGTTTCGGTTCGACGAAGCTGCGAAGCTGCTGCGTGCGATCGCCAAGCATGACGATCCCAGGATGGAAGACCTGGTTCAAATGGCGCTTGGCAAACTGGAGAAAGTCAAGCAGCAGCGCAGCAGTGTCTCGACCGATTCCGCTCAGGCGCTGGACGCCGCCCGCCATTGTATCGAGCAGTGCGAATACGATAAGGCGATTGAGTTTTTGTCCAACGTCCACGAACGATTGCGCGACGCGCAGTTTCGCGAGGTCCTGGAAGAAGCCACGGATCGGAAACGAGAGGTGGATGAACTGCATGCCGACATCCGTGAACTGCTGGAGGCAAAGCGGATCACCGAACTCGGGTCGCGCTTGGAACGGTACCTGAAGCTGAAGCCGAACGACAAGGCGATGCTGCGCCTGACCGAACAGCTGCGCGATGCCCTCATTCGCAAAGCCCAGGCGCAGATGAAAGTGCATCACTACGAACCAGCGCTGGAGCTGATCGGGCACATTCCCGATTGCGCTCGGAACGAAGCGGTCGAGAAACTCACCCAGACCGTGACTGAGTTGCAGTGCCTGATGTACAGCATTCGTACCTCGCCTGTCGTCAATAAGACGCTGCTGGCAGTGGCGGAACGCCTCTGCAAGCTGGTTCCGGACAACCAGGATGCGCGGAAATTTCACGAGCAAATGAAGGTGCGCTTCAAAACAGTTCCCAAGGATCCGCGAGCGCCGTTTCCGGCCTGGGTGGCGCCGCCGAAACGCGACTACCTGGGCTTTCCGCTAAACTGGCTGGGGCGGTTGCAGTCGCTTGCGGCCGCGGAGGATTCCACGTCGGGTACCATGCTGGCGCATGAACCCGGGAGGTTCTTTGTAGCAGCAGGTCTGGCGTTGCAAGGTTTGGATGCCGCCGCGGTCAGCACCAACCTGATGACGAACCCGCCCAAGAAAGCAGCCAGTTTGTTTGCGTTCGGCAAGCGTAAACAGACTGAGGAATCTGCCTGGGGTCTGGACATCAGCACGACCGGATTGAAGGCGGTCAAGCTGGTGCGCACGAAAGAGGGTCTGGAGATTTCCGATACCGAGGAAATTAAACACCGCCAGGCGTTTTGTTTCCTGGGTGTGGCCGCCGAACGGACGGAATTGATCGAGGAGACCGTTAAGCAGTTTCTTGAGCGGCATCCGATTACGACCGAACGGGTTGTTGTCGGACTACCGGCGCAGCGGCTGCTGACTCGCTGGTTTTCGGTGCCCCCGATCGCTGACAAAAAAATGCGTGACGCAGTCCAGTTTGAAGCAAAACATCAGATTCCGATCCCGCTCAGCGAGTTGGCTTGGAGCTTTCACGTCCAGCACCACGAGTCGCTCGACAACGCGAAAGACACACCGCGTCGCGTGTTCCTGTTGGCCGCCAAGAAACATCAAATTCTGGATTTGGAACGGTTGTTCGAAACTTTGGAATTGCCGATCCATGGTTTGCAGTGTGATGCCGTGGCGCTGCACAATGCCATGGTTCACGAATTCGACATCAATGCGGGCTCCGCGGCGCTTGACAAGGCGGACGAGGGAACGGCGGCGAAGAAAAAAGAAGGGCCCGTTGCAGCAACCGAAGCGCATGCGTTCGTGGATGTTGGGGCGGACGCAACAAACCTGGTCGTCAGCTGGCCTGGACATGTCTGGCTCCGCAGCCTCACCATCGGTGGAGATCAGTTCTCCCGCGCATTGGTCGAGCAGTTTCAGATTACCTCGGAACAGGCAGAACAACTCAAACGACACCCCACCAAGGCCCGCCTGTTCAGCAGTGTCTGCAATGAATGGCAGCCGATTCTTGACGACCTGGGCAGCGAATTGCAGCGATCTCTCGCGGTCTTCGACAAGGCCTTTCCCGAAGTCACCGTGACCCAGATGCACGGTCTGGGCGGCGGTTTCGCGCAGCACGGTCTGTTTCGACAACTCCGCATGGGCCCGGCGGAAAACCAATAGAACGCACAGGCTCGTACGACAGCGCAGGGTTGACGGTAGCGAAAAGGGGACTGGCTCCATCGTCGTGTTTGGTTCGTCCCGGAAAACCCGGTGGATCGATGGTGCCTGTCCCCCTTTCGCGGACCAGTATCACCCGTGGCTTGCGAAAAAGGGGCCTGCGAGAAAAGGGGACAGGCACGGCGGACGCGACCGGATTTGCAAGCTG
>CALBSZ010000722.1 GCA_937967665.1 uncultured Planctomycetaceae bacterium
GGGGCCACGGCTGGGGTTGATCTTGCATCATGACGACGCAACCGTCGGCCTGATGGCGCAGGATATCAGCGAGGGAGCCCGTCTCCCCATCTATTTCTACGGTCAACGGTATATGGGGGCGCTGGAAGCCTATATCATTGCTGGAATCTGGCCACTGTTTGAGGACCCGGTCATACCACTGCGACTCGGACCTGCGTTGATGTTGTCCGTTCTGGTCGCCGTTCAGTACCTGATGTTTGCACGCTGGTTCGGACGTCGTGGCGGGCGCTGGGCCGCGCTGGCCACGATCCTGGCACCGCCGATGATCGCCCAATGGACGATCGCGGCGCGAGGCGGATATATCGAGGTCATGCTGCTGGGGGTCTTGATCTGGTGGTCCTACGCGGAATGGTTTGTTTGCCGGCCTGAATCCACGGCCTGGCGGAAAACCGTATTCGGACTTCTTGTTGGGTTGGGATTCTGGCTCAATGCCACCGTGCTGGCTTTTCTCTTTCCGGTCGCCTTGCACGCGTTACTCGGCCGACCGCTGTCTGCCTTACGTGCCCACCCGCGGGCTGCGAACTGGCTTGCGCGGTTTGACCGAATGACAAGGGGATATCCCGTCGCCCTGCCGTTCGTTGTCGTTTCCCTGGCTGTGCTTGCCAGTTGTCTATGTAGTGTCGTTGTTACTCCAGCGGGAGTCGAGTTCCAACTGCTATTTCATCTGCTTCCCCAATCGGTCGTACTGCTGGTGGCCATGACGCTGGTGGCCATTGTCGCCCTGCGGCTCGTGCGTTGTCCGGCGCGGATGCATTGGCTGCGGGAGCGAGTGAACGCGTTCGCGCCGCTGATCCTGGGTGCGGTGGCGGGACTGTCGCCGGCCATCCTTTACGTTGTCGGGAAGAGTCTTTCCGGCGAGCCTCTGGAGGATTGCATTCCGCTCGGTTTTCGCCCCTTCTGGACCATTGGCCAGACCGGCGTCTTTGCCGTTCACGGCTTGCCAGTGCTGTTCAGTGCCGACCCGGCTGCCTATTTGCAGTTGGCAACGAGCGTTGATCCATACGTTTACCCTCTCGCCCGCGGGAACGTATTCAGCGAGGGCCTGACGTCCGTAGTTGCCCTGCTGTCCGGCACGGCACTGATGACAGTATTTGCAGTCTGTGTCGCATCGCGCGGGGGTCGTCGCCTACTTCCCGCATGCCAGCTCCAGGCGGGCGACGTCGGCCCGACCGGCTTCTTGCTACTGGCCATGGCGGGATTTGTGGGCTTGTATTTGTTCAGCGGCTGCTCGTTCAATTTCAGTTCCATTCGCTACCTCGTACCCATGTGGCCGGCGGTTGCGGGGCTGATCGCAGCGTTTGTGGCGATCGCGAAACAGCAACGTTTGAAGATGGTGTGCGTCGGAGTTTTGTTGGCAGCCTGGGTGCTGGGGCAGTTTGAAATGCTTTCGCAGTTGGGAGCACGCCACCCCGTGCGGCCGCTCGCCGAATGCCTGATGACCAAGGGAGTCGACCACGCCATCGCCGAAAAACATGATGCGATTCTCGTCTCGTTCTTCAGCAAACAACAGGTGAGACTCGCCGAATACCAGCCCTTCTGGCCGCGGCTGGAGCATTTCCGCGAAACGCTCCCCGATATCGCTCGGCGCCGATACGTGGCCTCGACGGGCGTGCAGCGTTCCGCCAGGCCTTTGCGGTTTCCGGGGCGTCCCTTGCCACACGTCGATCAGCTTGCCCCGCGGCTGCTGCGGCTGGCTGGCGAAATGCCGGAGCAGATCGTCGCCCGCGAGGCACTCGTCGACGGATACGAACTCTGGACCCTGAGCGACCCGCTGCCGGACTTGACGTTGCCGTCGCAGGTTGCGGCAAGACCGCCGCGATCTACCGCCAGTCCGCGGGATAGACTCGGGGATCAAATCCCCAGAGCCAGGCAAGAGCAAAGTAGACCAGCAGCGTGATCAGCAAGATTGAAATGAGATTCATCCAGAATCCGGTTCGTGCCATGTCGCGGATGCGCAAGTAGCCTGAACCAAACACCACGGCGTTCGGCGGCGTGGCCACCGGCAGCATGAAGGCGCAGGACGCGGCGACGGTCGCCGGGACCATCAAGATGAACGGATGCACGTCGATCGACAACGCCAGCGGAGCGAGGATCGGCAGCAACATCGACGTCGTCGCCAGGTTTGAGGTGATTTCGGTGAGAAAGTTGACGGCGGACACCAGGACCAGCACGGTCGCCAACAGCGACAGGCCCTGTAACAGCGTCAGCTGTGTCCCGATCCAAGCGGCGAGTCCACTCGTGCCGAAACCTTCCGCCAGGGCCATGCCTCCGCCAAACAGAAGAACGATGCCCCACGGAAGTTTCTGGCAGTCTTCCCATGTCAGCAGCGGAATCTGCCGCTCGCGACTGGGTAAGACGAAAAGCAGCAGCCCGGCCAGCATGGCGATGATGGTATCGTCCAGTTGCGGCAGCAGCCCGAGTTGATCCTGGAGAAACGAACGACTGATCCAAGCGCTGGCGGTGAGGCCAAAGACCGTGAGTACGATCTTCTCTTCCAACGAGACGCGTCCCAAGGCGAGCAGGTGCCGTTCAACCTCCTCGGCCCCTCCGGGAATATCTTGCTGGCGAAAGTGGAAGGCCACACGGGTCAGGTAGATCCAGCCGACCACCAGCAGGAAGACGGAAATGGGCAAGCCGAACTTCAACCACTGCAGGAAGCTGATTTCGAAGCCATAAAGTTCCTGGATGACGCCGGCCAGCACGAGATTCGGCGGGGTGCCAATCAGTGTCGCGATGCCGCCGATCGAAGCGCCGTATGCGATGCTCAGCATCAGCGCTTTGCCAAACACCTGATTTTCGGCTGGCGTCGTTTGTGGGTTGTCGCGCAGTTGCGTGATGATCGCCATGCCGATCGGCAGCATCATCACGGATGTCGCCGTGTTCGAGACCCACATCGAGAGCAGCGCCGTGGCGACCATGAAGCCGAGAATGATGCTCGATACACTCGTACCGATCAAGCGAATCACATGCAGCGCGATGCGTCGGTGCAGGTTCCACTTCTCAATGGCGATAGCCAGCAGGAAGCCGCCGATGTAGAGGAAGATATAGCGGTGCCCGTAAGAAACGGTCGTGTCGTGCAGTTTCAGGGCCCCGGTAAGCGGGAACAGCACGATCGGCAGCAGCGCCGTGGCTGCGATTGGAATCGCTTCGGTGATCCACCAGACGGAAATCCAGATGGTGGAGGCCAAGACGGCCTTGGCGGGGTGGCTCAGGCCGGGCGGGTCGAAGAACAGCCATACCAGCAGGAAGCCGAGCGGACCCGCCACAATTCCGAATAGCTTGGAGGGGTGCTTCATCCGTTTCTACGCAAATCATCGAGATTGCTCAACCGACGCACGGTCGCGCATCACGCCGCATTGTGACCGCAGGCATGAAACTACCCGGAATGGTTTGTTTTGCCAACGCCGCTTTCCGGGATCGGGCTTTCCGGGATCGAGCGGCTTCACACGGACGCGAAGTACGCTTCCAGAGCGCTCGTCGCGAACGTGTAGCGTCATTTTCGTCACTTGACGCGAAGATTTACAACGCCGGAGACGCTAGAGGCAAGTGCAACTTGCACTAAACAAACGTACTCACGTCGTTGCCGGCGAGTCGTGTGATGCGGTCTTCACCGCTGGCCAGGTACCAGTCGGCTCCCAGGTCGCCGGTCAAACCGTCCGCGGCGCCGTCGCCCAGGATGTTGCCGACTTGCAGGCTCGCGTTACTCGCTCCCACGCCCGCGGCAGCCAGCAAGTTGCTTCGCCGCGTGGTGAAGTCGTTCGTGGAATTCCATTCGCTGCCGATGTCGGCGAGCGCGGCAACGCTGGCATCGTAAACCGTCGCGTTCCCGATCAGGATGTCGTCGTCTCCCCTGCCAAACAGACCGTCGGCGCCTTGCCCGCCGATCAATACATCGCGATCATCGCCGCCGATATCACCAGACAAACCGAAGATCGAATCGTTGCCAGCGCCGCCCACCATAACGTCGTTGCCGGTATTGCCCTGCAACGTGTCGTCGCCCGCGCCGCCCAGGATGATATCGTCGTCGTCACCACCCGCGATATTGTCGCGTCCGTCACCGCCCCGGATTGTATCATTGCCGCCGCGCCCGACAACGTAGTCATCGCCGTCGCCCGCATCGATATCGTCATTCCCCGAACCGCCGTCGATGTGGTCGTCGCCCAGTCCGCCGGTCAGTACATCATTTCCGCCACCCGCCAGGATCGTGTCGTTACCCGCGCCTCCATCTGCCGTATCGTTGTTGCGACTCAGCGCAATATAGTCGTCGCCATCGTCGCCGCGCGCGTCGACGGGATTCGGCACATTGTTTCCAATGACGATTTCGTCCTGCCCTGAGTTTCCTTCGACCTCGATCACACCGGGAATCGCGAACGGGCCGGACAAAGCGTCATTGATCCGCACGAGCAATTCACCACGCGGCGCGACGCTGAAAATCATGCGGTCGCTGCCCGTGGTGCCGCGTACAAACAGGTCGCAGGCGTCAAAGGCTTGCGTATCGACGAAGAACGATTCCAGGCTGACCCAGGTGATCGCTGCGTTGGGAGTACCCATGACCGACGTGCTGAACGACCCTGGATTCGTCGTTGTTCCGAACGCGGC
Organism: uncultured Planctomycetaceae bacterium; assembly: GCA_937967665.1. Classification (GTDB taxonomy): domain Bacteria; phylum Planctomycetota; class Planctomycetia; order Pirellulales; family Pirellulaceae; genus CALBSZ01. The sequence goes on from CALBSZ010000722.1 coordinate 4,639, forward strand.
CGGGAAGAGGAACGGCAAGTCGATCATGTTGGTGGTCACGTTCAACGTGTCGCCGGGATTCGGAATCGCACCGCAACTAGCGGCCACCGGATTGCCGCCAACGATGTTCACGGCAGTAAACGGATTGGTCGCTACGTCGAATGTGTCGGCGCCATCGTTACCGTTGACGTTCACCGTGGTGATGGTTCCCCCGCTGACGCCATTCATGTCAATCTCGTCACCGGTAGCGGCGTCGTTGCTGGTGCTGAGATTCAGCGTGTGGATATCGCTGTGCTGGACGACGGTTCCCGGGTTGTCGATGAGCCCGCTTATCTGTGTCGTATCGACAACGATATTCGTATCGGCGTCGGGATCGGACGAGTCATCGATGGTCAGCGTGTTCGCACCCGTGGCGCCATTGACTGAGATATCTCCCGTGGCGAGCCCGTTGAAGACAATCGTGTCGTTGTCACTGGAACCCTGCACGACAATGTCGGCGCCAGTGGCCCCTGTCGTTCGCAGCAGATTTCCATTGACGCGGATTTCCCAATTGCCTCCCGCCAGGTCAAACTGCACGGTATCATTCCCGTCGTCGGCGCCGGGCGTGACCGGCGCGGTGACCGACGGCGGCAAGGTCGGTGGCTGGAAGACGAAGTCGTCCGTTGTCTTCACCTCGATGGCATCGGAACTGGTAACCGTCACGGAGACGGTTGCGGTATCGCTCCCCCCGTCCCCGTCGGTAATCGTGTAGGTGAATTGATCGACCAGCGTTTCGCCCACGGAAAGCACTTGCAGCGCGGCCGCCGTCCGCGGGTCGTACGTGAAGCCGCCATCGGACTGCAGAGTGACCTGAGCACCGAGCATGCTGGTGCCGTTCAAAGCCCCGCCGTTCAATTGCGTGACGGTGAGCGGATCGTTGGTGGTCCCGGCAGGATCGGTATCGTTAGACAGCAGCCCGTCGGGTGAGCCGCCGGCGGTAACGGTGAGCAGCGAATCTTCATCGACGGTATAACTGTCGGCCACCGCATCAGGATCCAGGTTGTTGACCAGAATGTTGAACGTGGCGGAACTGGTTCCCCCGGCGCCGTCACTTGCTTGGATTGTGATCGTCTCTGTCGTCGTGCCGTCCAGCAAGGTTGTATCTCCTACCGTGACGATGCCGGAACTGGAGTCGATTGCGAAGGCACCGCCGCTGGAATCAGACGTGATCGAATAGCTTACCGCCGGTCCGTTGACGTCGGTCGACGATGCCGTGATTCCGACCGCCGTGCCATTGGCCGCGCCTTCGTCGACGGCGTTCGTCGTCCCGTCGGTATCCACGGGAGTGCTTGGATTGGCATTCAAAATCTGAATCGTAAACGTGGTCGTCGTCATGGCGCCGTCGCCATCGTCCACTTGCACTGTAATGTCGTGACTGTATCCCGGTCCCGTGGTTTCATAGTCAAGCAGCGCCGGGTCGCTGACCGTCACGACTCCGGAATTCGAATCAATCTGGAAGCCACCCCCGCTGGTGTCTGAAATGATCGAGTAGGTCAGCGGCGAGCTGTCGACATCCGTCGACTGAGCGGTGATCCCGACGGGAGTTCCCGCCGCCGCACCTTCGACGACTTCGTCGTTGCTGGCATCCGTATCTGCCGGGTTGGTGGGAGAATCGTTGGCACCGTCGATGGTAATCGTCAGCGTGTCGCTGTCCATCTTGGCGAAGGGTTGGGTAACGATGAGCCGCGGGGCGTTGGCGCCGGTGTCGTCGAAGGCCGCACCGACGAAGGCATCCGAAATGCGCAAACGCACGCCGTGGTTGGAAGACGGGTCTGCCAGCCAGCCTTGTACCCAGGTTGTAATGTCGATCGAAAAGTCGATCGACACCGCGGGACCGGCCGATGCAGATCCGTTGTTTCCGAACATGAATTCGTCCGCGACGTCGGTAATACCGCCTGCTCCGTCGTTGGCAGTGGTTTCTTCCGCGAAGACGGGATCGTTTCCGGACGCATCCCAGGCTTCCAAAACGCGCGCGATGAACAAGTCGCCGGAGTTGACGCTGTTGAGTTTATGATTTTCATGCAATTCCAGCGTTGCGCTGCCGATCGGATCATTGGACAAACCGGACAAGTCGAATTGCAGAAAAGCCTCAACTTCCAGTTCGGGATTGTTTTCGTTGGCTCGTTCACGCACGTACAGGGGACCTGTCAAGCCCGCTTGCCCCGCCTCGGCCGGCGAATCGTCCCCGACGGTGTCATTTTGAGCCGCCGTGGTGAAATGTTGCATCGGCACGGTGGTGACGCGACTTGCGTTGTCGCTCATCGTGTAATTGAAGGCGTCGGACAGCATGTCCCCCACGTTCAGGGCATCGACTGTTGGATTACCATCGTCCAGTGTGTACGTGTAGCTCCCGTCCTGATTCAGTTCCAGCGAACCGTAGTTGCCCGTGATGGTGCCGCTGTTGACGACGGTGAATGCGGAGTTCGGATTGTCGACATCCGTATCGTTGGTCAGTACGTTGCCGGTGGCGGGGGTGCTCGGCGTCGTGTCGACGCCTTCCGTGATCGAGTTCGTGTCGGGGTTGGCCACGGGCGCATCGTTGTTGCCGTTAATGGTCACGGTAACGGTTCCGGTGTCGGTCTGGCCACCTTGGGTGACGATCAGGCGGGGAGCATCGGCGCCCGTATGATCAAACACCGCACCCACAAAGGCATCGTCGATCCGCAGGCGTACGCCGTGATTACTCGACGGATCAGCCGCCCAGCCCTGCACCCACGAGGTGATATCGATGGAGAAATCGATACTTACCGCCGGGCCCGCCGAGGCCGGGCCGTTGTCGCCAAACTGGAATTCACTATCGACGTCCGTGAGGCCGCCGGGGCCGTCGTTCGCCACGGTTTCCTCCGCGAAAACCGGGTCCATGCCCGTGGCATTCCAGGATTCCAGCACCCGGGCGATAAACAGATTCGCCGAGTTCACGCTGTTCAGTTTGTGGTTTTCATGGAGTTCGAGTGTGGCGCTGGTAATCGGCGTGGACGAGAGTGTGCTGAGGTCGAACTTCAAGAACGCTTCCACTTCAAGTTCCGGGTTGTTCTCGTTCGCTCGCTCGCGCACGTACAGCGGGCCGGCGAACTGCCCGCCCTCGGCGGGTGAATCATCGCCGACCGTATCATTCTCCGCGGCGGTTGCGAACTCCAGCATCGGTACCGTGGTGGTTGTCTGCGGAGCATCGCTGACCGTGTAAGTAAACGCGTCCGTCAAGGTGTCGCCCGAGTTCAATGCGTCGACATCGGAATTCGCGTTGTCCAGCGTATAGGTGTAACTGCCGTCGGTTCCCCAATCCAGGCTGCCGTACGTGCCGACAACGTCGTTGTTGGCATCCGTTTCGCCATCGATATCCAGCACCAGCAGGTCTCCTGGCGGGTTGTCGACGTCGGTGTCGTTGGACAACGCGTTGCCGGCGGTCGTGGTCGCGGTATCTTCGACGACCGAGTCCGTATCGTCGTTGGCGACGGGCGAATCGTTCGCGCCGTTAATCGTAATCGTCAGCGTGCTGCTTTGTCCGGCGCCCAGGTCCTGGACGATGGTCAGCCGGGGCGCCTGAGCACCGCTGTCATCAAAGGTCGCAGCCACGAAGGCGTCGTCGATACGCAGGCGCACGCCGTGATTCGTCGACGGGTCCGCAGCCCAACCTTGCGCCCACGTGGTGATATCAATCGCAAAGTCGATGTCGACATTGGGTCCGGCATTGGCGGGCCCGTTGTCGCCGAACGAAAATTCGTTATCGACATCCGTGATTCCTCCGGCGCCGTCGTTCGGTACCGTCTCTTCCGCGAACACGGGATCGCTGCCCGTAGAATTCCAGGCTTCCAGAACGCGGGCGATGAACAAGGACGCCGAATTTACGGCGTTGAGCTTGTTGTTCTCATGCAGTTCCAGCGTTGCGCTGACAATCGGCGCCGCCGAGAGGCTGCTCAGATCGAATTTCAAGAACGCCTCCACTTCCAATTCCGGGTTGTTTTCGTTCGCGCGTTCCCGGACGAACAGAGGACCGGCGTAGGGACTGGCGGGCGAGTCCCCGTTGTCGGCAGCCGTGGTGAAGTCGGCCAGCGGCAGGATCGTCGTGGTCGGCTCGTCGGTCATCGAATAAGTGAACGTGTCCATCAGGGTGTCACCGATGTTGAGGCCATCCACGGTCGGGTTGGCGTCGTTCAGCGTGTACGTGTAGCTGCCGTCGGCGTTGAGTTCGAGTGCCCCGTAGTTGCCACTGTAGGTCCCCGGCATCTGCACCGTGAATTCGGAATTGGGCGTGTCGATATCTGTGTCGTTGGTGAGCACATTGCCGGTGGCCGGCGTACTGGGCGTCGCATCGACACCTTCCGTGATGTTGTTCGTATCGGGATTCGGCGTGGGCGGGTCGTTGACACCATCGATGGTGATCGTCACCGTTGCCGTGTCACTGCCGCCGTGGCCGTCGCTGATGGAATAGGTAAACGTTTCAACCGCGGTGTCGCCGGTGCCGAGTGTTTCGTATTGACCGTTGGTATCGAACGAGTAGCTGCCGTCGATATTGCGAGTCAGGATACCGCCGCCGGACAGCGTGGTTGTTTGAGGCGTCATCAGATAGAAGCTGTGAACGTTGTGTTCTTCGGCGGCGCCGCCCGTGCGGGCGCCGAAACCGACCAGTGCGTTGCCGGAACCGTCGACCGCGCCGATCGTGTTCAAATCCACGGGCAGGTCACTGAAAATTGGATTGCCATTGAAAAAGACATCCAGGTCGCCGGGCGTGTACGTCAGCCGGACTGCGTGAGGCCCGGTGCCGCTCAGGTCCAACCCCTGATTGGCGAGCAAATCATATTCGCCAAAGTTCGTCCCACCACCCTGGACTCGGATATACGACCGGCTTACATCGCCGGCGTTCTGGAAACTGTCGAACTTGATCGAAAGTCCCGCCCCGCCTTGACCCAGTCCCTCTTCACCGACGTTGGTCCCCAGTCCCTGGTCGTGTACCACGAAGCTCATACCGTCGGCGCCGCGGCCGTCCGGTTGCAGGATGTTTTCGAAACCGATATCGAAATCGGCCTCGAAGCCCGCGGCCACAGGCTGCTTGGCCGTGAGCCAGGCGCTGCCTTGCTGGCTGTTTTGCGATGGCGTGATACGCAGGACTTCCCCCACGACACTTGCTGAACCAACCGTGGTAATCGCGCCCCCGGCAGTATCGAAACGATCGAAGTAAACGCCTGTTTGCCGCACGATATCAGAGGGTGTCACGATGGTGCGCGTGAGCGTCCAGCTGTTCAGGTTGTGTTCTTCCGCGGCTCCGCCTGTTCGAGCGCCGAAGCCGGCGTAACCGCGGCCGTCCCCGCCGATGGCGTTGAGCGCTGCCAGGTCGACCGGGATGTTACTGAGTACCATGTTGCCGTTGAAAATGACGTTCAGGCTGCCCGGCGAGTATTCCAGACGGACCTGATTGTTGTCGCTACCACTGAGTTCAAACGGTGTCAGGTCCGCCACACCAAAGGAAGTCCCGCCTCCCAGCACTTCAATGAACGAACCACTCGGCTCCGGCGCGCCATTGTCGTAGCTGTCGAAGCTGATCGTCAAATCGTTGCTGGCCGGGCCGTTTTCACCGACGGTCAAAGTGTTCGACGTGTTTTGGATCACGAAGCTCATGCCGTCCGCACCACTGCGTCCGGCAACGTTGGGAAAGCCGATATTGAATTCCGTGACGAAATCGCGTGCTAAATCGATCCGATTCTGCGTCCAGACGGAGCCCGATTGGCTGTTCGCGTTGGAGGTCAGCTGCAGCTTGTTGCCGACGATGGTTGCGGTGCCGACGAAGTTGAGGCCGCCGGCAGCGGAGAAGTCAGGGAAATCGATGAGTTGCCGGTCAAACGTGACTCCCGCGTCCGTAGTCACATCGTTCGTCAACAGTTGCGATTCGCCGATCGTCAGCGTCGAATCTTCGTTCACGTTAAACGCATCGTCCAGAGCGTCAGGATTGTCGTTTTCACCCGTAATAATGACCGTTACTGTGGCAGTGTCGGTGCCGGACTGGCTGTCGGTGACCGTGTAGGTGAAGGTATCCGAGGTCGTATCGCCGTCTCCCAACGCCTCGAAGGCCCCATTCGGATCGTAGGTGAAGCTGCCGTCGCCGTTGAGCGTGATCGCGGCGCCGCTGGGAAGATTTGTTGTCCCCGCCGGTCCGCTGACACTCAAGACGTCAGGTGACGAAGTGACGATGCGCGACATGGACCAGCTGTTGATATTGTGTTCTTCGGTGGCGCCGCCGGTTCGCGCTCCAAACCCGACGAACGCTTCGCCGCTGCCGTCAATGGCACCGAGCGCTGCCAGATCAATATTCAGATCGCTGAGGATCGCCACGCCGTTGATCGTAATGTCCAGATCGCCGGGAACGTAACGGACGCGGGCGTCGACATTGCTGCTGCCACTCAGGTCGAACGGCAACAGGTTGGCATTCGCGATCGACACGCCCCCGCTGCGCACCTCGACGAACGAAATACTGGGATCGCCCGTGTTTTGCCAGCTGTCCAGGCTGATGGTCAGCGCGTCGGAACCCGGGCCGTCTTCACCCGTGTTGACCCCAGTGTTCAAATTCTGGATGACAAAGGCCAGGCCGTCCGCACCGCCGTTGGCACTGGGATTCAGGAAACTGAAATTGAAATCGGCGACAAACCCGTCTTCCAGAAAGACTTTGTTGTTGAACCAGGCCGATCCCTGCTGGCTTTCCGTACTGGGCGTGACCTGAAGCGTCGGGCCGATGATGTTGGCGCTGCCGACGAGCGACAAACTGCCGGCGGCCGAAGTGAAGTTGTTGAAATTCAGCAGACTCACCAGGGACGTCGGTCCCAAGTCGGGGTCGACATCGTTGCTCAACAAACTGGCTTCCGGGATGTTCACGGTGCCGCTTTCGGCCACGTTGAAAGGTCCGTCGTCGTTGGCCGTCGGCAGGTCATTCTCACCCTGGACAGTAATGTCTACCGTGGCCGTATCCATCCCGCCATGACCATCGGTAATGCTATAAGTGAACGATTCCAGAACGGAGTCGTCGGCACCGAGCGCATTGAACTGACCGTTGGTGTCGTAGGTATAGCTGCCGTCGATATTGGCAGTCAAAATCGCGCCACTGGAAAGTGTTTGTGTGGTAGCGTTACGGAACATCCACGACGAGACGCGAGATTCTTCATTGAGCCCGCCGGTACGTGCTCCGAGACCGACAAAGGACTCTCCATTACCATCGATCGCGTTCAAAGCACCTAGATTGACGCTTGCCCCGTTAATCACTTGCGTGCCGTCAAAATAGACATTCAAAGAACCTGGAAGGTAGTCGACACGCACGGTATGCGGACCGGAATCACCAAGGTCTGAGATATTGAAGGGAGCCTGATTCAAATCGTACGTGGTGATGATATCACCCACGGCGCTGCCGGAACGAACGCTGATATGGGCGGCGCTTGGATCACCGCTGCCGCCTCCGTTGTCGTGGCTGTCCAGTTCAATCGTCAGCGTGTTGTCGGCCGGTCCCGTTTCAGACGTCGTCTGAGTATTGCCACCGGCGTTGTTGTGAACAGCAAAATAGACGCCATCCGCTCCGGCGTTCGCGGTACGCAGGTCAAACGTAAACTCGGTCGAGAAGCCTTCCTGTGTGTATTGCTTGGTATCCAAATAGGCAGAACCTTGTTGATTATTCACCGCAGGGGTCAATACCAGGTTATCGCCTACGATAGCCGCGTTGCCGTTGATCTGCAGACCGGACGCTCCCGCAAAACCGTCGTAGCGGATACCCTTGCGAATCAGCAGGTCGGGCGGCGTCACCATCGTGCGGGTTAAAGTCCAGCTGTTCACATTGTGCTCTTCGGCAGACCCACCCGTTCTCGCGCCAAAGCCCGCGTAACCCTGACCATCGATCCCGATCGCGTCGAGCGCGCCGAGATCGACTGGCACATTGCTCAAGACCGTACTGCCGTTGAAAATGACGTTCAGGCTGCCGGGCGTGTATTCCAGCCGAACCTGGTTGTTGACGGTACCGCTGAGATCAAACGGTGTCAGGTTCGCGACGCCGAAGGAAGTGCCGCCGCCGAGCACTTCAATAAACGACTGGCTTGGTTCACCAGCATTCTGAAAGCTATCGAAGCTAACCGTCAGGTCGTTGCTGGCCGGGCCATCTTCGTTTACGGTCAGCGTGTTTGACGCATTTTGAATCACGAAGCTCATGCCGTCCGCACCACTCCCCGCGGAAACGTTGGGAAAGCCAAAGTTGAATTCCGTGACGAAATCGCCGTCGAGGTCGATTTTATTCTGCGTCCACGCCGATCCGATTTGTCCCGGTGCATTCGACGTTAGCTGCAGCTTATCGCCAACAATCGTTGCGTTGCCAGCGAAGGACAGACCGCTGGCGCCGGTAAAGTCAGAGAAGCTAACAAGCGTGTTCTGCATGGTTCCGCCGACATCGCTATCGGAATCGTTGGTCAGAAGCTCCGCTTCCGAGATTTGTAGAACCGATTCTTCCCCCGTGACGAACATGTCGTCCATGGCCACCGGCGCTGCCAGGACGATGCGCGCTTCGAGTGACTCCAGTGACAGCAGCGTGCTGAATCGCTGGCGTGATGAGTGTGGATGGAATCTGCTGCCGGTTCGCCTGCGGCGCGCGCGGGGGTTACGTTTCATCGCTCGTGTTCCCAAAACTAAGATATCGCTAAGTGCTGGTGAAGACTTCCGCCATTCCGGCAATATAAACACGGCGAAAAGGAAAGTCCATTATTTTGCTTGAATTCACGGTATTTCGACTGTTCAGAAGGCTGAACACGGCAGAGGGTCTCGAAGACCGTGGCGAAACGGCAGGAATCACGCCGCGCGCATCGCCCAAACCAGATGCGGCCGCGTGGTACAAAAATGAAAGCCCCGTACGGCTGATGTCGCAGCAGTCAGGCCGCGCCGGCTCACTGGATTCGGAGCGTCGCGTATGCCGGGCCTTCCAGCAGAAGCTCACTTCACGCGGCGAGGGTCATTCGACGCCAAGTTCTTCTTGGAGTTCCAGCCAGCGTTCTTCAATCTCGCCAAGTTGCCCGGCAATCGCTTCCATCTCGTTGTGCAGCCGCAAGGCCTCGTCGGGATCGGTGGTCTGCAGGAGGGCCGCGTTGAGCTCCCGTTTCTGGTCGTCGAGCCGGGCGATCTTCCGTTCGAGATTCGTAACCTGCCTTTGCAACTTGCGCTGGTCCCGCTGCGCGTTGCGCCGTTCATCTTTAGAGGGTTTTCCGATCGCGGCCGGTCTGGATTTGCTGGCGTTCAACTGGCGTTCGCCTTCGTCGATCTCCTTGTTCATGGCGTAGACGTACGATTCGTAATCGCCGAGATAATTCTTGGCGCGGCCGTCGCGCACCTCGATCACCGACGTGGCGATGCGCTGCATGAAGTAGCGATCGTGGGCGGTGAAAATCACGGTGCCCTTGTAGATCAGCAGCGCCTTGGCCAGGGCCTCGGTGGTTTCGACATCCAGATGGTTGCCCGGTTCGTCGAGCACCAGGATATTACTGGTCCCCAGCAGCAATCCGGCCAGGCAGAGGCGCGCTCGTTCGCCGCCGGAGAGGACCTTGATCTTCTTCTTGACGTGTGCGTCGCGAAACAAGAGCGCGCCGGCCAGCGCCAAAATATGTTGGTTCGTCGTGCCGACTTCCGCTTTGTACTCGAGGTACTCCAGCACGGTCTCGTCTTGCGGCAGACTGGTATAGACGTGCTGCGCGTAGGTGCCGATATCGCAATGATGCCCCCACCGCACTTCGCCGCCGAGCGGTTCCAGCGAGCCGACCAGCGTGCGCAGCAGCGTGGTCTTGCCCTGGCCATTGTCGCCCACGATGGCGGTTCGCGAGCCGTGTTCTATCTCCAGATCGATGCCGGTGGCGACGCTCAGTTTATCGCCCGCCTCGAGCCGGTAGCCGATGCTCAGGTTGCGGCAGCGGACAGCCGGCCCTTGGCGCGGTTCCACTTGTGGAGCCCGTATGTGGGCGACGGCCTCATCGGCCGCGATCTCCGTTGTCTGCAGGCGATCCAGCTGTTTTTGCTTGGACCGTGCCTGGCTGGCCGTGTTGGCCCCGGCGCGGTTCTTGTCGATGAACCGCTGCAATTGTTTCTGCTTGGCAATGACGGCCGCATTGACTCGACGATCGTGTTCCCGCCGCTCCTTTTCGTATTCCAGGAACGCGTCGATCTTTCCCGGATACATGGTCAGCTTTCCCTGGGACAGGTTTAGCGTGTGCGTGCACGTCGCCGACAGGAACGCGCGGTCGTGCGAAACGATCAAACAGGCCTGGCGGAACGCGCGCAGGAAGTGTTCCAGCAGAATCTGCGTCCGCAAGTCGAGGAAGTTGGTGGGTTCGTCGAGGAGCAACAAATTGGGTTCATGCAGCAGCAAGGCGGCCAGCTTGACGCGAGTCTGCCACCCGCCCGACAGCTTCGAAATCGGACCTTCCAGGTACGCGCCTTTCAATTCGAACTTGCCAGCGACCTCGCCGCACTTCCAATCGGGTTGATT
>CALBSZ010000723.1 GCA_937967665.1 uncultured Planctomycetaceae bacterium
CTTTCGCGGACCAGTATCACCCGTGGCTTGCGAAAAAGGGGCCTGCGAGAAAAGGTGCGTGAAAAGGGGGAAGGCACGGCGGACGCGACCGGATTTGCACGCTGGTACCCGTTTGTATCACCGAGCCAGTCCTCTTTTCTCGCGACGCTGCGCTGTAGTATGAGGCTGTAACATCGGGTCTCAGTTCTCGCCGGTCGAGTGAAACGGCCGAGAGATTTCTTCAAGTAGTTCCTCCAGCGAGTTTGGGCTTGATGCATCTTTCTCGCACCAACTGACGAACGCGTGAGCGACCGACGGATAGCTTAGAGGCGGTCGGATGTCGTTCCCGTCCGGCCCAACTGCGCTGCGTCGCTCCGGCTGAGTGGACGAATTCTGATGTATACTATCTGCCGTCACCTGTGCGGACTCACGAGGCGGTGTGAGTGGTTCTGGGAAACCGTACTCGCCTTCAGCGCCGACGTTGGCCACGCGTTCGTTGATCGCATTGATCACAATCAAGGCGTCAATAGGAGAAATCTCGAAGTCGTCATTGGTATCGAAAAAGTTTGCATCAGGCGGAAAAGGGGTCCCGCTTTCAAGCAGATTGTCAGACCCAAATGCGTTGAGATGGTTGATGATCAGAAGCACATCAAGCGGTTCAACGTCGCCGCCATTATCAACATCTAAGCCGTCAGCCGGATTGTGCCAGGGACTCTTGGGGCCGGTGGGCAAGTCTAACGTACCGACCGAAACCTCACCACTCAGTGGCGTGTCTCCAGCAAACGCACCAGCCGTAGAGTTTCGGCGTGTAACGACGTTATGTCGCCAAAGGTGTCGGAGCCCATGTAACGCAGGAAACTGCTTTGGGTCGTGGTTTGGCAGGACACCGACCAACTTTGTTCGAAAATACGTGTACGCGTCTCCATTATCGTAGTTGATGCCTTCAAGCACTACTGGTGAAAAACCGGGGACATCCAAGAATCGAAACGTCTCGCTGCCTTCTTCATTTATCACGTAGTTCAAATAGTACGCTGCGGACGTTTCAATTTCATCAAAGTAGAACTCTTTGCCATCGGCGATTTGGTAGCGGTCAATTGGCTTCCACTTTCCAGTGACATTGTTCCTCACAATATGTGCGGAATCCATTTCAACTGCTGGATCGTATTCGGGCAACTCTAACGGCGCACCGAGTTCCTGAGGGGTAAGCTCGACCTCCGACGGAGCTCTCTTCGGAGGCCAGGAATCGGGATCTCTTATTAGGAGAGGCTGGTAAATCGTTAGTGGATTACCATACTTGTCTGACCCATTCGACAATGCAAGAACCTCGATATCGGTAGCGACGTATAATTCAAGTTCCTCAGGCAATGCTATGAATTCGCTCGTGTAATTAAAATGGTCAACGTTGCACATAGCGGCGGCTTCATCGATGCTGAAACCGTAGTTCGGTTCGAATGCGAGTTCCTTTTCGTAAGCATACTGTGGTGACAAGATCGTAACTGCACCAAACAGCAACGCCTCGCACGGTAACGGCACGGGCAGCTCATTGTTCGATTCGCCTTCGCCCTCATCTACCTTGCCATTCTCTGAAACATCATCATCTACGACCAGAAGCAAGATTATTGCGTCCTCGGGCCGTTCGCTGCCATCAACCGGACCGAGTTTACTGAGGTTAAAATGAAGCTCATGCGTTTTCACTTCCTTCGACGTAACCGTTCTTGAAAAAATCGCACTGGTGTTCGGAATCTTGTTTCCCTGACCATCCGCCCAATAGATGGCGACTTTGAATGGCTGATCGACTTCCTCTACAGCTATCTTGTAGGTGAATGTCAAAAACGGTTCATTATTCTGTTGAACTCGAGAGTCGTTCCAACTCAAGCCGATCGGAATCAGATCTGGTTTCGGCGGCTTGGGAGTGAAGGTGAAATCCAACGCCAGGGTCATGTTCCCCGTCGTTGCCGTCGACACTCCGTCTGCAAAGCTGAAACTTGTCGCAAATCCCTGAATCAAGTGTTGAACGCCTGGTTGTACGTCGAAGACGATCGGTCCTGGTTCGGACGTGGTGAAATCGTGAACCTGCGGATCCTCGGATGTGTTCGGGTCCAGGGCGAGTACCGACACGGGAGGACCGGATGTGTGGCCCGTAGTGGAAAAGACAAAGTCAATAGAAAGAGTCAGTGCTTGGGAGTTCGAAAACGATAGCTCCCACATCACGTCTGATTCGCCGCGTACTTCAGCGCCATCGGCAGAGACGGCGGAACTTCTGGCTTCGAAAGTCGCTTGGCCGGTGAGCGGCTGCGGCGCATCAGCGGTTGCCGCATCGATCGTCATTGCCGCCCTGGCGTAAGCCGAAGACCGACCGAGTGGACCAGCCACGCTCCTTGAAATGTCACCTGACGGTGCCGTTCCGGTTGACGAGTAATCGCTGAATACATCGAAATCAAAGCTGCGATTAAGTGCATCATCCGTGGCGCTCACGTTGACTCGCATGTTTGCGCCCAGAATCGTCACGGACAGAGCGTGGCGAGACTCCAGTCGTTCGAATAGCATACGTCGTCGACAGCCACCTGACCGCTGGTCGCTTTCGTGTCGGCGTTTTCGCATATCGCCCCCCACAGGTGAATTGCGAGTACTATTGTATCGAGCGTCATGGGCGCCGTCCAACAAAGTAGCGAGGCGTGTCAGGACATTTATTCTTCACGCCGCCTCCCGGTTTGCTCGACAAATCTGCTGACGGTCGCTTGAAAACATGCGCCTGCACAGCAAACTCAGCACGCAATAACGTTACTTACGAGCCGTTTCTTCCGCGGCGCTGGCGCGGTAGTAGGCGGGTGCCAGGGGCCATAGGTCGTCTGTCGAGCCGGATAGCTGTCTTCGGCGGGCGAGTTGCCCGACGGTCTGCGGACGCGGAGCCCAGGACGCTGCAGGGCTGACGACACAGCCGGTGGGCAAGCGATCTTTGAGCCTGGCGAGCACTGGACCGGCCACGCAAATTCCTGCTGTCAGGGAACCGAGCCAGTCGTCAACGGTTTCGATGCGAGTCGCTTGCGCCTCGACTACCTGCCCGTTGCTGTCGCGGCGGTAAGAACCGGTGAACAATTGGCTGCGGTGGGCGTCCATCACGCAGCAGCACGCATCATGTTCCGCGTCGAGCAGCGTTTGAACGGCGATCACTTCGAGTGAATTCACGCCGACCACGGCGGCCCCGCAGGCGTATGCCAGTGTCTTGGCCAGGGTCACGCCGATGCGCAAGCCGGTGAAGGATCCCGGGCCGACGGTGACACCGATGAGTTCCAAGTCGGCCGCTCGCCGATCGAGCTCCAGCAGCAGGTCGTGAATCAGCGGGACGAGCGCTTCGGCCGTGCGTTGCGTAGCCGCCAATTCACGTGCCGCCACGATCTGGTCGTTATCCAGTAGAGCCGCGGCGCCGAGTCTTCCAGAGGTTTCCAGAGCGAGTGTTAACATCTAACGTTTCATCCTGCGTTCGCGCATGCGAAAGAATCTGACCAGCGGTTCCACGACGGATTGGGCGGCATCGACATGGATAAAGTCGATGTCTGATTTCCGGAACGTGTGTTCCAATCGGGCAATCCGCTGGCGGCTTTGATCCGCGATCGCCTGGCGGGCGGCGGCCGAACTCGTATCGAACTCCAGCGTTTCCCCCGACTCGGCATCCCGCAGTGTGATCAACCCGACGTTGGGAACGTCCAATTCGCGCGGGTCCGTGACCAGGACCGCGATCACGTCGTGCTTCTGGTTCGCATGCCGCATCGCCCGGATGTAGCCCTCGTCCCAAAAATCACTCACCACAAAGCAGACGGTGCGCCGCGTCGTCACGGACAATAGGAATTCCATCGCCCCGCCGACGTTGGTCGCTTGTCGCTGCGTGCGCCACCACTGGCGCCGTCGCCCGAAGGGGAGCCAGCGCCGCCGGCTGCGCGGCGGGGCAGGCTTTGACGATTCGTGCGTCAGCACTTCGCGGACGACGCGCAACGAGTGCTTCTGGCCCTTGCGGGCGGGAATGTATTGTTCGATTGCGCCATGGAACAGGGTCAGCCCGACCTTGTCGTCGTTTCGCGTGGCCGAGAAGGCCAGCAAGGCACAGAGTTCCGCGGTCGCTTCGCGCTTCGAGCGGGACATGGAGCCGAAATCCTGGGAAGCGGAAACATCGGCCATCAGCATCAGCGTCAGTTGCCGTTCTTCGATATAGCGTTTCACGTACGGTTCGCCCATCCGCGCCGTGACATTCCAGTCGATCGTCCGCACGTCGTCACCGGGATAATACGGGCGCACTTCGTCGAATTCGACGCCGCGTCCTTTGAACACGGAAACGTATTGTCCCGACAGGACGTCGGCCACTTGTCGGCCGGTGCGAACCTGGATCTCGCGAACACGGCGAATGACTTCACGAGCGAGCATGGGCGGCTGGGGGTAAGGCGACTACGGAACCGGGACGTTGTCCAAAATGCGTTGCACCAACTCGTCGGCCGACTTGCCCTCCGCTTCTGCTTCGTACGTCAGCACCACGCGATGACGCAGGACGTCGGGCGCGATCGTTTTCACGTCGTGCGGTGTCACGTAGCTGCGACTTTGCAGGAAGGCGTTGGCCTTGGCCGCTTTCAGCAGGAAAATGGAAGCGCGAGGACTGGCGCCCGTTTCGATCATGCCGTCCAGTCCCGGAATGGAAGCGTTGACGAACTCTCGAGTTGCACGGACCACATCTACCGCGTAGTCGCGGACTTTCTCGTCGACCCAAAGTTTTTCCACGATGCCGCGCGCCGTGCCGATTTCATCTGGCGATGTTACCGCGCTGATTTCCGGCAACGGCTTGCCACCTGCCATGCGGTCGACAATCTTGAGTTCCTCGTCCCGCGACGGATAGTTCACCAGTACCTTCATCATGAAGCGGTCGACCTGGGCTTCCGGCAACGGGTAGGTCCCCTCTTGTTCAATGGGATTCTGGGTGGCCATCACCAGAAACGGTTCCGCCATCGAATACGACTCGCCGCCAATCGTCACCTGCCGTTCCTGCATCGCTTCCAGCAGAGCGGCTTGCACTTTCGCGGGCGCCCGGTTGATTTCATCGGCGAGGATCAAGTTCGAGAAAATCGGGCCTTTCTTAACGCTGTACGTCGCCTCTTTCGGATTGAACACCTCCGTACCGATGACGTCCGCCGGCAGCATGTCGGGGGTAAATTGAATGCGTGAGAAACCCGTGTGGATGGCCTGGGCCAGGCTGCGGACCGTCAACGTTTTCGCCAGGCCGGGAACACCTTCCAGCAGCACGTGGCCGCCGGTAAGCATCCCGATCAAGAGTCGGGATACCATTGGTTCCTGCCCCACCAGCACGCGCGACACTTCATCAATCAGTTTCGCGCAGGTCATGGCATGTTCCGCAATCTGCTCGTCAAGTTGATTCGCCGCCATTGTTCACACAACTCCCAAATTCCTGCCTCAACCGAGCCGGCGCCTGCGGCCGAGGGTTAAGCAGGTCAACGCGAGAATTTCGTCCGACAGCGCCAGGTTCCGTCGTCATACAAGCTCGGATCGTAAGCGAATGGGTAACTGACGACCGGATACACTTGCTCGCGCTGCGTGCTTGTATTTTGGCGGAGCACCGCAAGCTTGGCGCTGTCCAATGAGACTCGCTTGTTTAAACCTACGTGGCGCTGCCCCACCTAGTCCTCAAACAAGCGAGGTCTGTTGCACCGGGCATTGAAATTCGAAGCACGAATATCGAAAACCGAAACAAATTCAAATGTTCCAATACAAAAATCGGAAACCCTAACGGCGGTTGCATATCGTGTTTCAGCTGAATTCAAGTGAAACGGTTTTGAATTTCGGATTTTGAATTTGTTTCGTATTTCGTGCTTCGGATTTTCCCGATTTTCGGATGACAACTTCGCTTGTTTAGGGCCTAGTGTGGATCTCGCACGTTTCGAAACCCGCGATTTTAGCGAATGGGTCTGATTTCAACCAGTGCTGGGTCGCGCTCAGAAACATTGGCGGCGAGCCCCACTCGCCGCTCACGCGAATCGTCATTCGGGAATCGACTAGGCGGCCTGGCGGGATGTTGTGAGCAGCAAGAGATCGGCCAGGGGAGCGAGCAGATCGCGGGTCAGGAACGGTTTCGAGACGACGCAATCGGCACCGGCGGCCATGGCCCGAGCGACGTCGTGGCGGCGCGGGAACCCGAGCAGGGCGATCAGCGGTTGTGTGGGAAGTTTCCTGCGGATTTCGGCGAGTTGCAGAAAGTTGGTCGTCGGCAGTTCGCCGGAATTCCAGATGATCGCGTCGGTATGTGCGGCGCCGCGGAAGTCGCCGCGCAGCCAGGTGGTGACGTAGCCCGAGTCCGTGCAAATGTCTTCGATCGACTCGTAGGCAGTATACGAATCGGCCACCACGGCCAGAAAGCCGCCGCCACGACAGGTTGCCTGCGGGCGCTGCAGAAAACGTTCATCTTCGGTCAGCGTGCGGGGAAAACCGGGCACGGCGTCTTCCGAAGGGAGCACGAAGGCGGGCAGTCGCGAGGACCACTGATGCCAATAGATGCGCGTGACGCCGGGCCAGGGGTTACCGGTCCGCATCTCGCCCTCGCACCAACTGCCCAGCAAACCAACGCAGCGGGCCAGCGGCCAGCGGCGAAGCCAGGCGTCGACTTGGCGGTTCGAAATCTGCCCCGGGTACGATTGTGCCAGGACGATCGTGGTTGGCCACACGTTGAGGTCGCGAACCTCGGCTGGCGACGATACCGTCAAGTCCGTTTGCCGACGCAGCCACCAGCACGCTTGCGCGAATTCCGGATGACACGGGTCGCCGATAAGAAGGACTGCTGGCATGATCTTGTTGGTTACTCGCTGCGACGGTGCCGCCACGCGTTTAAAAGAGCCTCGATTCGGCATCGACGATAACGGATCGAGCCGTTGCTTCATCTTCCGCGTGGCGGAGGGCTTCCAGGACATCATTATCCCCGACCAAACGACTCAGCCGTGCCAAGGTCCGCAAGTGCCATTGGTCCGTGGTGGAACAGATCAGGAAAAAGATGTCGGTCAATGCGCCGCGACTCGCCCCAAACGGAATTCCCTGATAGGTCCGTCCCAGCGCCAGGAACGGTTCCGCCAGAATGCCTGACAGGGGGCGCCGCGGGTGGAGCAGCGCCACGCCATTGTCCAGTGCGGTCGGGTGCAGCTGCTCGCGGTTTTCAAGAGCGGTGGCCATTTTGTCGGGATCCCACAGCAGGCCCGTTTGGGCAGCCAATTCGGTCATCCTCGCGATGACCGACGAACGGGTCTTCGCCGCCAAGGGGATGGCGATACCGCCGGGAGGCAGCAGGTCCGCGATCGAGATAGCTTCGGGCGCATCCACATTACGTTCGAGCACCTCTTCGACTTCGATCAATTCCGATTCGTCCGAAATACCGATACGCTCTTCCAGCCAATGATGGATCTCGGCTTCGGTAAAACGCCATTGCCCGCCTACTTTTCGGCCCGGCAGGCGATCGCGATCCGCCATCTTGGCCACTTGTTGTGGAGTGAGATGCAGGTATTTCGCCAAACTATCAATATCGAAGTGGTCCGCTGCCATGGCGTTCATTGTCATTGGAATTCGTTGTTATGTCGACGCGAATCTGTCGGCGTTGCCGGAAAACGTAACACGTGCCGTGCGGCCCGCCACCGGGGAGTTGTTCGTAGCTCGCGTGGCACGATTTGCGTGTAACGCATGGACTTCACCGTCAAATTAGGACGTAACTTGGTATTGCAGCTCCGAGAGGTCTCAATACAATAAAGCTGTCAGACGGCATGTGGCCGATCCGTGATTGTTTCTTCACTAAGTTTTATGTCGACGAGGTGCCTAAGTTGCTTACAGAATCCCAGGTTCAACGAAGTTTTCAAAAGCTAGTCAATTCGGGCGAACTCACGGATGTCACCTTCGAAAAGGCCGAAGCACTTCTGGAAGAACTGCGGCCTGAAAGTCCCTTGCGGCACCGACTGGGCGTGCAGTTGGAAGAACTCCGTACCGTTGCCGCGAAGTCGTAGTGCTCGGCGCTTTTCGCAGCGTCACACACGATACACGACACGACCCCGGCTTGCACTTGGCACCCGGGGTTTGTTTGCGCCGCAGGGCATGCCGCTTGTGAGCGGTTCCCAGGGCGAATCAGATGGCTAGCGGTTCACGACGAACCCGAACGTCAAGCCAAAGGCCGTCACGTCCTCGTCACTGGGAGTGTAGATTCCGTTGCGGCCGAAGCCCCGCCCCACTCCGCGTCCGAAATGGATGATCTCAGCGCCAAAGCGGACAGCGACATCACGAGTGATTTCGTAGGCGGCTTCGGCGCGCACTTCGCCGCCAAAGACAAACTCGGCTTCGTGGTCGTAAATCCGGGTGTGCATTTGTACGGCCGTTCCACTGTCGGTCCCGATGCCGCCAGCGACATCGGAAATCTGGCTTTGTGTGTAGACCGCGGACTGGAAGTTTTGCAGGCCGAACATCCGTACCTCGCCAGAAAGGATCCAACGATTGGTGCGGCGGTATCCGCGGATTCCCAATTGGCCGCCGATCATCATGTTCTTGATATTGGTGAGGTCCGTATCGAGCAGCTCGTTGGCCCCGCCCATCGATGGCGTGAAGACCTCCTGGATGTCGTGATGATCATATTCCGACAAGCGGACACCGAAGAACGGCTCCAGGATTCCGCCTTTGTGAAGCGGCCTGAGTCGAATGACCTTGTTGAGTTCGACGTTGGAATAGTTGGCCCAGTTCTCGCTGTTCCTCAGTTTAAGGTCGGGATCGAACAGGACCGGATTGTCACCGCCGTCCGGTTGGATCGTTTCACCCCGGTCGACAACGCTGATGTCGAAAGCCAACGGTCCATCGATGTGCATGATCGACGCAAACCAGCCTTCGTTGTCCTCGGTCATGTAACCGATGTCGTAGCGGTTTCCCCAGGTAAAGTCTCCCTCGGTACGGGATGCTTCGTTCTTGGGCCGGGAGAGCCAGATGTGCATGCGGTCATAGGTCCCGAACCAGCCCGTGTTGCCGGGACGCGGGGTCCCGTAGACGTCAATATCGACGGGAGCGAAGAACTGGAAATCGCCCTGGATTGCCGCCGGGTCAATGAAGGGCGAGTGATGTGGCGCCTCGGCCAGAGCGACCACTGCCGCCAGGTTCACGAGTAGGCCAGTAATCCATAGTTTTGCGATCTTAGTCGACATGACGAATTCCCAACGCAGCCAGGATGTTAATACGCAACGACCGATGCGCGATCGATCTATTCCGCCTTCGACGGTAGTATCGGAAATGCGTCTCGTAGAAGTTGAGTAAGAAAGGCGGACTCTGCCGAGAATTACGATTCTCCGGATATTTCTGCTGCTAGCACGCAGGCCGGTGTCGCCACGGAAATCGTCGACGTACAATGGGCTTGCTGTCCGCGGAGTCGACAATGGCGAAACGAAAAATCTCGGAATTCCAAATCGGCCAGATCCTGGGAGTGGGGACGGTCGGCACGATCTACCGTGCCACGGACATCAAGACCGGTCAGATCGTCGCTCTCAAGCGATTGCTGCCGATCGTGGCCAGCGACCCGTTGATCGCGGCTCGTTTTGAACGTGAAATGCTGGTCCTTGAAAAACTGTCGCATCCAAACATTGTCCAATATTTTGGAGGTGGCAGCGATCAAGGGCACCTGTTCTATGCCATGGAACTGGTCGAAGGCGGCACGCTCAAACAGCTCCTGGCCCGTTACGGAAGACTCACGTGGCAAGAGACGGTGGCCAGTGGAACGCAGATCTGTTCGGCACTGCAGCACGCGCACAACCACGGCATCATTCACCGAGACATCAAGCCGGCGAATCTTTACATTGGCCAGGAAGGCGAACTGAAACTCGGCGACTTCGGGATCGCTCGGGATCTCGGCGAGGCGGACATCACGTCGACCGGCCTGACGGTGGGAAGTCATGCCTATATGTCGCCAGAACAGATTTGCGGCGAACGGACCGTTTCGGGAAAAACCGATTTGTACGGCCTGGGATGTGTCCTGTTCGAAATGCTCACGGGCCAAACGCCTTTCCAAGGAGATAATTTCGCGCAGCTCTTCGAACAGCATCTCCGCAAGCCGCCACCCCGTGTGCGGGAATTCGTTGCTGATTGCCCGGAAGAGTTGGATGCGCTCATCTATCAACTACTGGAAAAGGAGCCGGACAAGCGCCCCTTCAATGCCCGGTCCGTGCAAGCGTCCATGCTCAAGATCAGCGAGAAATATATGCAGGACGAGGCAGCGGAATTGCCCGCCGGGATTGCTGGCGGCAAAGCACAACTTAGCCGACGCGTGCAGCGGCTGGACGTCGTGCCCACACGCGACGTATCCTGGAGTGCCCTGGCCGGCTTGACGCTGGTTGTCATCGGCTTGATCGCCCTTGCCTGGCAGTTTTCCAAATAGCTTGCGCTCTTTATTCCCGTCACCGCATGCACTTTATTCGATCAGAAACGGAGTCATGAACGCCACTATCCTCGCGGGCATTCCCGCCACGAATAATTCCTTCTACCATCGCTTGCGGTTTCAAGTGGGCGATCCCGCGGCACTGCTGACAATTGACAACCATTCGACGCTCATCCTGCGCGACATCGAAATGGAACGGGCGCGGCGCAGCGGGTGCGCGGACGCGATCGCGTGCCCGGCCGATTTCGCGCCGCGGGATGGTCTGTCGGGAGATCGTGAAACCGCCACGGCGCAGGCCGCTGCCGAGTTCCTGCGACGGGCCGGGGTGCAAGAGGTTCGCGCTGATCGAACGTTGCCTCTTCTTTTCGCGCACTTTATCCAGCAGGCGGGAATCCAGGTGGCGTGCGATCCGGAAATGGGAATCGTTGAAAGAAGGTCGAAAGACGAACAGGAAATCAGCTGGTTGCGCGAGGTTCAAGGCGTCACGGAAGAAGCCATGCGGATGGCCTGCGAAATGGTGGCCCACGCGCAAGCCCAAGCGGACGGCACTCTGCGCGTCGAGGGCGGCCCGTTGACGTCGGAACGCCTGCGTACCGCTATCGACATATTTCTGCTGGAACGAGGCTACTCGAATCCCACCAGCATTATCGCCAGCGGTGTTGTCGGCGCCGATTGCCACGACACGGGCAGCGGGCCACTGAGAACCGCGGAGCCCGTTATCATCGACATTTTCCCGCGCAATCGAACAACGCTCTATTGGGGCGACTGCACGCGCACGGTTGTGCATGGAGATATACCGCCGGCGGTGAGCGCTATGCACGCGGCCGTCGTCGCTGCCAAAGCCGCCGCCACCAAGGCCACGCGTTCCGGGGTGACCGGCGAGGATGTTCACGCCGCGACCACGGCTGCCATGCGGGACGCCGGCTACGCCATGGGCCTGCCGACCCAGGACGCGTCGGTCGACTACTGCGCCATGACGCATGGCACCGGGCATGGCATCGGACTCGATGTCCACGAACCACCCCTGCTGGACAAGAATGGGCCCGAGTTGCTAAGCGGAGACGCTTTGACCATTGAACCTGGCTTGTATTGCCGCGCGATTGGCGGAGTTCGTGTGGAGGACATGGTCATCGTCACCGCCACGGGCTGCGAGTGCCTGAACAAACTGCCCGAAGGACTTGTCTGGAAGTAGGGCGGCTACGGTCTCGAAATGCGGCACAAAGCGGGCTGGCTGGTACGATGGATCTTGCGGTTGCAACGGATCTTGGACTTGCTAACATCATTGTGCGCGATCGAAACGTGGTCGATTGCCTGGATGGGTGGCCGAGCGGTCGAAGGCGCTGGTCTTGAAAACCAGTGACGTGAAAGCGTCCCCGGGTTCGAATCCCGGCCCATCCGCTGCTCGGTCCCCCGCGTGCAAACAACACTTGTCTCCGCACACGGCACTTCCGAGACCTGGCGGAAGTCCGCTTAAAATAGGGTCGCGCAGCGCAAGCACATGAGTCACTTGCGGCCGAAGACGCTCGCTGACCTTTCGCATTGCGATGACGGCCGAACCGGACGCTGTGGTGTTACGTGACGGGCCAATACCCGGCGACTTCATACGCTTCTTCGTCGCCCGGCCAGGGCGGCATGGTCACGCCGACGGCGCCGAGCGGCGCGATTCCCAGGTTCCGGAACTGGAAATGCGTTCCCCGCGGCAACGTAATGGAGGTCTTTGCAGCTACCCTGACCACTTCTTCCTGGTCCCCGAGTTTGCGCCACATTTCGCCGTGGCCCTGAGTGAAATACCAGATTTCTTCCACGCTTCGATGGGCGACCGCGACGGACGTTTGTCCGGGCGCCAGCAGGAAGTGCGCCATACTGCCGCGCGGCAGCGCGTTCAGCAATCGCACTTCGGAGCCGTCCGGCGCGATCACATCGGGACGATCAGGTAAGATTCGAGTGGCAAATGGCATGCGGTATCCTCCGTGAACGCAATGATAGCATCTCTCAATACAGATCGTGTGTCGCCGCTGCGATGCCGGTGCAGCGAATCTGGCTCACAAAGGACAAGTATCTCAGTACGAAATCCATGTTATATTCGTGATGATTAGTGCAGATTCGTGGTTGGAAACCAGAAATCCAAGTCAATGAAGATAACGGACGGGCACGGAATCGCGATACTACCACGCGATTCGCACTCATTTCGGCGGCTCGTCGTAGCGAATATATCTCGATTGACGCGTTTCGATGTTTATTCTACTGTTCCCCGGCCATGATTTGCGCACGTTTCGTTATTTCATTCCTGATTCCGGTGCTGGTGCTGCCCGCGGCTGCGTTTGGCGACGAGATTGCCGCGTCACCCCAGTTCGGGGTCCTGCTGCTTCGGCGTGGGCAACTGCTGGAAGGGAAGGTCACCGTTGCCGGAGACCGCTATCTCGTCACGGTCAGCCAAAGTGGGCAAGTCTACGTTCCAGTGGCGGATGTGGAGTGCCGCGGGCGGAGTCGCGACGACATCTATCGGCAGAAAGCCAGTCAGATTGCGAACGGCTCGTTTGAAGAGCATCTTGTATTGGCCGATTGGTGCGCGCGTCACGAGCTGGCCAGGCAAGCGGTCAAGCAGCTTTCGCTGGCAGCTTCTTTACGGCCCAATGATCCACGCTTGACGGTGGTCGAAAGACGACTGCAAGCGGCAACGGCCACGAGCGGCCGATCGCCGACGGTTTCCGCACCCCCCGCCGTTTCGGCCGCGGAACTGCAGCAGCGGATCGAACAGCTGCCGCCGGGAACCATGGAAACCTTCACCTCGACAATTCAACCGATTCTGATGAATAGCTGTGCTACCGGGGCCTGCCACGGTCCGAATTCCAAAGTGTCCTACCAGCTCTTGCGACCAATTCTGGGCCGGCCACTGACGCAGCGGTTTACACAACGCAACCTCTTTGCGACCCTCGAACAACTCGATCCCAATGCTCCGGAGCAAAGCAAGTTGCTGCGTGTGCTGGCCGAAAACCACGGCGGAGCCGTGAATTCGTTCCGCGTGGGCCATACCGCTCAATACGAACACGTCGTCGAATGGGTCAAGCAAGCCGCCAGCCAGACGCCCGACCGGCGACCGGCGAGGCTGGAAACCAACGCCGACAGCCTGTTACAGACGTCCCAGCAGCGGCCGCCGTCCTGGTCGTCTCAGGACTTCGCAGAGACCGGGAACACCTTGGCGGAAACTGATCCGTATGATCCGGATGTGTTCAACCGCCAGTTTGCTCCGGAAAAATGATTTTGCCGCCTTCTATCGCATCCAGGAATTCGTGATTGCTTGACAACAGGCCGTCGAGCGCCCGCACTTCGGCTACCGTAAGCCATTGAAACGATTCCACTTCGGCTGGATCGGGCCGCAGTCTGAAATCGAGCAATTCCGCGGCCCACCACGACAGGGACACACCCCAGGCCGTCGTGCTCTTCCAGATTCGGCACTGCGGCCTCGTCGGGACTCCCAGTTCTTCCAGCATCTCGCGCTGCAATGCCTGCGGCTCGGATTCCCCGGCCTCCACGCCCCCGCCAGGGAAACAATACGCTCCCGGAGCGACGACGCGTTGCGACCGGCGGACGACCAGTAACCGGCCCTGCCGACAAACAACGGCAATCACCCCGCGCTGTGGAGTGTCTCGGTTTTCCATAAGGGTGTGTGCGTGTTTCAATTTCTTAACACCCCATTTTGGGGAAAAAAGTTGGTGAAGCCGCATAAAAACAAGCTTGTTTATGTGCTACTGGCTAATTACTATGCAAGCGGCCTCGAAGTTCAACACGGGAAAAGCATCCAGCCTGCCGGCGGGTTGGGAACGGAAGAGGCGACACCGTATATCCACGTGGGAGAAAGCAATGAAACGAATCTTAGTTCTGCAGACGTTGTTGATCATTGCTCTGTTTGTATTCACGAGTCGTGATACGATCGCGCAGGCGCCTGATGGTCCGCCGCATACGCGAATTTTACAGAGTCTTTGTCGTACGCCCAATGGTTTTTTTGGGCATTACCTGTCGCTGGATTTTGCTACCGGCGAACTGCGCATGAGTCGCTATTGTGACTTGGACCACTCCGAGTCGTTTTGGGAAGTGACGAAGCTTGAACGGCCGTCGCGTCGGGAAGAGTCGCACTTGAACTCGCCGCTGGGATATCGTTCGCATGTGATCCGGCAGCGCGGCAACAACAAGTACAACGGTCACTATGTCACGATCGACGTGGCCACAGGCGAATTTCGCCTGACGGAGAAGCACGAGGACGCCGCTTCGTGGCTCGTGCGTTACGCGGGCTTGTACAAGGGCTATCATTCGTATTACCTGCAGACGCTGGCGAAAACGAATGACGACTACGACTTTGCGTATGCCGGCGTTGATCAAGAGACGGGCAAGCTCGTCCTTTTCCGCAAGCCGGTGGATGAAACCAACTGGTTTCTCAGCAACGGTCAGGACCTGCCGACGGAGCGTATTGACTTGATCAAGAAGTACTAAACCACGACGTCGCGTCTCCGGCGCTACGAAGCGCCGGGTTGATTGACGCGAGCATCCGGTACGTGACGCCGCCGCGGCGCGTCGATTCAAGAGCGGGGCATGGGCCTCGCTTTTTTTGTGGCAACAAAAAAAGAAGCCGCTCACGATGTCGCGAGCAGCGATGGCTTTGCTGTTACTTGGCAAACGTCTACAGAGGGGTTCGCGTTAAATTGGACCAGCTTCGCGAAGGGGAAGGCGTGATTCCACGCGTGGCGGAGACGTACGT
>CALBSZ010000724.1 GCA_937967665.1 uncultured Planctomycetaceae bacterium
GAGCCAAAGGCTGGGCCGTGTTCTTTGCGACCGTTCTCCTGGATACAGGGCTAGCGGACTACCCTGCGCACGCTGCCATGGGTGAAGCAATACTCCGCCGTATCGCCGATGACGCAGGCAAGCGACGCCAATGAACATGTTTGATCACGGCGATGTGGATCTACGAAAGAACTTGCCTTGTGGAGCCAAAGGCTGACACCGAGGGCTGCTCATCAAGGACTAATTCAGCTGTGGCGATCACGCCGAGTCGCCGCCGTGGCGACGCAAAGCATCCGCCAGATCCTCGCGTCTGTTGTGCAACATCTGGTCCACGGGAGTGCGGTCTTCGTTGTTCTTAGCGTTGATGTCGGCACCGTGTTCGATCAGAAGCTCGATGATCTCCTCGCCGCGTTGCGTGTTCTGGTTCGGGTAGTGTAAGGGAGTGCATCCGGCTTGATCGCGCAAGTTGGAGCACTCAGGATTCTCTCGCAGCAGCGTACGCACTCGGTCGACCCCACCGAATTCCACGGCATCGCGAATCGACGCGAACTGCATCAGATACTCAACGACGTGTCGCTGGCCTTTGAAGTTCGCCGCCGATAGCGGTGTGGCGTCGTAGTGAGGATTGCGGGTGTGTACGTCCGCGCCGTGTTCGACAAGCAACTTGACCCTTCCCGTCTAGTTTCACTTTCCCAAATCGGCGAATGAGTTGTCACGTTCCACAACTTCGGGGTAGCTGACGAGAAACTGGTTTTCGTCGATCAGGTTACAGTCCCACTCGAGCCCGTGTCATGCCGACATAGACGACGCCCTTCCACCAGTCGCTGTTGAGCTCGTCAACATCGGTCAGGACGATGAAATCGTTTTCGAGCCCTTTGAATGACGAAACAGTACAGTATGTGATTGAATCAAGCAGTCGCGAACCAACTTTCCATCCATTGCTCTTGCCAATGAGTGTCAGGCTGGGGCTGGTCACCTTTGCTGCACAGCAGTCCTCCGCCTTGCGCGGAGACAGCACAGTGATTTGGTGAGGCGAGACGTCCTCTTTCAACAGGGATCGCAACACTGCTGAGAGGGCATCAGCCTGTTCCGAAGGCTTGTAGAATCGGGTCTTTACTGGCAGGCCATCGACAGTCGCCCTCGGTGGGAACTTCGGGCGTGTTACGATTTCTGTTTCATTCGCGATGGGAATGGTGTTGCGTCGGTTCGTCGGGAGTAAGTAGGCACAGTTCTGTGAGATCAGCGTCTCGACCGAGTCTTTTGGAAACAGACAATTTGGTTGGCCAGCAACCCATGCTTCGAGATGGGACTCGGTGTAATAGCGGCCTAATTGACCGTATGTCGCGTTCTTGAGTCGAGTTGGGCTTGCCTCTCTTGGCCCCGAATCATGTTCAGTTAGCCGGCCTTTCGAGTTGTGGGCTGGAGGCTCCACCTTCCAAGATGACAAGAATAAAGGCCTGGCTGAATCGTTACTCATAACCTGGGACTCCTCGCGATCGAATTCGTCAAGAACGACGATCAGCGACAAGGCTGACAGCTCTGGGTCAGCGTTCCCAAGAAATAAAAAGAGGAGCGCCGAACGAGGGCCTCTCCGGGAGCGGTCACCACAACCGCGGACAGATCAGCACCGCGCCGACGCTCCCTTTCGGGAGCGTGGCTGCCAGGTGCTGCGTCTGTCCTCTGGAAAGAACCCCAAAAGGGTTCAATGTGGTGATTTTCCCGGAGACAGCAGCCTGACGCTCACGCGCCAGTTCAAGTTGTGTTCAATAACTCGTTACAAATCGATACCTTTCGTGCATCGGGGCATTTCGGGCGCAGTGCGACCGACGACTTCGTAGTTTATCTCCTGGGAAGTCGCCTTGCTACGAGAGCAGTTTCTGAACTGCTGCTCAGTCTTAGGCTACGGATCTTCGATCGGGGGCGAAAGAGGCACGTTTTTCGAGCCCACGACTGAAAAAAGTCGAAAAATCCTAATGCCCACAAGCAGCCGCTGTGTGCCGTGGGAGCCTTCTTTTCGAAGCCTTTGGACGGCATGTGCGATTGAGGCCTGCTCAACTGCCGGCTAGACTCTACGAACATCTTAAAGCTATTGAAGATGACGCCGTCGACGTGTCAAAGCTGAACAGGATGCGTTGCGTCGTCGCTCATCTTCTCCCGGTGGTCACGCGTCAAGTGCCCATTGGGCGTGGTCGCATCGATTGACCCCGAAATCGATCGCAACGAGGCAATTCCGACAGTTCCCTTGTGGAATACGGAGTTCCCTGTATGCGACCCTCTTCCAAGACAACGCCTGTTAGCCGTTCTAACTCAAAGCGATCTGCGAACGCAATCGACTTGCAACTGACGGCGAGCATCCGCCCGAACCGCCAGCATCCGCTGGCGGCACTGTCCCACCGTGAACGGGCCAAGCAAGGACAATTGGCGATGGCCAATGTGCTGGCGGCGATTGCTCGCCGACTCAAGTAGAACTTCTGCTCACAGTGAAAACAGAAAGGCAAAGAATGACCAAGTCAAAGAAACAGAACGAAACGAAGGCTGCAGTGGTGATCGCCGGCTACATTCGTGTCAGTACCGCTCGGCAGGCTTTTGAAGGTGACAGCCTTGAAGCACAGCAGCGTGCGATCGAAATGTTCGCTAAACATTGGGCTGAGAAAGAAGGCTGCGCCTACGAGTTGCGACTATTTGTGGACCGAGGAAGAAGCGCTAAAAACCAGAACCGTCCACAGCTAATGGCTCTCAAAGCGAGTGCCGAAGCTGGCGTCGTTGATGTAGTCGTCACCGGCAAGCTCGATCGAATTACGAGAAGCCTGGATGACTTCGTTGCACTCTGGGCGTTTTTCAAGGATCACGGTGTGCAACTGGTCAGTGTTCAGGAGAATTTCGATACGTCCACTGCCACGGGAGAGGCAATGCTGTACATCATCATGGTATTCGCCCAACTCGAACGGAAGCTTACCGGCGAACGAACCACGGAGACGATGCAGGATCGAACTCGACGTGGGCTATGGAACGGTGGATACGTGCTGGGATATGCATGCAACGACGAAACGAAACTTGTACTTGACGCGGACACTGCACCCGTGGTCAAGCAGGTGTTTCACGACTTCGAACGTTTGGGGTCGGTAGGTAAGGTTGTAACCCATCACCGAGAGATCGGTACGCGAATGCCGAAGCGAAAGAATCGTGCCGGCAAGCCGATTGGCGGAAAGCCGCTCAGCAAGCAGCAGGTCTCGCGAATGCTGCAAAACCGCGTTTATTTGGGTGAAGTCCAATGGGGCGGCGTCTGTACCCCTAATGCACACGAACCAATCATCGACGTCGAGCAGTTCCAGCGTGTTCAAGTCCTGCTCGACCGAAACCGAGTGACCCGAACGAATCCTCGTCAGGAAACGAAACGCGTCTTTCGTCTAAAAGGGTTGGTGCGATGCGGATGCGGAGCGATGATGACGCCGAAGAATTGTACGGGCCGCAACGGGAAACATAGCTACTATGTTTGCACGGCCAAGTCGCACACGTGCGGTGGCCAGTGCGATGCTCCGTACCAGCCAGCCGTAGCTCTTGAGCAGGCTGTGATCGAACGCCTTTCTCAGCTTAGCCGCGACGAACCGGCTAGAGAGCGGATCATCACAGACGCGATGAATTTTGCCGATGACGAACGACTCCGGATCGCAAAAGAAATGGATAGCGTGGACCGACGCATCGCATCGGTCAACGGCGAGATTGGTAGCTTGGTCGGAGTGTTGAAGGAGCGTGGGTCCGCTGGCCTCGCTAGCGTCAAAGACGAATTGAAGGCTCTCGAATCCGAAAATAAAGAACTCACAGACAAAAAGAACGAGTTCATTCAGCAGTTGTCCAAGCTGAGCGGCATCTCTGAAGAAGGGCGACGGTTCATTTACGAATGGAAAAACGTCGCGGAACTACTGGGACAAGCTGAAACTGAAGAGCAGGCAACGCTCTTACAGCACCTGATCGAGGTGATCGAGATCGATCCCCCAGTCGGGGATACGAAGGCGGGAGCTTACCGGCTGAAATTGTCGTCGGATCATCCAGACGATGACCAACCGCTGCCCCAAGAAACGACAAATCCGCCCGACGACGACACTGGGGCGGATTCCTCTGTGTTAACACGAAATGGAGCGGTGCTCCAGGTGGATGAAAAAGCTCCCCGAGACGACGCCCAACGCAACTTTTTGCGTGGCGACAAAAGTGGTAGTTTTTCACAGAAAACACGGAGCAATGGCGGAACTTCAGTTTGTTGCGAGGTCCGAATGCGAGGCGAAATCACGTCCAAGACGTCCGTCTCCGCAAAATGTCGTTCAGGTTGCGCAGGAATACCATCGGTGCTTGAGCCAGCCCGACGTCATTGGCTACAGACAAGTTGCCCGCCAATTTGGCGTAACCAAGGCCCGCGTCAGCCAATATCTATCGGTTCTCCGGCTTCCGCCAGGATTTGTTTATTGGCTTGAGAAATGCCGCGACCCCACCATTCTTCACTATTTTACAGACCGTCGTCTGCGTAGCATTGCCCGTTTGCCAAGATCAGAGCAGGTACAATCGCTGTGTGAAGCCGCAAGTCACCTGCACGTATCGGACGGCGCCCGTGCAGAATTGCTGAATGTCCTCCGCGATTGTGCAACGTGACA
>CALBSZ010000725.1 GCA_937967665.1 uncultured Planctomycetaceae bacterium
GTGCACGAATCGCGGCTAACGCCAAAGCGGCTAATCCCAAAACTAAGTTGTCACAGAGCACTAGTGCGCGTAAAATGGGCCACTGCCGGTAAACCAGCAGTGGCACGCGGGCATTCCGGCACGCACAGCAGAGTGCCCTACCGGTTGCGTTTGAATAGCCGGCTCGAACGCGGCGCTAGATGGATTCTTTTTTCGTGGAACTCTTTTTCAAAGCTTCCAGGTCTTTGCGAAGCCGTTTCAGTTCGCGGTGTAATTCCTCCAGGCCCCGTTCGCTGCTGTCCTTGCTTTCGCGCTCGGCCTCGACCTTACGTTCAGCACGCTCTTCGAAACGCTTCTTCAAGGCGTCGCGCACTCGCTGTTCGAGATCTTCAATATTGAATTCATCGCCGTCAATTTCAATCTCTTCATCCAGGACGATGCCGGGGCCGAAGCGGAACATGCGGAACTTTTCGAAATCGCCTTCGCGTCCCAGGCTCTCCAGCCACTTGCTGATGCGTTCCGATTCGACTTTGAA
The DNA here is from genome assembly GCA_937967665.1 of uncultured Planctomycetaceae bacterium. Lineage (GTDB taxonomy): Bacteria > Planctomycetota > Planctomycetia > Pirellulales > Pirellulaceae > CALBSZ01. The sequence goes on from CALBSZ010000725.1 coordinate 515, forward strand.
TTCCTCGGAATCCGGGCTGAAGCCGAGTCGAATCTGTTCTTCGGGACGTGCCTGCGGCTTGACCGTCAACGACTTCTTTTTGCCGGATCGATACAACGTCACCTTCGCTTCCGAATCGCCATTGTCTTCAATGGCCTTCATGAATTCGGCGATGTTCGAAACTTCGGTACCGTTGACTTGAGTAATCACGTCATGCTGCTGGATTCCGGCTTCGGCAGCTGCGTGCCCCTCCAACGTTTGCAGCACGACAACGCCTCCCGGGATGTCCAGTTGCGATTGCAATACGGGGGACGAGGGTGCGGCTTGAATGCCGATCCAGAATCGTCCCAAAACGCGACGCGCGAGATTGCTGCGCAGTTGCGCCCCCTCGCCATCCAACTCAATCGTGACCTTCGGTTTGACGGTTGTTTCGTCGTCCTTGACCTTCTTGTCGTCGGCTCGGAGCGGTGTACCGAGCGCGGCAAGCATGGCTACGGCAAGGGTGCTGGCAGTGATTTGATTCCAACTCATTTTTCATCTCCTCCGTAAAATGGGGACAGTCCCCTTTTTTAGTATGTTGGTCCGGAGACCGGTACGATTTCTACATGTTCTACGGGAACCACCATGCGGCGGCCGTCTTCCAGCAAAAGGGGTTTGAAAACACGCTGGCGCTGAAAGCGGAGTCCTAGACGGTCGAGAGCGGATTGCACATCGGCCGGCGGGTGAACGTCACTTCCGACGAGCGCGTGCGCGGGAACGTCGCGAAGTTTGTAAAACGGCAGCCGGCGCCGGTTGGTCGTGCCATCTTCCGCGGTCATCAGCAGTTCGACATTACCTAATGCCGGTCTCGTTGCGTCCGCAGCTGGGGATTCCGGTTCCGCGGCCAATTGTGGTTCGGTGGTGGCCAAAGAATCTTGACTCGGTTCGGCCGGCTGGTGTTCAGCGAGTCCTCCGAAAGTTTCTGATTGCGTCTGTCGGCCCTGATACCAGTTGTGGGCGATGGCGCCGAGTCCGAACGCGAGCAAGACGGCGGCGGCCAGGTTCAATACCTGGCTGACGCGAAAGCCCAGGGCGAGCGGGGCGGCAGGTACGGTCTCAGACTTCAACGCGGGGGGGAGTTCCGCGAAATCTGCTTCCCAAACTTGCGCTTCGAGGAAAGCTGTCGCGCACCGCTTCCAGCCGTCCGGGGTGCTGTCGAGCGTCTGCAGCAGGACGCGGTACTGTTCCGTGGTCAATTCGCCATCGACCAACTTGTCGAGTTCCGATTGGGGAATGTGGGATTCGTTCATGAGACTACTCGATTCGTGCCAACGAACCAGTGCTTGGAAAAACCTTGATGCGACTGGGATCAAACTCCACTTAATTTATCACGTAATCGTTTTCTGGCGCGGTGGAGTCTCGATTCCACCGTGCTATGGGAAACTCCCAGATGATCGGCAATCTGCCCGTAGCTCCAGCCTTCCGTGTATTTGAGGAGCAGGATTTCGGCGTCACTCTGCGAGAGATTGGCCAATGCCCTCCGCAGCATTTGCTTTCGTTCGTCGGCCAGCAGCCAATCGAGCGGTCCGGGGGGGGAATGAGGGCGCTCGACGGCTGCCTGGGCCGAGTAGTTCTGTAACTTGCGTCGGTTTCTACCTTGAGTGCGTCGATACAGTAGCGACTGCCGCAGCGCCAGGCGGTACAACCACGGTGCGACCTTCGCCGGATCTTGTAACGGCGCCTTCTGGGCCACCGCCGCCAGGGCGATTTCCTGCATCACGTCCTGCACGGCATCCGCATCGCCCACGCGGGCATAGACCACCGTGCGCAGCCATCGATCATGCTCGGTAAGCACCTGCTGCCAATCGATTTGCGGTTGCGCGGCGACGGCCTTGTCGCCATGTTCGATAGCGGATTGCGTCATAGCTGAATAGATAGTTACCGCAGTGCGAAAAGTCTTGCGGGGAATCCTGCAAAAACGTTGCGATTCTTGGGTGACCTGTAAACGCAATACCGTTCAATTTTCACGTGGGACGGGCACTCCTGCCCGTCGCTCATACCGCATCTTGTACGAGCGTGAAAACGCCAGCACAAGATGTGACGGGCAAGAGTGCCCGTCCTACATACTTTGAACGGTATTGCCTGTAAACGCGGCCCCATGGCGATCGGCGGACAACGGCGATCGGCCGACAAAAAAAGCGTCACCGCCATTATAGGCGGTGACGCTTTGGGAGTCACAAGTGGGGCGGAGCGTGCTATCAGGAGCAGCCCATGCTGTTCCCGCAGTTGTGGCACAGATAGCAGTTGCCATTACGCACGGTGATGGCACCGCAGTTATCACAACTAGGCGCGTCGCTCTGGAACCGGGCGAACTGGTCACTGCGGACTTGCGGCGAATTCCCTTCCTTCACCAGGGCGGAAACACCGGCGCGATCGAGTGCTTCCAGGTCGACCTGGCCATTGACGGTATCGACACGATGACTGGGAGTCGTCGGTTCCGTGGCGTCTTGCCCCGCAATTTTCTTGGCGATTGCGGGCGTGTCGGCCTTGTCGCCTGCTTCGCTGTCGGCTTTCGGAGGCAATCCGCTGTTGGCCTCGCGATAGCCGGGCATGAACGTGACGCCCATCCAGCGGAAGATATAGTCCACGACACTCTTCGCGATGCGCACGTCGGGATTCGACGTATGTCCCATGGGCTCGAAACGCATGTGCGAAAACTTGTTCACCAGCGCTTCCAGCGGCACGCCGTACTGCATGCTGATGGAAATAGCGGTGCCGAAGGCGTCCATCAGGCCGCCGATCGTGCTGCCTTCTTTCGCAATCGTGATGAACAGTTCGCCCGGACGGCCATCGGGATAATGGCCCACGTTGATGTAGCCCTCGTGGCCACCCACATTGAATTTGTGGGTGATGGACTGGCGCGTGTCCGGCAGTCTTTCGCGAGGCGGTCGCGGATTACTGGCGGTTTCCTTTTCCTTCTTGCCGTTCTCCGACTGAGTGTTCAGCGGTTGGCTTTGTTTGGAACCATCACGATAGATGGCCAAGGCCTTCAGCCCCAGCTTCCAACCCATCGTGTAGGCGTCCGCGATGTCGTCCGGCGTCACGTCGGCGGGCATGTTCACCGTCTTGGAAATGGCGCCGGAGAGGAACGGCTGCGCTGCCGCCATCATTTTCACGTGCGAACGCCAGCCGATGCTCCGTACGCCGTTGGCCGGCGAAAACGCGCAGTCGAACACCGGCATGTGCTCGTCCTTCACGTCCGGAGAACCTTCGATCGTATCGTGCTTGTCGATATACTGCTTGATCCGATCGATCTGCGGTTGGTCGTAGCCCAGGACCTTCAGGCCGAGCGGCACGGAGTTGTTGATGATTTTCAACATGCCTCCGCCGGCCAGCTGCTTGTACTTCACCAGGGCGATATCGGGCTCAATCCCCGTCGTATCGCAGTCCATCATGAAGCTGATTGTGCCCGTCGGCGCCAGGACGGTGGCTTGGGCATTGCGAAAACCGTACTTGCGGCCCTGTCGCAGCACTTCGTCCCACAAGTCGCGGGCGGCCTGCTTCAGGTACGCCGGTCCGTCATCGTTGATGTCCTCCACCGCGTCGCGATGCATCTGCATCACGCGGCCGAACGGTTCGCGGTTCTCTTCGTACGCGTCAAAAGTACCCACCGCCGCTGCCAACTCGGCGCTCGTCCGGTTGGCGGCGCCATGAAGCAACGCCGTGATGCTGCCGCACATGCCGTACGCCGCGTCCGAATCGTAGGGAATGCCGTTGGTCATGATCAGGCTGCCCAGGTTCGAGTAGCCCAGACCGAGCGGGCGGAAGCGGTGACTGTTCTCCGCGATTCGGTCTGTGGGATAACTGGCGTGATCGACCAGGATCTCCTGAGCGATAAAGAAAATGCGGCAGGCGCTGACGAAACGGTCGACGTCAAAACGGCCGTCGTCTTGACGCAGTTTCATCAAGTTGATGCTGGCCAGGTTGCAGGCCGTATCGTCCAGGAACATGTACTCGCTGCACGGATTGCTGGCGTTGATGCGGCCGCTGTTCGGGCACGTGTGCCAGTTGTTGATCGTGGTGTCGTACTGGACACCGGGATCACCGCAATTCCAGGCACATTCGGCCATCCGCTGCATCAGCCAGCGGGCGTCGTATTCGGGGCCGTCGCCGCCGTCGTGCACGCAACGCGTGGTCCACTTGCCGTTCTTTTCGCAAGCGCTCATGTATTCGTCCGTAACGCGGACGGACAAATTCGCATTCTGGAAAAGAATGGAACTGTAGGCTTCTCCGTTGAAGTTCGCCTCGTACTTGCCGCTCGCAATCAGCGTGTGCGCCTTTTGTTCTTCGTTCCATTTGCATTCGATGAACTCCAGCACATCCGGATGCCAGATCTTCAACGATTGCATCTTGGCGGCACGCCGCGTCTTACCGCCCGACTTGACCACCGCGGCGATCTGGTCGTAGACACGCATGAACGACAGCGGACCGGAAGGCTTGCCGCCCCCCGACAACTTCTCGCGACGCGAACGCAACGTGGAAAGGTCCGTTCCCGTGCCGCTGCCGAACTTGAACAACATGGCCTCGCTGGTGGCCAAACGCATGATGTCTTCCATGTTGTCGTCCACACTCTGGATGAAACACGCCGAACCTTGAGGGAACTCGTAGGGGTTTTCCGGCTGGACGACGGTGTTCGTTTCCGGGTCCCAACGCCAGTTGCAGGCCGCGCCGGTCACGCCGTACTGGTGGTATAAGCCGACGTTGAACCAGACCGGCGAATTGAAAGACCCGTGCTGGTGCAGTAGCAACCATGTCAGCTCGCGATAAAAACGCTCGCCGTCGTCAGGGGTGTCGAAGTAGCCGTCTTCAATTCCCCAGTCGGAAATCGTGCGGCTGACTCGATGAATGAGCTGGCGGACGCTGCGTTCCCGTTCCGGTGTGCCGTTCTCGCCGTAAAAGTACTTGCTCACCACGACATTCGTCGCCAACTGGCTCCAAGTCGACGGCACTTCACAGTCGTTTTGTTCGAAGAGGACTTCGCCGTTCTCATCTTTGATGGCGGCGCTGCGCAGATCCCAGGAGACCGTGTCGAAGGGATCTGCAACGTCTTGCGGGCAGAATTTCGGGGTGATCCGAATGCCTAGGCTTGTAGATCCTTGACCGTTCATGCCGCGACCAGGACGCGCAGGCGTGCGTTCAGTAACTGTGGCCATGTCAGCTCCTTCTGATGCTTTGTCGTTCCGTCGAAAGCGGGTCGAGTAATGTACGTTAGTACACTAATTCATTATCAGGCCCAACTGCCTTTCGATTTGAACGTAATGAGGACGAATAGCAGAGAATCATGGAAAAACCCTCCGCCAGAAGAACGAATAATCCACGCTATATATTGTAGTCGGCATTTCACTGACCACAACATTTGGTGTGAGGGAAAAGTTTACTCATTTCGATTCCGGCGTCAACAACAAGGAGCAGAAAAATTTCTTTCGCCCCAAAAACCCTCGTTTTTCGCCAGTAAACGAGTCGCAGAGAAGGGTGCTAGCATACGGATATCGGCGACGATTTCAAGGTGGAAATTTTTTGGCGGCAACCTCAAAATTTGGAGACGTCACGTTCGATTCAATCCAGGAGTGCAATTCATGCCCATTACCGTCACTTGCCAGTGTGGAAAAAATCTTTCGGCTCCCGATCACTTGATTGGCAAACAAGTCAAGTGTCCCGGTTGCGGGGCCATTCTCGTTGCCACCGCGCCGGCCACATCGGAAGCGGCTTTGCCCGTAACGTCGACCGGGCATCGCGCGTGTCACGAACTGGACTATGAGATTGTCGGTGACGACATGCAGATGGTGATCGTTGAGCTCGACCCGAGCGAAACGGTGATTGCCGAAGCGGGCGCGATGACGTACGTGGAAGGCGCTATTCAATTCGAAGCCAAGATGGGCGACGGTTCGGAGCCCAACCAGGGATTTTTCGGCAAGGCATTGAACATGGGGAAGCGTGCCATCACGGGGGAATCGTGGTTCATGACACACTTTACCAATCACGGAGGCGGGAAGCAGCATGTCGCTTTCGCGGCACCCTATCCGGGCAAGATCATGCCATTGGACCTGGCTGAGCTTGGCGGGCAAATCCTCTGTCAAAAAG